>CAJTPC010000016.1 GCA_910578245.1 uncultured Christensenella sp. | reverse complement strand
TAAAGTTATTTTATAAAATAATCAGCAAATTTAAGAAAAATAATGAGTAAATCACATATGCGTTGAGATTGGTTCAAAATTTTTATTAAATAATCTGATAATTGACTATTAAGAGCATTTATGTTATAATACATTTATGGCAGAAAACTCGTATTTTGATCAAAGAAATTTTGATAATAATATTAAGTTAAGACAACTCATAAAAGAATTGCCGATAATATGTAGTGAATTTTTTTTAGGTATAGAGCCTCGTACTTCAGTACTCACCCGCTTGGCTTATGCTCAAGACCTAAAAATATTCTTTAGATTTCTATGCACAGAATGCGCTGAATTTATTGAAATTAAAGACGTACGACTTTTTGGATATGATCAATTAAAACTTGTAGAAACCTTTCATATAGAGATGTTCTTAAACTATTTAACTGCTTTTGAAATCGATGGAGTTAGATACAGTAATACGGAAAAAACAAAAGCTCGTAAATTGGCTACTATAAAGTCTTTTTTCAAACATAATTACAATAAGGATCGCATACCGTCTGATCCTGCGTCTAAAGTATTGAGCATCAAACTACACGATAAAGCTATTATAAGGCTTGAAACAGATGAAGTCAGCGCCTTGTTAAATAATGTCGAAGACGGAAAAGGTCTAACGGAGCGCCAAAGATCAATTCAAGGAAAGACTAAAAAACGCGACGTTGCCATCTTAACTTTGTTTTTAGGCACCGGAATAAGAATAAGCGAGCTTGTCGGCATTGATATGAACGATCTTGATATGGACGTAAATGGTTTCAAAATCACTCGAAAAGGCGGAAATCAAACGATACTCTATTTTTCTGACGAAGTTAGACAGGCTTTGGACGATTATATTGACGAAAGAGCTCAGAATCCTCTACTTGATAACGAGCCGGCACTATTTGTTTCTTTGCAAAATAAACGAATAACCGTACGCGCCGTAGAAAAACTTGTCAAAAAGTACGCAAGTATTACTTCACCGCTCAAGCATATTACTCCGCATAAGTTGAGAAGCACGTACGGTACTAATCTATATAAGGAAACAAACGATATATATGTAGTCGCGGAAGTTTTGGGACATAAAGACATAAATACTACTAAAAAACACTACGCGGCAATAAGCGATGACATAAAGCGCGCTGCAGCAAATAAAGTATCGTTAAGACATAAAGATGAAGAACAGCAATAATATGATTTTAAGAAAGTACATTCCAAAAGATGCTGATGAAATAATAAAATGGATTAAAGACAAACGCGCGTTTCACCAATGGAGCGCAGATAGATATCCAAGCTTCCCCATTTCCGCAGACGATATAAATTGTTTTTATCACAAATTTGGAGAAAATATGCTTATCTTTACAGCTATAGACGCTTTTGACAATGCAATTGGTCATTTTACGTTAAGATATCCAAACAAAAACGATACAACGGTTTTAAGACTTGGATTTGTAATAATAGACGAAAAATTAAGAGGTAAAGGCATAGGAAAACAAATGGTAAGTTGCGCAGTAGATTACGCTTTTAACAAATTAAAAGCAGACGAACTTACTTTGGGAGTATTTGAAAACAACTTAAACGCTTATAAGTGCTATAAATCGTGCGGCTTTGTCGAAACAGGTTTAACAGAACAATATATCTGCTCCGGCGAAACGTGGAATTGCATTGAAATGCATATCTTAAATAATTAAATATAAACAAATATTCATTTATTTAGTTAAAACGCTTGCATTTATGTGAACATTTGTGCTAAAATTTCTTTACAAAGACTAATTACGAAGGAAAACTTAATAATGGCAAAAAGCAAAACTATTGAAAAGACTGCAGAAAAATGTATTAAAACTCTTGAATTTATCAAAGTTTTTTTAGATAAAAACGGTTATCCCCCAACTGTAAGAGAAATTTGCAATAACGTTGGTTTCAAATCAACGGCTTCTGCTCAGTATTATCTTGGCAAATTAGAAGAACAAGGTGAAATTCGTAAAGGCGACAATAAAAATCGCGCAATCGAGATAGTCAACAAGACATCTACAAATTCCGTTATAGATAATAATATATCAGTAGTAAGCGAAATTGAAGAAAATAATATAGTAAATTCTAAAGAAGTTTTTTCTAATCTTGTAACAATACCTATGCTTGGCAATGTTGCGGCCGGAGCGCCTCTCTTTGCCGATGTTGAAAACGATACGTCATACACAGTGCCTAGCGATTATTTTAACTGCAGAGGTCAAATGTTTTTGCTCAACGTTAAGGGCGAAAGTATGAAAAATATCGGTATACTTAACGGAGATTTGGTACTTGTTAAACAGCAAAACGTTGCTAAAGATGGCGACGTTGTAGTTGCGCAAATTGATAATAACGAAGTTACGCTTAAGAGATTTTATAATTGCGGTAGCTATATAAGATTAAAACCGGAAAATGACGAGATGAGTGATATTATTGTAACTTCTGACAGAGAGTTCAGAATCTTAGGACTTGCCGTAGGGCTTATGCGCAATAAAATCTGGTAATAGTTTTGCAATAGTATAATAGCAAAATAGAAGGTCATAACCTTCTATTTTTTATATATAAATACAATTTAATAAACTAATTATTCTTAAACAATAACTTCTCTACGCAATACATACAAGCTATTTTTACATGTTCATAGGTCAATCCTCCTTGCAAGTAAGCTATGTATGGAGCTTTTATAGGACTATCCGCAGATAATTCAATGGATGCGCCCGCAACGAAAGTGCCCGCCGCCATAATTACTTGGTGTTCATACCCCGGCATATCCCATGGATACGGCACGACGTTGCTGTCTATAGGCGACGCTTCTTGTATTGCTCTGCAAAAATCAATAAGCTGTTCTTGAGTATCAAATTTAATAGACCTAATAATATCTCCGCACGTTTCTCCTGACAAAGGCATTGTTTCAAAACCTAAATCGCTATATACCTGTCCCACAAGCATTGAACCTTTTACAGCTTGAGCTACAGTATGCGGAGCCATAAATATTCCTTGATAAAAATCTTTGTATCCGTAAGCATACGAACCAACTTCCATCCCTATTGACGGCGAAGAAAATCTTCCTGCAATTAGGTCAACGTATTGACTTTTTCCACAGATATAACCTCCGGTTGGAGCTATACCTCCACCCGGATTTTTAATTAAAGACCCTACTATGATGTCCGCTCCAACTTGAGTAGGTTCAATTTTCTCGATAAATTCTCCGTAGCAATTATCCACCATTATGCAAATATCGTTATAAGATTTTTTTATTTCTTTCACGGCATATGCAATATCATTGACAGTCAAGGCGTTTCGCCACTCATAACCTCTTGACCTTCCAATGAAAATTAACTTGGTATTTTCATTTATATTATTAAGAACTGCTTGAATATCGATTTTTCCGTCTTTTAACGAAATTTGACTGTATTTTATGCCAAAGTCCTTAAGCGAACCGATGCCTTCGCCGACTATAACTTCTTTCAATGTATCGTAAGGACTACCTGTAATTGCCAACATTTCATTCCCAGGTCTCAAAACTCCGTAAAGAGCTAACGTTAAAGCGTGCGTGCCACTGACAATAAGCGGTGATACGATAGCCTTTTCACCGCCGAATATTTGAGCAAATAGTTTGCATAGCGTATCTCTGCCTATATCATCGTATCCATAGCCGTTAGTTTGCGCAAAATGTCTTTGCCCAACGTTGTTATTTTGAAATGCTTCAAGCACTTTCATTTGGTTATAAGTTGCAATTTCGTCAACCTCTTCAAATGCATTAGTAAGTTTCTTTTGCGCAGTCGCTATAATTTTTTTAGTTTCTTCACTGAAATTCATAATTACACTCCTTCTAAAAACGATTCAACTTCTTTTTCTATACCGATATTGTCATTGGGAGAATACCATTTAGCAAAATCATATTTTTTGAACCAAGTAAGTTGTCTTTTAGCATAATTCCTTGAATTGCGTTTTATAGCTTCAACAGTTTCTTCAAGCGTTTTTATTCCACTCATGTATTCTTTGAATTCTTTATATCCAATTGCTTGCATACTTTGTTTTTCAAAACCAATTCCTTTGGATAAAAGAAATTTAATTTCATTTAAGAGTCCTGCTTCAATCATTTTATCTACTCTTTCATTTATTCTCTTATACAAAATATTTCTATCCAAATCTAAAGCAATCATGCAGACGTCATACTTTAGATTTTTGCTTTTCTCCTGCATATTTGATTTGCAATTTCCGGTAGTTCTATAAATCTCTAAGGCCCTCAAAACTCTTTTTACATTATTAGGATGAATTTTCTCTGCATCATAAGGATCAATTTTGACCAACAACTCATGCATATATTCTTTTCCGTATAACTCAAGTTCTTTTTCTAACTCTTGTCGTATTAGAATATTTTTATCTCCACCGAAAGTCATTGGATATAATATTCCGTCTACGTAAAGTCCCGTACCGCCTACAACTATCGGAGTTTTCTCTCTTGACAATATATCGTCAATAGCTTCGTCTGCCATAACAGTATATTCTCCGACGCTAAAATCACTCTCGGCATTTACTACGTCAATTAAGTGGTGCTTAATGCCTTGCATCTCCTCCAAAGTGATTTTGGCAGTACCTATATCCATATTCTTATATACTTGCATACTGTCGCAGGATACTATCTCTCCGTTGAACCTTTTGGCAAGATTGACGGCAATTTGACTTTTACCGCTTGCCGTAGCGCCTACTACTAATATGATTTTACTCATATTATCCTCTTGAAAAGTTTGTCGAAGTCATGTCTTGTATAGCTTAGCACAGCAGGTCTACCGTGCGGACACTGCAATGGAATACCGTTCTTCATACTGGCAAGCAAAGTTTTAATTTGTTCGTTATCTAGTTGCGCGCCTGCTTTTATAGCAGATTTGCAAGCCTTTTGCGCCAATTTATCTCTTATCAAGTCGGCATTTTTTAGGTTAATGGCAGATTGTCTTTCCGCAAAAAGTTCGTCAAAGAATATTGCAAGATTGATATCGTTAAGTAAATGCGGTACGCTATTAACCTTAAAACTCAATCCTCCGAATTCTTCGATATCAAAACCTAACGTTTTCAAATTATTTTGAATCGCGCATATATATTCATACTGCGCGTTATTGCAGTCAAGAATGAATGGAACAAGCATATACTGAACTCCAACGCTATCGGAATTGACTTCGTCCAAAAGTCTGTCATAAATCAATCTTTCATGACAAGCGTGTTGATCGATAAAGTAAACAAAACCTCCGCTTTCTACTATCAAATAAGTGTTGAAAATTTGACCTACAACCTTAAACTCTTGTTCAAGTTGTTCATTAATCATCTCCAACAAGGTAGATTCTTGAATAGTTTCCGGTTCGTTTTTAGTCAAATTTTCAGTATTTTTCTGCTTACTGTTAAAAATACCTACCGCAGACGCGCCCATACTGTCGCTAACTTTTGAATTAACTTTTGGAAGGTCTTTGTTAAATTTAAGCTCTTCTACTACTTTCTTTTGCTTAGCCAATATTGCTTGATACTTGCTGCTATCAAGTTTGCTATTTTCATTGAATAACGCGTCAATAGTATCGCTATTTTTCGTATTGCCATTAACCGTAACGTTTTCATTCTTATCATAAGAATTTGTTAAAATCGTAACTCTGTTATTTTTAGGCGCTATTTGTTGCGCGGACAGGTTGTCTGAAGCCCTTTCATTTATAGTTTTATCATTATTGGTATTTGTCTTTCCCAGAACAAGATTTTGCTCTTGCGCTGTTAGCGCAGATAAAATTGCCTTATATACGCACGAGAATACTTTATGAGTATCGGCAAATCTTACGTCTGTCTTAGTGGGATGAACGTTTACGTCGACTTCGTCAAACGGCATAACTATATTGATAACAAATACGGGAAAAGTTCTTGTCATGAGTCTATTTCCGTATGCTTGAGCCACTGCCGTTGAGATTGTTTGATTAGTGATTACTCTTCCGTTTATGATAATCGTCTGATAGTTGCGATTATGCTTGGCAATACTTGCATTGCCTGTATAACCGTAAACCCTATAATTATCATAAGTAGAGTCAAATGGCAAAAGACCATTGGCGATTTCGTTGTTATATACTGCGTAAACGGCTTCTTCCAATCCGCCGTTGGTTTGGAAAACAGTTTTATTATCGACCGTATACCTAAACTTGATATCGGGATTGGCAAGCGCAAGTTGAACCATTATAGCCGTAACGTTTGCCTCTTCTTGCTTTGGTTTTTTCAAAAACTTCTTTCGCACAGGAGTATTGAAAAATAAGTTTTCCACTGATATTGACGTGCTTTGCGCAATAGCTCTTTTTCCCTCATCAATGACTTTTCCCGCGGACAAAGTTATAAAATTCCCCACTTCATCATCTACAGTCTTGGACGTCATAGTTACTTGCGCAACCGCCGAAACGGAAGCCAACGCTTCGCCTCTAAAACCCAACGTAGCTATGTTGTCTAAATCTTCGGCTTTTGTAAGTTTTGACGTTGCATGCGGTAAAAAGGCCAACCTCATATTTTCTTTATCAATTCCGCAGCCGTTATCGACTATTACTATTGAAGATATCCCGCCGTCTTTTATATCCACACTTATGCTCGTTGCGCCTGCGTCAATACTATTTTCTACCAGTTCTTTTACTACAGATGCGGGACGCTCGACTACTTCACCAGCCGAAATTAAGTTAAATACGCTTGAGTCTAATACGTTTATCTTTGCCATACTAATCCTTCTTTGCGATATCAACAAGTTTAGCTAGCGTTGTCAACGCTTGCATTGGCGTCAAATTTTCCACATCGATATCCAAAATTTCGCTCTTTAATTGATTGTCTTTACTCATATCCAGCAAATTATGCTCTTCAAACGCATTCTTTTGCATCGTAAGCGGATTGCTTTCTAAAAGTTTAGAAATTTCTTTTGCTCTCTTAATTACAGGTTGAGGTATTCCGGCAAATCTTGCGACTTCAATACCAAAGCTCTTATTGGTTCCGCCTTTGGTGATTTTATGTAAGAATACCACTCCCTTATCAACTTCGCTTGCCAAAACCTTATAATTTCTTACTCCGTCTAAAGAATTCTCCATTTCCGTAAGTTCGTGGTAGTGCGTAGAAAATAAAGTCTTACACCTAATTCTGTTGTTGACGTCTTCAAGTACTGCTCTAGCTATAGACATACCGTCGAAAGTAGATGTTCCTCTACCAATCTCATCCAAAATCAATAGGCTTCTGAAAGTTGCATTTTGAAGTATTGTAGCTACTTCTACCATTTCAACCATAAACGTACTCTGTCCGTAAGCCAAGTCGTCGCTTGCGCCTATACGTGTAAAAATTCTATCCGTAATAGCAATTGTTGCGCTACTAGCAGGCACGTAACTGCCAATATGAGCCATAAGCGTTATCAATGCGACTTGGCGCATATAAGTACTTTTACCGCTCATATTAGGACCGGTAATTATCATAGTACGGTTTTGACAACAGTCAAGCTGTGTATCGTTGGGTACGAACTCATTGTTTTTAAGCAAGGCTTCAACTACCGGATGACGTCCGTTTTTAATCTCGATTCCTTCTATTTTGTCATTTATTACAGGCTTAACGTAATTATTTGATATCGCAACCAACGCTAAAGATAGTAAACTATCGCAATATGAAATGCTCCTTGACGTAGATTGAAGATGCGGAATAACCTTGACGAGTTCCAGTTTAAGTTCTTCGAATATTCTATTTTCGATATCCAACGCCTTATCTTTGGCTCCTACAAGTTTATCTTCGATTTCTTTCAATTCTTGCGTTATATATCTTTCGCCCGTTGTTAAAGTCTGCTTCCTTTGGTATCTATACGGAACTTTATCTATATTGGTTTTACTTACTTCTATATAATACCCAAATACTTTATTATAACCGACTTTCAAATTTTTAATGCCGGTACTCTCTTTTTCTTGACTCTCTAGATTGACTAGCCATTCTTTTCCCATTGTTTCGGCGTTTCTCAATTCGTCAAGTTCTTTGTCAAAGCCATTGCGAATATATCCTCCGTCTTTAAGAAGCGCCGGCGGATTATCAGTAATGGCATTAGTCAGTTTATCTGCAATATCTTCGAGCAAGAATATATTCTCATATATTTTCTTGAGTAAAGAAGACTTGGAATTTTCAAGAATGAGTTTAACTGATGGTAAGCTCTTCAAAGACACGCCCAAAGCAAGTAAATCTCTTGGAGAGGGAGAACCGAAAGCGATTTTAGAAGTCAATCTTTCTATATCTCGTATTCCGCTCAACGCATCGGACAGATTGCTTCTCATTCTGGTATTATTTATAAACTCCTCTACGCTGTCAAGCCTTGAATTGATAGCTTTACTATCGCGAAGCGGTTGTTCAAGCCATCTTCTTAGACATCTTGCGCCCATATTGGTCTTAGTCTTGTCTAGTACCCACAAAAGCGTAGCTCTCTTAGATGTATCGCGCGTATTTTCACAAATCTCAAGATTCCTTCTACAATTGCCGTCCATAATCAAATATTTATTGTTTTGGACGTATCTGATAGACGAAATATGCGCAAGCGAGCGTTTTTGCGTTTCGTTAACGTAATTAATCAACGCTCCCGACGCGCTTACAGCATATTTTTTATCTTCAAACTCAAACTTTGCAAGCGTAGTGACGTTGAATTGTTTTAATAGCATATTGTAGGCAGTCTTATATTCAAACGCCCAGTCATAATATTTTTGGAATTTAGGAAGCCTGCCTATTCTTATAGCCGACAAGTTTTTAGAACGTTCATAAGCATACTCGTTACAAATAATTTCAGTAGGAGAAAAAGTTGCTAAAACGTCCTCTATTGAAGAAAAATCTCCGTAATCGGACTGAATAGTATTAAATTCGCCTGTAGAAACATCTATCCATGCCAAAGCGTAACACTTTTCATTTGCAAAGATACACGATAAATAATTATTCTTCTTATCATCGAGAATATTATCCTCTATTACAGTACCGGGGGTAACAACTCTGATGACATCTCTTTCTACTAATTTCCCCTGCTCAGGCTCAGAAAGTTGCTCGCAAATAGCGACTTTATAACCTTTTTGCACCAACTTAGCTATATAGCCGTCTGCTGAATGAAACGGCACTCCGCACATTGGCGCCCTTTCTTCCAGTCCGCAATTCCGTCCTGTCAACGTCAAATCGAGTTCTTTACTGGCTATTTTCGCATCATCGAAAAACATCTCGTAAAAATCGCCAAGACGGAAAAACAACAAACTGTCTTTATATTTTTCCTTTAACGACAGATAATATCTCATCATTTCAGAAAGCGCCATACTATTCCTCCGCAATCTCGCCGAACAATGATGCCGACTGAGATTTATTTATCTTTACGTTTACAAATTGACCTATTAGATCAGGATTACCTTCAAAGGTAACAAGTCTACCGCTATCGGTTCTTCCGCACACGTAGCCGACTTTTTTAGGAGCATTATCTTCGCATAGCACTTCGTAGACATTGCCCTCGTATTCTCTTGAGAGTTCTTTTGTTATTTTATTTTGTTCGGCTATGAGCCTCTTGATTCTATCTTTAGATACTTCCGGCGGAATTTGTGGCATTAAAGAGGCTTTTGTACCTTTACGCACTGAATATATAAAAGTGAAAGCGCTGGAGTACTTTACTCTTCTTACTATATCCAAAGTATCTTCAAAGTCCTCTTCGTCTTCATACGGAAATCCTACCATTAGGTCTGTGGTAATTCCGCAATCAGGTATCTTTGCCTTTATTGCGTCAATCGTATCTAGATAATATTCTCTAGTATAATGTCGGTTCATTAACTTTAATATCTTGTTAGAGCCAGACTGTATCGGCAAATGAATATTATTGCAAATATTTTTGCTGTCGGCAATGATATCGATAACGTCACGATTGAGGTCTTTTGGGTGCGACGTCATAAATCTAACCCTATGTTTACCATCGATTTTGGCTATCTCCTCAAGTAATTTTGCAAAATTACTTCCGTCATTTAAGTCATGTCCGTATGAATTTACGTTTTGACCCAACAAAGTAATCTCTTTGTATCCTTGATCGATAAGAGACTTAAACTCATCAAGAACGTTTTGCATCTTACGGCTTCTTTCTCTTCCTCTCACATACGGAACAATGCAGTAAGTGCAAAAATTATTACAACCGTACATTATGTTTAACCAAGCGTTGCAACCGCTAGTACGGTATTTAAGCTCCCCTTCAAGAACTTCGGGACGCTCGTTGGTATCTATGAGTACGCTCTTTTTACCGAAACTTTTTATCCTAATGATAGCGTTTTTTAATTCCACAAGATTATTAGTTCCAAGAACAATATCCACGTAAGGATACTTCTGTCTTAAATTCAGACCTGCTCCGTCTTGTTGGGTCATACACCCGACAACAGCCAAAATCAAATCCGGCTTAGCTTTTTTTATATGCTTAACAGCTCCGATATTGCCCAAAGCTCGTTTTTCTGCGTTATCTCTAATACAGCAGGTATTGAATACGATTACGTCGGCGTCGTTTTCGCTATCGCACTCTTCATACCCCATAGACTGAAGCGTACCTGCTATTTTTTCCGATTCATGGATGTTCATTTGGCATCCATATGTAATAATCTTATATTTTTGCATATAACAATTATATCTAAAATCTAAAAAAAAGACAAGTGATAATATTATAATGAAAAAAAATAATACCAGCGTATCAAAAAAACTATTCAAGACATTTGCAATAATATCGGCTACAATGATGATAATGTCATTACTGGCTTTGAGCATATTTTTCGGTACGTTATACTTTGGCGGAGATACCCCGGATATGTCGCAACTTCAGACAAATCAAGAAAATTTAATAATTACCGACAATCAAGATAGACCTATTGCCGATCTAAAAAGCGAAAAATACGTTGATTATTCTCAAATTCCCCAACTTTTATCCGATGCTTTCATTGCCGTTGAGGATAAGCGTTTTTATTCTCACAACGGTATAGACTACGTGCGTATAGCGGGAGCCTTACTTAATAATATTAAGGGAAATCGTACTCAAGGCGCGTCAACAATTACTCAACAGCTTGCCAAAAACGTATATTACTCTAGCGAACAGACTTTTTCAAGAAAATTCAAAGAAATGCAAACTGCAATTAAACTTGAAAAAATGCTGTCCAAGGAAGAGATAATGGAATATTATCTGAATATGCTCTATTTTGGAAGCGGCGAATACGGCGTTAAAAACGCGTCTTTGAGATTTTTTGATAAATCTCTTGACGAACTAAACGCCTTGGAATGCGCCATGCTCGCAGGCATTGTTAAAAGTCCTACCAAATACAATCCTATCAATAATTACGACAATTCTATAGAGCGAGCCAGAGTTGTTTTGAAATTGATGTACGATCAAGGCAAAATATCCGAAAATATTTACAATAGTTATAAAACTGCAAATATTGTTATTAAAAACGCATTAATTGAGAATAATCAAGCCAAAATTTATCTACTCAATACTAAGTATGAGGCTTGCAAAATATTGAATATCGACGAAAAAACACTCTTGAGCAGAGGCTATAAAATATCCACTTTCTACGATACCTCTACACAAATGCAGTTGACGTCGTCAATCTTTAACGACTCTTACTACTCTTCTGCTTCCGATAATCCAAGCGGTATAGGAATAGTCTGCAACAACGATACCTTGGGCGTGAAGGCTTTAGCTTCGAGAGAAAATATAAATATTTTTGAATTCAAAAGACAGGTCGGTTCTACCATCAAGCCATTGGCATGCTATGCTCCGGCTCTGGATCAGGGACTAATAAGCCCATACACTAAAATACTAGACGAACCAACGTCTTTCGGCAACTACTCGCCCGGCAACTTTAAGGACAAGTACTATGGCTGGACAAGTATTAACGACTGCGTAGAAAAGTCTTTGAACGTCCCCTCTGTCAAAGTGCTTCAGCAGTTAAGCCCAACCACGTCCCGTAATTATCTTGCCAAAATGAATATTGCAACTAATGAAAAAGACGACAATCTCGCCTTAGCTCTCGGCGGTACGACTTACGGAATAAGCATGATAGACCTACTTGGCGGTTATGCGACGTTATCTAATTACGGTCTATACAACTCCCCGACGTTTATCAGACAAATAACCGATAAAGACGGAAATATCGTATATGACTACAATAATAGAATATCGACTAGAGTTTTTGATGAACAAAGCTCGTATTTAATGACCAATATGCTTGTAAATACAGCCAAAAACGGCACTGCAAAGAAGTTGTCGGCGCTAAATTATCAAGTAGCTTGTAAGACAGGTACCGTTTCTTTAGAAAATAAAGACTTTAATAGCGACATATATTCCGTAGGATACACCTCTCAAGACACGTTCTTATTTTGGCAAGGCGGTACTTTACCTGCAACGCAGACAGGCGGTGGCGCAACAACGCTTATGTTTAAGAACTTTTTAGATAATTTTTATAGAGAAGCTCCAAAAGACTTTGCCATACCCAACGGCATTATAGAAGCTAATATAGATAAATACTCTTACGAACATTCTAATGAGGTAATTCTAGCAAGTAAAAATGCGCCGAAAAAAGCTGTGCTAAGTTGCGTATTTTCACAAAAATGTCTACCTAGCGAAATTGACAGCACTTATGACAGACCTGCCGTTGATAATTTGGAATTTCAGCAGAATTATTCCAACGTATCGGTTAAGTTTTCGCTTAATCCCAAACTGTGCTACAAGATATACAAGCGCGATTTCCTTAAAGGCGAAACATTACTGTACGATATTAAAAACAGTTTTGGCGATGCGAATTATCAAATAAACGTTGATAGTTTTTTCGGTAATACTATAACAGTAATCCCTTATTATATTGATGACGATGCAAACGAGATTTTAGGAGCGCCAAATAAATACAATTCAAACGGAGCCTTTTCAAAAATAAGATAAAATTACGGCGCCAACCAGACGCCGTACATAGTAAGAAAACACTCTAATTCAGCTAAAACTCTGGTTTTATATCCATTATTTCTACAGTTTCAACTGCTTTTTCTATCATTTTTTCCAAATCTTTGATTTTTGCCTGTTCTTTTATTGCAATCTGCAAATCAGGCTTGATTACGGGATTTTTGGGCAAAAATACAGTACAACAGTCCTCATAAGGAAGTTCTGATATTGCATAGGTGTCTATTTTTTCCGCGGTATCCATTATTTCATACTTATCCATACCAATAAGCGGTCTGAATATAGGCATAGTTTTAACCGCATCGTTTGTTACTGTAATACTCCTTGTTGTCTGACTTGCCACTTGAGCAAGGCTCTCGCCTGTTATCAATGCCCCGCATTTATTTTCTATTGCTAATTTTTCAGCTATTTCAACCATGATTCTACGCATTATGGTTATCATATAATCTTCTCGGCAATATTCGTGTATTGCTTGCTGAATTTCTGTGAATTTGACTATGAATAACTTTATATCTCCGCAATATTTTGTCAATTTCCCTGCTAAATCTATGACTTTTTGTTGCGCCATTTCACTCGTATGCGGATAACTGTGGTAATGAACCCCGAATATTTGCATACCTCTTCTTGCCATTCTATATCCGGCAACAGGCGAATCAAATCCACCGCTTAGGAGCAACATACCTCTGCCGGCTGTACCTACTGGCATTCCTTGAGCGCAGTCAATCTTATCGGAAAATACGTAAGAATATCCATTTTCTCTTATGTCAACGCATATCTCGCTTTGCGGATAGTAAAGATCTACTGAAATTTGAGAATTTTTTGAAAGCAAATAACCGCCCAGCATTGCAGATATCTGCATACTGTTTTTGTCCAAACTCTTGTCAGCCCTCTTTGTCGTAACCCTAAACGTACCGCTTTGCGGGATAAATTGCAATACCGCCTCCTTGAGATTGTCGTAATTCGTCTGAACTTTTAACGCAACGGAAAGAGAATGAAGTCCAAAAACTTTGGTTACTCTATCAATAATATTTTGTTGCATATCAGCGTCATAATCTTCTATGTAATATCTATTTTGCGTGCGAATAAATTTATAATCGACACCAATCAAAGATTTTTTAATATTTTCAATCAACTTTTTCTCAAATAGATTTCTGTTCTTTCCTTTCAAGAACAGTTCTCCATACCTCAAAAGTATTACTTTTTTAGTTTCCATTTTCACCTCAATTTTAATCTCGATAATATACAATCGTCTTTAGACGCAGTTTTTTGATACTTTATCAAATCAGACAAGCTCTCTCTAAGAGCCTTTACCAAACAATCAACATCGGCTTTCGTATTACACTCATTAAAACTCACCCTTAACATCCCTTGGGCGTAATCATCGTTTACCCCAAGCGCTTGCGGTATTCTCTTAGTTGACTTTTGAGAATTACAAGCTGACCCCGTGCCTATAATTACGCCTTTGTCTTCAAGACAATGCACCATGACTTCGCCCCTTGCGCTATTGAACGCAAAAGAAAATACGTATGGTGAAGAATTTTCTATGTCGGTGTTTACTTTGATATTTTCAAAGTTATTATTCAGCTCGCATAATAAATAATCTCTCAACTCACTGACATTCTTGAAATTATTCTTCAAATTGCAGAAATTACGGTCAACAACATCGGCAAACGCCATTATTGAAGGTACGTTTTCAGTGGCCGAACGCACTCCGTTCTCCTGACCGCCGCCATGCACAAAGGTTTTAAGATAAAGTCCGCTCCTACAATACAATGCGCCAATACCCTTAGGAGCATGCACCTTATGACCGCTTATCGAATACAAATCAACTCCCAATGACTTCACGTCTACAGATATCTTACCGTACGCTTGAACTCCATCGGAGTGAAATAAAGCGCGAGGAGATTTAGCTTTTATCAACTTGGATATACCAGCCAAATCATTGAGCGCGCCTGTTTCATTACAAACGTGCATAATCGACACCAATACGACTTTTTCATCAAGCATAGCCTGCAACTTTGCCATATCAGTACGTCCATACCTATCGCATGGAGCGAAATTAACGTCATAACCCCTGACTTTCAACTCTAACGCGCAGTTATACACTGCGCTATGTTCGCTAGAGCCGACTATAACCTTTCCGCTTTTTGCTTTAAGCGAACATAGCAAAGCAATATTATCGGCTTCGCTACCGGACGCTGTGAATATAATTTCCTCACTCTTAGCTCCCAAAGATTTTGCAATAACTTCTCTTGCGCTCCTAATCGCCTTGCTAGCTTCCATAGCCTTACGATAAAGCGCCGACGGATTGTAAAATTCTTGGTTATTATATTGTTTAAGTTTTTCCCAACAGCCGTCATCCAATCTTGTCGTAGCCGCATTGTCAAGATAAATCACTATTCACCTCAATTAACGAAAATAAGTAATCGTCTATATAAATTAAGTATTTTCTTTCGTATAATTCTACCATATATACGCCTTCTTCGCAACTTTTCGAACACAACCTGACGTATTTTTTACGGTTGACGTCTTCAAATAAATTAAAATCTATTAGTTTTAATTGATTAGCATTTCCATAATAGAGCGATATTTCTTTCATCGGATATTTTTTAACTATAGAAATATTTCCGTTTTGAAAGCTAATACTTATTTCAAACGTTAAAAACAAAGTCACAATTCTTATTGCTATAGCAATCGCAAAAATTATTGCATAGATTATTAAATCAAGATATTTTTTTGTTGAAAAACAAGCAATCACGCCCGCCAAAACTATTAAATCAAGCAATATACAAAATCCAAGGCAGAGAACCTTTATAAGTTTTTTATCGTCATTACTGTAATTTAAGGTGTATTTCACGTTTTCCATAAGACTTATTTTAGCGTAACAATAGTTACTCCGCTCTCTCCCTCGCCATACTTCCCAAGCCTAAACGACTCCACTGACGGCGACGTCTTAAGATAATCTTGAACCGCTTTTCGCAGAATACCCGTTCCTTTTCCATGCACAACTCGAATCTCACTGCAATTATGCATAATCGCTTCGCTTATATAGTTGTCAAGATTATACAGCGCCTCGTCAACTCGCTGACCTATTAAATTTATTTCAAAACTGAAAGCCTTATTGGAGAATTCTTTACTTACAGTAATTTTTACCTTTTCTTTTTTATCTTCCACAACGATTTTTTGACAATCGGACAACTTGATAGTAGTCGTCAAAATGCCGACTTTTACTTGACAGTCTTTTTTCTTTTGGTTTATCCCGACAACTTCGCCTTGATTATTTAGACTTTCGATAAATACGGTATCGCCCACCTCGATATTTCCCTCCACAGGAGTAAATTCTCTCTTTGGTTTTTGCTCTTCAATCTTAATATCGCCAAGTTTTTTCCTCAATCTTCTTGCTTCAAAGAGCGCTTGTTCGTCCCCTCGCTTGATTGTTTCTTTTATTTCTTCCAATAATTCGTCCGCTTCTTCGAGATAATCCGAGAGCAAATCTTTAGCGCCCTTTTTCATCTTCTCTTCCAGTCTTTGCTTTTGAATATTCAAATCTTCTAAGGATTTTTTTGCATCAAGCGCTAATTTTTCGGATATTAAGAAGTTTTCTTTTGCTTTTTCTTCATATTCCTGCGCAAGTCGTCGCGATTTCTCCGCGCCTTTAATTACGTTGTCAAATGCGACTTTTTCTTTACTCAGTCTACTTCTTGCGCTTTCGACAATATGTTTATTAAGTCCCAACGAGGCAGCAATTTCCAATGCGTTAGACGAACTGCTATGTCCCATTATCAACTTGTAAGTAGGGGCAAAGGTATTTGGGTCAAAATCCATGCCGGCGCTGGCAATACCTTCGGTAATAAGAGAATATTCTTTAAGTTCGCTGTAATGAGTACTAGTAATAGTCTTGCACCCTTTATTCTTAAAGAACTCAATCAAACTTATCGCCAAAGCGCTACCTTCTACAGGATCAGTACCCCCGCCCAACTCGTCCAACAAAAGCAGACAATTTGGCGTAACGTGATTACAAATATAAATCAAATTTGTCATGTGAGATGAAAATGTTGATAAACTTTGCTCTATGTTTTGCTCATCGCCTATATCGCAAAAAACGTTTTCAAATACAGCGAGTTTGCTATCTGGCGAACAAGGCGGAAAAATACCCGATGAAGCCATGAGGGAAAGTATCCCCACTAATTTCAAAGACACTGTCTTACCGCCGGTATTAGGTCCGGTGATAAGTAGTGTATTGTACTCATTTCCCAAACTAATCGACACAGGCACTACTTTTTGCTTATCAATCAATGGATGTCGTCCCTCAATAATATCAACTACGCCATCATCGTTTAGTTCGACTTTATTACCCTTTATTTCTTGCGAATACCTAGCCTTTGCAAAAATGCTATCTATATACGCAACGTTTTCGTAACTCAGCTTTAGATTATCGCACGAATAAGTAATTTTTTGAGAAAAATATTGCAAAATGCGTCCGATTTCATTATTTTCCTCTGCGCATAGGCCTCTAAGTTCATTGTTCATCTCTACTATAGCCATTGGCTCAATGTATACCGTTGCGCCCGTTGCCGACTGGTCGTGTACCAAACCTTTAACTTGACGAACGTATTCGCTCTTGACGGGTACAACGTATCTATTATTGCGCATAGTGACTAAATTGTCTTGCAGATAATTACTAAAATCAGATGAAGTCATATAAGAATTAAGTTTCTGTCTTATCCTATCGTTGCAAGCCTTAATACTCTGTCTTATAGATTTAAGCGCAGGAGAAGAGTTATCGCTCACCTCATTATCGCCCAAAATGCTTTCATAAATACTATTTTCCAGTTCGCTATCAATATATAGGTTGTTGATTAATGCTTTCATATCACTGATATTTTGCGAATTTATCTTATATATAGAATTATAGACTAGCCTCGATGTACGGAGAAGTCTGCCCACTCTTATTATATCTGCGCATGAAAGCGTCATAAATTTGCTTGCATTGTCCAAAATATCTTCCATTTCATCGACAGCAAACGTAGGAGCAATCAGATGGTCAAACAAAATTTCATACGCCTGCTTTGTTAAATTCGACAAAAATTGCGCTTCGCTCAAATTTACGCACGGTTTTATGGATAAAACAGTATTTTTAGCAATAACGGACGAAGTGTGATTGGCAATCTGAGCAAGTATCTTGTCATACTCTAATATCTTTAGACTCTTTCTATTTATAAACTTCGCCATAATACTTATTTTACCCCTCTAAATAAATGTCCATACGTTGAATTATCGACACTTTTGCCACATTTTTTTGAAAAATCTTCAATTATTTCGCTAATTTCGTCATTTTTACAGCTTAGCAAATTTAGATAATAATTCCCTTTAACTATTGATATTTTATTCCTAATATCAACAATTTGCTGGTTGTATAAAATAAATTGACAGTTGGCAAGTTTCACTCGCTCGATTTTGTACTCGCCCCTTTTATCATAATAACTAAATTCCCCCGAGTACTTACAATTACTGCAATCGCAACGGGTATTTACTTGAATCGGACAATGCAATAGAGTCATTATCGGCAATCTTCCGTAAGCGTACACCATACCGCTATTTGCAATCTCCTTATTTGTCAGCTCAATCGAATTAATATAATAGTCAAGCCCTATTATTTTTGAGTAGTTCTCATTATATACGTTCAAACCTATTGAGCCAATAAGCGACTTTCCATATTTCTTTGCAAGATATACGCCGTACAAATTATCTGCTAATATTCCGTCGTATTTATCTAGACATTTTGAAAGTAAATTATCAATCATTTGATAGTCTTTTCCTCTAGCTACTCTAGGCAATTTTAGATATATATTTTCTACATAATTCTTAATTAAATCAATATTTGTAATAATTTGACTAATTTTAGACATATTATTGCTAGGATTGATTACCAAGTTGATTTTACATCCCAAGTCTTTAATCACCTTGATACTATCATTATTGATGTCCATTTCCACAAACAACAAATCTTTATTTACATTATTTACTTTATCGTAATAACATTCCAAAGCGTTGGAATACTCCGCTCTTTGCCTATGTAAATTATATAGGTTTATAATTTCATTGCTCAATTTTTCTATTGCTTTTCTGCGTAAATTATTGAGAGTTGACGCGGGAATAAAAAGATTATCTTCAATATCAACTTCAAGATTCGCAATGAAGTTACTATCCCCCAATCTCAAAAGCTGTTTAGCCACGCTGTCATAATTTGCAGATTGAGAAATGCTTTCTTGCGGTATATCGCCTCTGATCTCTACTTGATTATCTCCATATATTGCCCTTAAAGTTACCTCTTCGCCATGCTTTGCCTTAAATTGCATTTTTATGGATAATTTAGGACTAACTTCTTTATACTTATCCAACTGATTATCGCTTAACGTAAGGTGTATTTTACTTCCCACAGGATAATTGCCTAAATTTTTTATTCTATACGTTCTACCGTACTTCTCAATATTGGTTATTGATAATCCCCCCAATTCTTCTCCGTCGCGTATTATCTTTACTCCATCGCCTTTGTTTAACTCTCTTGTCAATTCCAGAATAGCGCTTCCGTTTGATACCGATACAATCTTTCCTACCTCTAATCCGATATTTCCGTTGATTTTGTCATAAATAATATCTTTAGAGCCTTCATAATTGTATCCAAGTGTAAAATTACCTCTATTGTATGCGCTCTTGAGAGAATCATAGTCAATTTTCCCGCTATTTCCTTTTAATATGTTATCGACAGCCTTACGGTATTGCGCAACCGCTTCTCCAACATAGTGCGGTTGCTTGAGCCTACCCTCGATTTTTAGGCTATCAACTCCAAGTTTAGCCAACTCTCCGACTTTGTCTATCAAACATTGATCTTTTGGCGATAACAAATAACTCTCTTTTGAAGAAAAATCAGACGAATACTTTAATCTACAAGGCTGATTGCAACGCCCGCGATTACCGCTGTCACCGCTCATCATACTAGACATAAGACACGCGCCTGAAAAACTTACGCACAAAGCGCCGTGAACAAAATGCTCTATTTCTAATTTAGTATTATTTCTAATTTCCGCAATGTCGCAACTCAACGTTTCTCTTGCAAGAACGACTCTTGTAAAGCCAAGATCTTCCAGCACTTTCGCGCCTGCAAGATTATGTACGCCGATTTGCGTACTTCCGTGCAACGGAACGTCATATTGCTTAAGTATATCAAGACAGCCGAGATCCGTAACAATGAATGCGTCTACGCCTGCTTTTGCGGATATTTCCACATATTCGGCAAAAACTTCTCTCTCAGACTGCTTGATATTGGTATTAAACGTCAAATATACCTTAACTCCAAATAAATGACAATAGTTGACCCAATAAGCTATATTGTCCTTATTGAAATTATCCGCCTTAATTCTGGCATTAAACAAGTCTAGCCCCAAATACACCGCGTCTGCGCCGGCATATATTGCCACTTTCAAAGAACTAATATTTCCGACCGGAGCTAATACTTCCAACATTTTTTATCTTTGAACTGCCGAAAATTCGCTTGACAGTTTGGTCAATATTCTATTGATCTTGGCATTTACTTCATCGTCAGTCAACGTTCTGTCCGCCAATCGGAAAACTAAAGAGATAGCCACGCTCTTCTTACCTTTACCAAGCGATTGTTCGTTACGGTAAATATCAAATACATTCGTATCTACAAGCAAATTGCCACCGCCTTTTCTCACACAGGCAAGCAAATCTCCCGCCATAACGTCCTCATCAACTATGACTGCAATATCTCTCTCAATCGGCGGATAGTTGGATATCGCCGTAAACGTATAACTATAATCGGCGAGCTTATTTAGCATATCAACGTTAATTTCGGCAATATACATTCTTTCCGATACGTCAAAACTCTTTGCGACTTCAGGATGCACTTCACCCAAGTATCCAATTACGTTATTACCCACGTATATGTCCGCGCTCCTACCTTTGTGAAGATAAGTAATATCAGCTCTCTTATATTCTGCCTTGATTCCAAACTTTTTGAGTATTATCTCGACTACGCATTTCATAGTAAAGAAGTCCTCGCCCTCGCCGTATCTGCCCAAAGCAAGCATATTCACTTCCGTAGGAAGTTCCGCAGCCGACTTTTTGGGTAGATATACGTTGGCAATTTCAAACAATTTAGCCTTTTTATTGCTTTTCAAGAAATTACTTGCAAGCGTCGATAACATACTGTAAGCCAAAGTTGTTCGCATTATAGACAAATCTTCGCCAAGCGGTTTAAGAAGTTTGACACAATTTCGTCTACAGTCGTCTTCTTTTAACTTCAATATATCAAAGCACTTGGGCGTAGTAAACGAATACGTCAAAGTTTCGCTCATTCCACGGCTTACACATATATCTTTTAAGATATCGATATTCTGTTCTTGTCGATTTTTACCGCCAAGAGTTTGATTTCCGTCTTTAAGCAAAGTACTCGTGACTTTATCGTATCCATAAAGTCTAATTACTTCTTCAGCAAGGTCATTGGCATTCTCAATGTCATCTCTGAAAGCAGGACATACGCAAGTAAGTCTGCCGTCCTTATCGATACTGCTTTCAATTTGCAAACTGTTGAGTATCTCCAATACTATTTCAGACGGTACGGCTATTCCCAAGATGCCGTTGATTTCTTCAACGCTTGTAACAACAACGTTTTGCTTAAGTTCTTGAGCAAGCCTGTCAATAATTCCATCGGCAATCTTGCCCCAACCGTATTTATAAATTAAAGTCAAAGCGCGCATAATGCCCAATCTTTGAGAATCAAAGTCAATACCTCTCTCGTATCTATATGACGAATCCGAACGCAAATTCAATTTCCTTGAAGTTCTTCTGATATTATCTCTCAAGAATTTAGCCGACTCAAAGACAATAGTATCGGTATTTTCATTGATACCGCTATTGAGTCCGCCCATAATTCCCGCAACTGCGCATGGCTTTTTTGCATCGCAGATGACAAGCATGGTATCGTCAAGTTCGTATTCTTTCTCGTTGAGAGCTACAATCTTCTCGCCATTTTTTGCCCTTCTAGGAATTATTTTACTGCCTTGCAAATAGTTCCTATCAAAAGCGTGCATAGGTTGACCAATCTCAATCAAGACGTAATTTGTTACGTCTACTATATTATTTATTGGACGCAGACCTACAGACTTGAGTCTTTTTTGAATAATTTCTGGACTGCTTTGAATCTTTATATCTTTTACAACGCCAGCCATATATCTAGGACAAAGCATTTTATCCTGCACGTCTACGTCAACAAAATCGCTTACTTTAATACTTTTATCGGTTTCAAAATATATCTCGGGCATTTTCAACGGTTTTTTGAGTACCGTAGCTACTTCTCTAGCTATACCCAACACGCTGTTACAGTCTGATCTATTGGCAGTAATACCAATATCAAGTACTACGTCATCGTTACCAAGCACTACGTTCATATCCGTTCCCAGCGGATAATTTTCTTTATTCATTATCAGAATTCCGTCTACGCCTGCTCCTGAATATTCCTCCTCAGTGAGTTTCAATTCTTCGCCTGAGCATAACATTCCGTTGGAAGGCACACCGCGCAACTTTCCGCTTTTAATCACTTGTCCAGTAGGAAGCAAGGAGTTATCCAAAGCCACAGGCACCAAATCGCCTTCTGCTACGTTTTGCGCGCCCGTTACGATCTGCACGAGGTCTTTAGCGCCGACGTCGATTTGGCAAATCTGCAATTTGTCTGCATCGGGATGCTTTTCGAGTTTAACAATCTTGCCAAGAACAACGTTTTTCATATTTGCGCTAGCATCTATAATTTCTTCAACTTCAAAACCCGCGCTAACAAGTTTGTCCGCAAGCTTCTCAACTGTGACGTCAATATCCACAAAATCTTTTAACCAACTCAATGAAACTTTCATACCTCTACCTCCTACTTAAATTCCTTTAAGAATCTTACGTCGTTTTCAAATAAAATTCTCATATCCGGAATACCGTACTTTATCATAGCTACACGCTCTACGCCCATACCGAACGCCAAGCCCTTATACTTTTTGCTATCTATACCGCAATTATCCAATACTTTAGGATTTACCACTCCTGCTCCGAGAACTTCTATCAAGCCGGTTCCTTTACATATTCTACAGCCTTTGCCGTGGCATACCGAACACGTCAAATCCACTTCCACGCTAGGCTCTGTGAATGGGAAGAATGACGGACGGAATCTAACCTTTGTCTTTTTGTCAAACAGTCTTTGCGCAAATGTTTCTAAAAGTCCTTTGAGGTCGCAAAGCGTAACTTTCTCATCCACGACAAGTCCTTCGATTTGTTGGAACATCGGCGAATGCGTGGCATCGTCGTCAGGTCTATATACCTTTCCCGGACAAACAATTCTAATCGGCGGTTTGGTATTTATCATAGTACGCGTCTGCATAGAAGACGTATGCGTACGCAAAAGTATATCGTCAGTAATATAGAAAGTATCTTGCATATCTCTTGCCGGATGGTCGGGCGGAATATTGAGCATTTGAAAACAGAACTTGTCAAACTCAACTTCAGGGCCTTGACCGAGAGTAAATCCCAATGAAGTGAAAATATCCAAAACCTCGTTGGTCACCAACGTACAGGGATGCAAACTTCCTCTTTCTTCGCCTTTGCCGTCAAGAGTAATATCTACGCCTTCTTCAAGCATTTTGGCATCAATCTCCGATTGCGTTAGCTCTTTAGTTTTCTCTTCCGTCAATTGAGTAATAATATCTCTTGCTTCATTGACGTATTTACCAACAAGCGGTCTTTCCTCTTGAGGAATATCTTTCATACCTCTCAAAAGCCCAGTCAACTCTCCGCTTTTGCCAAGATACTTAACTTTGACGTTGTTGATAAATGCAAGAGTATGGCTTTGTTCTATAGCCAACTTTGCTTCTTCGATAAGTTTTGCAATCTTTTCTTTCATATTTACCTCACTTTTTATAAAAAAATACGCCCCTAAATTGATTAGGGCGTATTTAACGCTGTACCACCTAAATTCGTCATTAAAATAAATCGCAATTAAAGATTTAATGACCTCGTTTGGTTATAACGTCACCGACGGTTTTGCCTACATTCTCAACAAAACAACTCCAAGGCGAATTCTCCCCGACCAACCCTTTGCCCTTTCAGCCTATTGAGGCAAAATCTCTGTCGCTCGTCTTTGTGGGGATACGCTCCTCTTCAACGTTTATAATGATATTCTAGCATTAAAATAAGGCAAAAGCAAGTGTTTTGCTCACATAACGTTAATTATAATTCTTATTATGATGTTTTATATTGATAATTGGATAGGTATTAAAGTTTAAGAGAATTTCCCATTCCGTTTTGGAAATAAAACTCCGGCACTTTTCCTACTATGAGATTTTGATATACAACCATGGAATTTTGAACTTTTACGTTCTTAACGCTTAAAGGCAACATAACGCTTATATCCGCAAACAAGTCGATATACATACAAAGCAGAGTTTGATTTATCCCCACGCTCTCAAACGTAGTTCGGTAATTACACTGTATATTACCTACATTTTCAAGTTTAAGCGAGTATTTACCGCCGTAATTGGCAATAACAACGCTTCCCAAAATACTGCTGTACGGAACTTGCACGTCATCGCTCTCGCAAAGCAAATTTACTTCTCTCTGCGTTATTGCAGCGACGTCGCGCATAAGCGCGTTAATGACGACCATATCTCCGCTGATCAAGGCGACGTTGCCGTCATTATCGTATCTTATATCGTAAAAATTATCTTTGTCTTGAAACATTTCACCCGTTAGCGCTTCAGTAGTAGAACTGTTGAAAATATCCACAACCTTTGTTGTAATTAAAGCGCTCGCGTATTTATCTACATACTCAACCAAGTTACCTCTAAAATATAACAGGCAAGATATTACGATAGCTAAAATAATTATAACGGCTAAAACCGCTTTGATTTTTCTACGAGCGCATCTGCACATACAATATTATATGCGCAAATACTCTTGCAATTTACACTTTACGCCTTCTTTGAGTGAGATCGGAATATCAATGCAAAGAAGAAACCGAAGAATATCGCGGCTGTTAATCCGCCTGCCATATTTCTAAATCCGTAAGTTACCGCTTCAAACAGTCCTATTTTTGCGCCTTCTTTTGCGCCTTTGACGATTGTACTACCAAAACCTGTGATAGGTATGGTTATGCCTGCGCCTGCAAAATTTTCTATATACTTAAAGACTCCGATAAGTTCTAAGAATACTCCCAAAAGCAAGAACATTACCAGTATTCTTGCAGAAGTCATCTTAGTCTTGTTAATGAAGATTTGCGCAATCATACACACAAGTCCGCCTATTGCAAACGCCTTGACGTAACCTAAAAATATTTCCATATCAATACCAATCCTCTCTTTCTATTATTACTGCGTGAGCAATTCCCGGAATACTCTCGCCTTGGAGCGCCGAATCTTTGGAAAGCATTGCTCCTGTAGGCACAAATAGTATCTTCTTCAATGATTTGTCCACGAGCTTTTTATATAGATAAGACGCGAATACCAAAGAGCAGCAGCCTGCGCCGGATCCGCCTTGTCCTGCCTTTTGCTTATCGCAATACATCATACTTCCGCAATCGTTGAGATTATTTAATTCATACCCCTCTTTTTTGCAAAGATAATGCAAGGTTTCTCTTCCAAAGCGTCCTAAGTCGCCTGTAATTATCAAGTCGTAATAATCGGGAGAGCGTCCCGTATCTTTGAAATGCGTAATAATGGTATTAGCCGCCGCGGGCGCCATAGCTCCGCCCATATTATTGGGGTCCGTCAAGCCAAAGTCTAGAACTCTGCCTATAGTATATCCCTTGACAAGAGGATACTCTCCTGCCTTTTTTGAAAGCAAAACTGCTCCGCTTCCGGTCACTGTCCATTGCGATTCAGGCGTAGGCTGGGTACCCAGTTCAAGCGGATATCTATATTGTCTTTCGGCAGTCGCGTAGTGCGAACTCGTACAGCAAATAATCTTATCGAAATCTCCTCCCACAAGCGTTGAGCCTATAGCTAATGCTTCGCCGAAAGTTGCGCAAGCATTGTATAATCCCATAAAAGGAGTGTGAAAATCTCTTGCAGAAAATGACGTGGGCACAATTTGATTAATCAAATCACCGCCCATAATAGCTCCGCAATCTAAAGGCGATACGTTGACCTTTGACAAACACTCGCTTATTACAAATCTCTGCATCTCGATTTCAGCCATTTCATGCGACTTACACTTCCATTCGTCGTCTTCCATAACGCAATCAAAATAATCTCTGAAGTTACCCTTTGCCTCATACGGTCCTGCCAATGAATACGCCGACTGTATATATACCTTGTTGTCAAGCAAATACGTTTGTTTACCTACTTTCATATCTATTCCACTTTACTCCGTTCTGATTTCCATACTTAATTTTACCTACTAATTAAAAAGACCTATAATCCAATAAATAACGCCCGAAACTACCGAAGATACCGTGCCGGCGACAATAATAGGTCCTGCGATGACAAACATCTTTGCCATCATTCCCAATACGATACCCTCTTTATTGAACTCCATTGCAGGAGAAACTACGGAATTTGCAAAACCTGTAATAGGTACTATTGAACCGCCTCCCGCTTTTGCTCCCAACTTGTCGTATACGCCTATTGCAGTAAAAAACGAACCCAAGAATATCATAGTCATACTGACTAGCGAGGCAACTTTTGCCTTATCCCAATTAGGCAAAATAACCGTAAATAAATCAATAAAGGCTTGACCTATACAACAAATTACTCCTCCTACGGCAAACGCCCATACCAAAGTGACGACGTGGTTACTCTTTTGCGCATTGGCGTGTATATAGTCCATGTATTGTTTATCTTCCATTATTTCACCTCTTTGTCAAAACTTTCTTGACTTATACTTTTTGTTCTTGCTTTGTTGTGAATGACGTCGATTTCTTCAGGTATTTTGAACCTGATTTCTCTATCCTCAACGTTGTCTTTGAATAGCGGACTTTTCATAAAAAAAATCACCCCCGTTAAGGATGTTGTCCATACGGCGGTGAATTATACTTCTTAAGCCAAGGCTTGTTTTAATTGATTGATAACTTTGCTCTCTATTCTGGATATTTGCACTTGCGACACACCCAGCATTTGAGCAATTTCGCTCTGCGTCTTATCTCTGTAATATCTAAGAATTATTACTTTCTTTTCTCTGTCAGGCAGTGAATCTATGCAATCTTTGAGCAAGATTTTGTTTATCATATCATCGCTTGTTTCGCTAGACGCCAATTTATCCATTACGCATTGGCTATTGTCGTCCTCATACTTTTCAAAGATAGATACCGGATATTTGTTGCTATCCATTGCGAATACTACTTCTTGTTCCTCAATCCCAAAGTGTATTGCAATTTGCTTGACGGTCGGAGTTATGTCGTTGGCGTAACATTCGTTGACGTAAGTCTGAATTTTACTGCAAAGACTTTTCATTGCTCTTGATACTTTAATCGAGCCGTCATCTCTTATAAATCTTTTGATTTCGCCTGCAATCATAGGCACGGCGTAAGTAGAAAACTTGACGTTGAAAGTCAAATCAAAGTTGTTGATTGCCTTTACAAGTCCCAAAGCTCCGAGTTGCAAAAGGTCGTCGTACTCAACTTGCTTATTTCTATACCGTCTTGCAATACTTTTTATTAAGGGCATATTTTCGTTAATCAACGTGCTTTTTGCGCTTTCGTCGCCTGCCTTTGCAAGATTGAGTAGTTCTATTGTTGTTTGATAATCAAGCATATCATTCCTTCTTAAATTCTTTTTGCATAATCACTTTTGTTCCTTTGTCTTTTTGTGAGATTATATCTACTTTATCCATAAACGTCTTGATAAGCGTAAAACCCATACCGCTACGTTCTTGGTCGGGCTTTGTCGTATAGAAAGGTTGAATTGCCTTTTCCACGTCGTCTATGCCGCAACCTTCGTCCTCTATAATTATTTCAACTTTTCCGTTTTCTAAACGTACCGATAGGTCTATATATTTCCCCTCTTGAGCATTGTTGTACGCGTGTACTATACAATTTGTTACCGCTTCCGACACTGCCGTTTTTACGTCGTTTATTTCTTCCAAAGTCGGATTAAGCTCTAAACAAAATGCCGACACACAGCTTCTAGCAAATCCCTCATTACCCGTTTTGGACAACAATTTTAGTCTAAATTCATTCATATTCAACCTCGCCTTTTAACTTATTTTCCTCATTATTGTGTATATTCCCGCCGTGGACAGTATAAAATCAACGTGTCCGCGCGCATTACTGATAAAAATCGGTACGTTGCGCTTCTTAAGATTTTTATATCTGCCCAACAACATACCTATGCCGGTGCTATCCATAAAAGACAGTTCGGAAAAATCAAAGACAAATTGTCCAAAATTGTTGCTTGCAATAAATTTGTCTATCTTTTCCCTAACTTCTCTTACGCACCCTTCGTCAAGTTCGCCGTCTAACTTTGCTACGGCGCAATTTGAATTATTAGTCAATTCCAATCGCATATTACTTTACCTCCGCATTTGTCATACGGCAATTTTATCATATTCTGAAATAAAAAAAATCAAAGACATTGTCAGTCTTTGACTAATTGTGTAATATAAGAAAAAGCCTTGCAAAAGCAAGGCATATATTATTTGTTTAATTTATCTAAACTGTCCTTATCTAAAGGTTCTAATTTATTCTTCTTCTTTTTACTATTATAGATTGCTATAAAAATGTGCGCTAGCATGCCAACTCCTGATAACGATATCAATACTATTCCTATGATAACCTCCGCTGTTGCTCCGTTTATTATTAAACATATGCCACTAATGATGCACGCCAACATTCCCAGACTTACTATCGCGCAAAGTATTGTGAGAAGCAATCTCTTCCCCTTGCTGATTTTTTTATCAGGCAATAAATTTTGAAAAAACTCAAAATATAATTCTGCCACATTCTCTACTAAAAATTCCAGTATGTCGTCCATAATTAAATTATATTACTCATATTACTATTTGTCAACATCGCTATTCTATGTTTCACACATCAATTTTCAAAATCTTCTTTATCTAAAATTTCTATTCTCTTTTCTTCGTCTATCGTTTTATCAACATGGAGCTTTGTTCTATAGACGTATTTTGCCACCTCAAAGCAATATTGCGGTGTATAGAGCTTAAACTGTCGCATATACCAAATAAGTCGCAATTCTACAATACTTATATCTTCGTATACTTCACAACAATTGTTATACATTTGTCGCAACCTTTCTTTCATAATCTTGCTTCTTTCTTTTTTTATTCTTGCTTCAAGTTCTTGTAAATTTTTATTCATTATTCTATACTCCTTGATAGCTATTTTAGCTACTTTAATATTATAATAGCTAATTTAGCTATTGTCAAGCTATATTAGCTATAAAGCGCTATAATTAATGTATGAAAAAGAATAATTGTAAAAATACTGTTTTTATTAAAAATCTAAAAACAATTAGACTTTCAAAAGGTCTTTCTCAAAAGGATATAGCAACAGCTCTTTCTATTCCTGTGAGCACATATTCTAATTGGGAACAAGGACGTACCGAGCCTAGCATTACAGATATATTCAATTTGATTGATTTTTTTGAGATTGAAGCCAACGATTTATTTGATATAGACTAAAAATCTTTCCCAATCTCGCTTTCTTTGACGTTGGGATTGACGTATCTATACTTACTTTTCTTATCAAGATAAACTATTGCCTTTTGCGGACACCTATGGTTTGCCAATTGAGTATATTTATTTACAAATTTACTTTTCGCGTTTGTATAAGCGTCCCTGTTATGTTCATATTTTTTCCAAAGTTGCAATTTAATTTTTTCGTATTCTTTTGCAATAGCAGGATGCGCGTTTAAGTAATCTCTAAAATAAAGTTCGTCTATATCGTCTTTAAGTCGGATATGCAAATGGAATACTTTTTCGGCAAATCCATTTTCCGTATAACCCTTATTCAAAGATATTCGCTTATCATTTGAAGACATAACGATATAACCGTTTTGCTCTAATGTGTCGGCAACGCCTTTTAGTTGTTTATCGGAATCTACAACCGCCAAAATATCTATTATAGGTTTAGCCCAAATGCCTTTTATTGCGGTGCTCCCTATATGATAATACTCCGTTGTCTTAGGTAAAATTTTTCTCAATAACGCTATTTCTTCTTGATACCAATCTGACCAATAAGATTTGTGTTCTGTAAGAATAATAGGAAATAGTTCCCAAAGTTCTTCAAGCGTCATTTCGGATAGTTCTTTCTTTTTCATACTTCAAACATAACATATTATCATTAATTTTTCAAGTGTAAACTAAAAATAATCTTCGTAGAATTTCACTGGGATTCTGCACATAGTCTGCGATTTTTGTATCAACAATGCAATAATTTATGGTAATACACATAATTATTATATTGAACATATAATATATAGTTCTTAATTTCTTAAAGTACTTGACAGCAGTAATAATATATTCTATAGACAGTATTATATACTGTTAAAACATTTTTACAGGAGGTAAATATATGAAAACGGCGGCAAAAGTATTTATTATCTTGGGTATGATCTGTGGTTGCATTGCAATCTTGCCTTTAATTTTTGGCGGAATTACTCTTTCAAAGATGAAGACAGCAACAACTGCAAAAGAACTCATGGTATGGGGTATTCTCGACATCTTTTTCTGTGGTCTTATCGGCGGAATTTTAGTTCTTTGTCTAAAAGACTCTGACCTAGCTAAGTAATCAAAATCAAAAATTAAAAATAGGTCATATGCATTCGCGTATGACCTATTTTTATATACAAAAAAGAGAGTGTTAATACTCTCTTTTTTGCGTTCCCATCTAACAGCGGTACTTGCGATATGGTGGGCAGGGATGGATTCGTAAGGAGCGAAGCGACGGAATAGCGAGCATGCGAGCGTCTTGTGCGAGCGTCCCAAATTCGGACTGTCCT
>CAJTPC010000015.1 GCA_910578245.1 uncultured Christensenella sp. | reverse complement strand
AAAATATACTAGTACTAAATGCAAATTCCACTTATAAGCCTACTCCACCAACTCTCGCTTTACACCAACATATACCTCACACTCATTAGGCGTAAGGTGTAAAAGGTTGAGATTTCTCCATTCCGCTTCGCTCCAGTCGAAATGACGTATTATCCGCTCCGTTTCAGCCGTAATAAGTGAAGCGACGGCATAGCGAGCAAAAAGACGGCTGATATATGCGGTCGGTAGAAAAAATTTTGAAATGATTAGTAAATCGCTTTACATATTAAAAACAATATGATAATATTTCTTTAGTTTACAGAGGCGCAGAATATAAAAGTATTGGGATAAATGCGACAAGACGTACCCGAGAAAGGATATTTTGCCGAAATCGTATATCTTTCTTGTACGGTATGCGGTTGGTCGCTACGGTGAATAACCCTGCGACTGTCACCTAGAAATCAGGTGAAGCGCTTAAACTGACAATAGATACGTCATTTTAATGCTTTGCCTATGAATAAGTGGCAAAGCATTTTTTATAAGAAAAAATTTTATCATTAGGAGTGATAGTTATATATGAAAAAATACAACGTAGCCGTAGTCGGCGCAACCGGAATGGTAGGCAACAAGTTCTTAGAAGTACTTACCGAAAAGCAATTACCTGTCGAAAATTATTATCTTTTTGCTTCTGCTAAAAGCGCAGGCAAAGTCATCGATTTTATGGGTAAGCCCCACACCGTCATTGAATTGACGGAAGAAAACGTCAAGGCTCACAAAGTTGACATTGCCCTCTTCTCCGCAGGCGGCTCAACGAGCGCAAAGTTCGCTCCCGTATTCGCTAAGTGCGGCGCAGTAGTAATAGACAACTCCAGCCAATGGAGAATGGACCCGACAGTTCCGCTCGTAGTACCTGAAGTCAATCCTCAAGATATTGATTGGAACAACGGTATTATCGCAAATCCAAACTGCTCTACTATTCAAGCAATGGTAGCTCTTAAACCGCTTCACGACAAGTACGGTATCAAGAGAGTTGTTTACAGCACATATCAAGCTGTGAGCGGCGCAGGCGTAGCAGGATACAACGACCTGCTTGAAGGACTTAAGGCTTTCGTAAAAGGCGAAGAATACGCTACGAAGAAGTTCCCATACCAAATCGCTAACAACTGCTTGCCTCATATAGACGTATTCCTCGACAACGGCTACACCAAGGAAGAGGAAAAAATGATTAAGGAAACCAAAAAGATTTTGGGTGATCAATCTATCAAAGTCACCGCCACAACGGTAAGAGTTCCTGTACTCAATTCCCACTCCGAATCTATCAACCTTGAGTTCAATAAGCCTTGCACCAAGGAAGGTATTATTGAGGCTCTCAAAGGTCAAAAAGGTATCGTTATCGTTGACGACGTAGCCAACAATAAGTACCCTATGCCTATCGACACCACCGGTCACGATGAAGTTTACGTAGGTCGTATCCGTATGGACGACACCGTGGAAAGCGGTTGCAATCTTTGGGTTGTTGCTGACAATATCCGCAAGGGCGCGGCTAGCAACGCAGTGCAAATTGCCGAGTATATGATTAACAACGGCAAAATATAATATAACGATAGTAAATAATAAAAGCAATAAAAAATAATCGTTCAACAGAGTTTGAGTAGCGCAAGATTTTCACGTGCAAGAATTTTTTCTAGACGATGAAAACCAACGCAATAATACTTGCCGTATTAAAAGAGAGTTTGAAGAAGTATCGGAAGAATTATTGCCGTGTAAAATTGCGATACCTCAAATTTTGTTGAACAAGAAAAAAAGGAAAATATGTTTGAAGGTACTTTTACTGCGATAATTACCCCATTTACCAAGACGGGCGTAGATTATAAGAGTTTTGCAAAACTTATTGAATATCAAATCAATGGAGGTATTGACGGTATCGTATTTATCGGTACGACCGGCGAACCTGCCACTATGACTTCCGCTGAAAAAAAGACGCTACGCGAATTTGCTCTCAAGCAAGTTGGCGGACGCGTACCTGTAATTTTCGGCACGGGTTGCAACTGTACCCAATCTGCCGTGGAAAACTCTATCGTTGCAAAGGACGAGGGCGCAGACGGCATTTTGGTAGTATCCCCTTACTACAATAAGTGCACTCAGGAAGGTCTGTACTTGCATTACGAGGCTATCGCCAATAAGTGCGACTTGCCTATGATAATCTACAACGTACCCGGTAGAACGGGCGTCAACATTCTTCCCGAAACGGTCGGAAGATTGGCTCATTCTATCCCCTCTATCGTGGGTATAAAAGAAGCGTGCGGTAACTTGGAACAAATCGCCAAGACTGCTCAGGCAATCAAAGGCACAGGACTTCAACTCATGAGCGGCGATGACAAACTCGCAGTGGAAATTGCTAGGCTTGGCGGAACTACCCTTATCTCCGTAGCAAGCAACGCTCTTCCAAAAGAGTTCACAGAGCTTATGAAGTTCGCAGGCGCAAAGAATTTCGACAAAGCAGACTTGCTTTTGAACAAATACGACAAATTCATTGACTTGCTCTTTAGCGAAGTCAATCCTATTCCTATTAAGTACGCTTGCTCTCTCCTTGGACTTTGTCAGAATGAGTTAAGACTTCCGCTCACTCCTATGAGCGAGATAAAAGCGCAAGCGCTTAAAGCAGAAATGCAAAGATTGAATATAATATAAAGGTGTGATATGACTAAGATTTTGATTTGGGGTATCGGCGGTAAAATGGGAAAAAACATTCTCGAATGTCTACCCTCTTTTGAAAATGCTCAATGCGTAGGCGGTGTGGACAAATTTGCCGATTCTAAACAATTTCCCGTCCCCGTATTCAAGCGCGGTAAAGATATCGACGTCAAAGCCGACGTGATAATCGACTTCTCCCGTCCAGACGCATTGGACGAAATACTTGAATATGCGCTGGCTAATAAGACGGGAATTATGCTTGCTACCACAGGTTATACTCCAGAGCAACAGGCTCAAATTGACGAGGCAAGTAAGAGTATTGCCGTATTCCAATCAAGCAATATGTCGCTGGGCGTAAATCTTATGATTGAGTTGTGCCGTAAGGCGTCCAACTTCCTCGGCGATAACTTCGAAGTAGAGATTATAGAACAGCACCACAACCAAAAGGTGGACGCGCCGTCCGGTACTGCCCTATCTATAGCGCAAGCTATAAATGAAGAATTTGACAACTCAAAAGAATTCGTATACGGAAGAAGCGGTAAGAATAGCAAGCGTCAAAATAAAGAAATCGGTATTCACGCAGTTAGAGGCGGAACTATCGTCGGCAAACACGACGTACTCTTTATCGGCAAAGACGAAGTCATCACAATAAAGCACGAGGCGCAATCAAGAATGGTATTTGCTCAAGGCGCTATTAGAGCGGGGCTTTTCCTCGCGACTAAGAAAGCCGGCAAGTACTCCATGAAAGACTTGGTAGCGGAAGCGATGGATTAATAGAATGAAATAACTCTTCGAGTTGTGAAGTATTGCCGTCGGCAATATAAAACAAAATAGGCGTACGAAAAATCGTACGCCTATTTTGTTAAGAATAATTTTTGGATTTAGATGTTTCGACTGCGCTCAACATGACGTAAATAGGTAGAGATTTCTCGACTGCGCTCGAAATGACGGCAAAAGTGATATTCTCTACTTTGTTCCGCTAAGAATGACAGTAATCGGTTGAGGTTACTTGACTACACTCAAAAATGTTCGATGAAAAGTGAGTGGCGTGAGCTTTTCATGAGCAGGAACGGTTTTCATACTAGGAAAACGAACGCAGTCGTACTTGCCGTACGACAAGAGAGTTTGACGAAGTATGGGAAGCGTTATTGCCGTGTAAAGCCACGACACCTCCCTTTTTATCGAACAAAAATTACTCCCAGAACTGCTTTCCGCCGTACATCATAAAGTATTGAGAAAGCTTTGCCATTTCTTCGGGAGTTTCCACAAAGCCATCGAATACCCACTTCTCTAGCAAGGCTTTGATACCTGCGACCAGATATACGCTGTAGTAATCGCAATTACGCGAATCGTCGTCTTTGGCTCTCACTATCCAACTGTCAAAACAAAACTTCTCCAGCGACCTTTCCAAATGCCTGCCAAATCCGCTGTCGCAATTGGGCGAAAATAAAATGTAGGCAATATCGTAATTCTCTTTAACGTATTTATATAGATTGACAAAACTCTTGGCGGGATTAAAGCTCTCGTTGTCCTTGATAAGTATCGTCTTCATATTATCGATAAACTCATTGCCAAGTTGCTCAAGCATATCGTAAGGATCTCTGTAATGAAGATAAAAAGTAGCCCTGTTGACGTCGGCAAGTTCCGCAAGTTCCCTTACCGATATATTTATGATACTCTTTGTGTTAATCAATTCCTTTAACGCCAACAATAATTGCTGTTGGGTACGCTTAAATCGCCTGTCTTTCTTTGTCTTGTCCATAAATTTCTCCCTAAATATTTGTTTGACAAAAATATGATTTTTTATATTTTTTCCACCTTGTTAAGACTTTGTTAACTATATGTTAACGCAATATTAACTATTTATTAAGTGGCAACAATTTGCCAAAAATGTGGTATAATAATCAACATTTTTGCCTATAAATGTCAAATATTATACATTTCAAGGCTAAATGGCATACTCTCCTAAGTTGAATTTTTGCACGATTTGACCTATAATTAGAATAGTAAAATAATAGATAAAAGTCAATTACTTTCAAGCATTTTTTTAGCAGAGGATAGAGATGAGTAAAATAACTCAAAAAGAATTTGATCAGATGCACGCTCAATACGCCAGAATCGAGGCGTATGATCAATGGGCATGGGCTCTTTCCAACGTCACTGAAAATGCTATGACCGTAGACAAGGACTATCAATTTAGACCTAATACGGCGAGCTTCAAGATAGGACGTTTTTTGGTAAGAAGTCTTGCGCGTATCTTACTCCCTGTCTTAAACAAAATACTATTCGACTTAAAAATTGACGGCAAAGACAATATCAAAAAAGTTGACAGCGCAATAAGAGTATCAAATCACGTAATGCCTCTTGACACTTTAGTAAACTTCCAATTGGCTTTTGGTCACAGGCACTATATGACAGGCGCAGAATTTAATCTCAAAAAAGGTATCGGCGGGAAATTTTTTAGAGCCGGCGGATTCTTGCCACTTGCCAGTTCTATCAAGGCAATGAGCAATCTGGATAAGGAAATCTCTACTATTTTCCAAGAAGGCAACTCTATCGTCACCTTCTATGCCGAACAAGCAATATGGAAGCAGTATAAGAACTCGCGACCGCTTAAAAAAGGCGCCTTTCATTATGCGTCAAAAAATGACGTGCCGGTAGTGATGACTGTAATACTCTTCCGCAAACCAAATTGGATAAGACGCATGTTTGGCTTCAAGAAAGATTGTACGGTTAAAGTGTGCCCCGCTATCTATCCAAAGAAAGAATTGTCAGTCAAGGAGAATATTACGTATTTACAAGAGGCTACGCAAGAAGCATACGACCGCGCCGTATGCGAATTCTACGGATACGATTACGAAAAATACGATATGAGATTGACTCCCCTTGAAAACAAGCTGGTTGCGCAAGGGCTTATCGATAAGGAAGAAACTTTATTGACAAAACCCAACGATAGCGCTTTGCTTCAAAAATTAATGCCTGAGTTATCTCAAAGGCAAATTGACAAAAAAGTAGACTTCTATTGAGAAATAACTTGATAAAACTAATACATAGATAATAAATTTTACGGAGAGAAAAAAATGATTATTACATTAGTAACCGATCAATTTTATACAAGCAGCCATGGAACAAGCGTTTCGGCGCAAAGATTATATCAAGGACTGATAGAGCAAGGACATACCGTACGTGTGCTTGCTATTGACAATGGCGAAAATACCCCATACGCTATCAAGGAAAGGAGCTTTGGAAAGTTTGCCGATAAGGTAATTCACTCTCAAGGATTCCAATTGGCAAAACCTGATGATAACGTTATTAGAAAAGCTATTACAGGCGCGGACGTTGTTCACGTATTCATGCCTTTTGCGCTTGGACGCAGAACCGTCAAATTGTGCAGACAAATGAATATCCCCTGCACTTGCGCATCTCATATTGTTCCTGAAAACATAACTTCTACAATTCATTTAAGCAAATCTAAGCTGATAAATAATCTCATATGGAATCATTGGCTTAGAACTACTTATCAATACGTAGACCATATCCACTGTCCGTCAAAAATGGTTGCTCAACAATTAGAGAAGCATCACTTTTTTGCCGATAAGCATATAATTTCAAACGGATATAACGATATATATAAGATGAACCGAGAAGAAAAGCCTGCAATTTATAAAGATAAATTCATTATCGTAGTAAACGGCAGAATGTCGCGTGAAAAACGATTTGACGTTATTATCAAAGCTGTCAACAAAAGCAAGTATCGCGACCGTATTTTGCTTATTTTCGGCGGTAAGGGACCTTTGAAAAACCATCTTTTGAATATGGCTAAAAAATTGCCAAATACTCCGGTATTTCTCGGCGCTTATAATCGCGAACAACAACTCTCGTTTTTGAACTTTGCCGATTTATACGTCCACTCTGCCGACGTTGAGGTCGAAGGTATGACCTGCCTTGAAGCCATCGCATGCGGTTGCGTTCCGATAGTTTCGGATAGTCCTAAATCCGCTACATCTCAATTTGTAGCTCATCCAAAAAGTCTATTTCAACACGGCAACTGCTATGACCTAGCAAATAAAATCGATTGGTGGATCGAGCATCCTGACGATTTGCGCGCCCATCATGAAATAATAGCCGATTATGCTAAAAACTTCTCTGTAGAACTTAGCATGCGAGCTTACGTAAAAATGTTTGAAAAAGCAGTCGCAGAACATAAAGAAGCCTGCCACTCAACAAACGAAGAAATTGTATATAATGAAATACTCGACGAAGAATTGCTCGATTACTGTAGTTGCGACGAAACGGAAAAAGACGACTTGATAGAACATCGTATATAATAAAATGACAAAAGAGTGTACTTTACAGTAATTCCCATAGGGAGTTTTAGGCAAGTCGCAGGCAATAGAAAAGGTATGGCATAAAGTCATACCTTTTCTATTGTATTTTAAGCGTGGACGAACTTGGCTACTCGTAGCCTAGTGAGATATAGATATGTTTTATATTTCCCGCAAAATTCAATCGGTTGCGTTTTTTCATTTTTCGTGATATAATAATTGTACGATAAACAGTAATTTAGCGGAGAATAATTTTAGAAATGCGCGAAAAGAAATTTCCTAAATCAACTTTGGCATTTGCAATCTTATGTGCAATATATATTTTAGCGTATGTAATTTTTTTCGTTACTTATGCGCAAGCTCACCGTTCAGACCGCATTGTAATGGCAGTAATTGTGGCGGGCGGACTTGTTTTAGTTATGGCAATAGTCGTTTTTGTAAGAAATATTAAGTATTGTTTAACTTATCAGAAATACAATAAAGTTATGCAGTACGGAACCGACATTGAATGTACGCTTTTTGACTTTAAACAAATTAAGTATAACAATAAAAAATGGAATACCAAATTTGCGCTCGTTTTACATTACTTTTATAACGGTGTAGAAAGAAGTTACACAACAGGTTATGACTTTTATGAAGCTGAATACGAATATTTGAAAGGGCTTAAAGATATAAAATGTCGCATTCTCAACGATACACTGTTTGTTACTGAAACAATTCCCGAAAAGATATACAAAGATTTAACAACATACGGAAAAATTGAATCGAAATTTGTGCGCATATTCATTAAAGTTTGGTATGTTATAGGTGCTGTTAGTGTAGCATTTGTGTTGGGCGGTATTGCGCTAACTATTGCTATGACTAATAACTTATATTTGATTATTGGCGTTGCAAGTTGTTTCGGCGTAAATCTACTTTGCGGCATAGTATATGCTGTTTGTTTCTTTTCTGGGAAAGCATAAATTCCAATTTATCTTTGTAAATGGTTTGTAGTAAAAAGCTCTCGAACGATATGTTCGAGAGCTTTTGTCCTTGCTTGAAAGTATAACTCTTAATAATTTAGTTTCTTAATTCCCTATGGGAATTGCGCTTTGAGTACACTCTTTTTTTGATAATTTTTTCAAAATTAATTACTCTTACTTCCCGTCGTCAAAGTCTTCCAAAGTTTTTACGGTAACCTTATAGCAATCGGAAAGGCATTGCTTATCCATATTGTCGTACGTATCGTATCTTGTGTGATAGTAATTACGCAACTTGTGGTCCAGCGCAGTAATACCTACCGCTTGATATCCGCCCTTATTGAATGCGGCAGAATCCGTTGCGCCAAGAGGTACCGAGCCGTAAGAGCAAGTTACGTCTATACTCTTTGCCGCATTGTAGAAGAGTTCGCACGCATGTTTGTCAGCCTTAACCGTATTGTTAAGGTCTTTTTGGTTGACAGCCAAGAACTTACCCTCTCTCAACGTATCGTATGCGTATATAATGGTTTCTACGTCCTTATAATCTCCGCTTGCGCCGTGTCTTTTTGCCCAAGCTCTTGCGCCTCTTATGCCAGCTTCTTCGCTACCGGTCAAGAGTACGCCGACTTCGGTATTTTCAAGTTCTATTCCCTCGTCATGCAACGCTTTCATTACGGCGATACCCATATAACAACCCGTAAGATTGTCGTTGGCTCCGTCTACTATTACGCTTGTATTCCACATTCTGTACATGGCTATCCAGAACGGAACGAAAACCAAGCACACCAATCCCATAATCATAGGTACGCCGTTTGCCAACGAGGTATCTGCTATCGCAAAGTTTACTCCGCCTTGCACTACTATTGACGCTATGGATATACCTGTGAGAGCTACGATACCAATCATTGAGATAACAAAATGCGCTACAAAAGCGTCACCGCTGATAAGATAACTCATAGTCCACTCGTGCGCTACGTCGGGGTGTCCGTTGAAGAGTATTCTCCTCTTAACTTCGCCCTTTGGATGCTTGACTGCCATTAGATTGTGCGAAGTTCGTTTGGGATATAGCCAATCAACGATTTCAAGATAAAGTACGAATTGCAAAAGCATCAAAAGCATTGCGAGAGCGACTAATATAATCGCCAAAAGCGGAATAAAGAAATAGCTGACCATTGCCATAAGTATAATTGTGACCATTATATGTATCCAATTAAAAAATGCCTTTGGATGCATTTCGAACGGCTCAATCTTGACGTCGTCGCTATACTCTCTCAAAGTATTTGCCATATACTCTACTGCCGATTTTTCGCCGTCGCTACCGGGAAGACGCTTGCCACAGGTCTTTATGATATTGGTGATTTCCTCCATCATAAAATCTGCTTGAGCATCGCTGTTGTCTCTCAATTTCTTAAGGTCCATAATTTTGCTCCAAATATTGTAAAACTTTAGTTATTTATATTGTAGCATATAATAGACGTATAATAAAGCATTTGCCTAAAATATTTTACAATAATTTTACCCTTGAAAAATATTACTGAATAGCTTTAGTCATAGGCGTAATTATCGATACTAAAATCGATTGACTTTTTGTAGATATTAGTATAAAATATAACATTATATATAAAAAAGTCGAGAGGAATTTTTGCAATGTCATCGAAAAAAGAATTGGATTTGGGGAGAAAAATAGTAACTTTGGCGGACAAATGCATGGATAACGGAGTCATTGACCCCGAACTTTTCGTGCAACATAAGGTCAACAAAGGTCTCCGCGACCCTAAAGGTAAGGGCGTCTTAACAGGTCTTACCAATATAAGCGACGTAATTGCAAAAAAAGTAATCAACGGCGAAGAAGTTCCATGCGAAGGCCGATTATATTATAGAGGCTATAATATTAATTCTTTGTGCGCAGATTTTTTTGAAAACGACAGATCGGGTTTTGAAGAAATAACGTACTTGCTTTTATTCGGCGAATTGCCCAAACAATCCGAACTTGACGAATTCAAAGCGATACTTGCAAAGTACCGCAAGTCTTTGCCAAATACTTTCGTAAGAGATATAATCATGAAAGCGCCTAGCAACGATATGATGAACTCTCTTGCAAGAAGTGTATTGACGCTATACTCTTACGACGCCAAAGCAAACGACACTTCGCTCAACAACGTGCTTAGTCAATGTCTGCAGTTGATAGCGCTCTTCCCGCTCTTGTCGGTATATAGCTATCAAGCATATGAATATTACATAAAAGAAAAGAATTCTTTCTTTATTCACGCGCCAAAAGACGAATTGTCAACGGCTGAAAATATCTTGCATATGTTGAGAATAGACAGCAAGTATAGCAAGTTGGAGGCAAAAGTACTCGACCTTGCTCTTGTACTGCACGCTGAACACGGCGGCGGTAACAACTCTACTTTTACGGCAAGAGCGGTTACGTCTTCGGGTTCTGATACATATTCCGCTATTGCGGCGGCGATTGGCTCTCTCAAAGGACCTAAACACGGCGGCGCCAACATTAAAGTTTCGCAGATGTTTAGCGATATCAAGAAGAACGTCGCAGATTGGGACGATGACGAAGAAATTGAGAATTATCTCAATAAGATTCTCAACAAAGAGGTCTTCGACAAAAGCGGACTTATATACGGTATCGGTCACGCCGTCTACTCTCTCTCCGACCCAAGAGCATTGCTTTTGAAAAAGTCTACGAAGTCGCTAAGTGAAGAAAAAGGTCTTATGCACGATTTTACTCTGTATTCAAAAGTCGAAGAGATTGCTATCAAACTTATTTCTAAACAAAGACATATCTATAAAGGCGTAAGCGCAAACATAGACTTCTACAGCGGATTTATTTACGATATGTTGGGGCTTCCGCAAGAATTGTATACCCCGATTTTCGCTATCGCGAGAATTGCCGGCTGGTCGGCGCATAGAATGGAAGAACTTATCAACTCCTCTAGAATTATGCGTCCTGCTTACAACTGTACGCAACCCGCTTTGGAATACGTACCAATGAAAGATAGAAAATAAATAATTAACTAATTAACAACACAAAAATATAAAGCGTATCTCTTTTGAGATACGCTTTGTTTTAAGTCGTTTTGAGTTATCTCAACCTATTTGTTCTATACCCTCTTTTGAAAGCAGGCTCGTTGAGAATTTCTCCGTAGACTATTGCCTTTTGAAGGGGTGTAAGCTCAAGTTTCTTTGCTTCATCCTCGTCGAGTTTGACATATCTTAGATTATAGCTGTCTTCGCAACCTTCTGTAGACTTACCGCCGATACTGTGCATCGTAGGTACGTACTCAACTCTGTACTTATCCTTGCTCTCGTGATGAGAAACGTCGCAATGATTGTCATGATGCGATGAAGTAACTACTACTTCTTTTGCCTTTACCTCATTGCGTAGCGCTTGATTACGTTTCAACTCGACAAGTCGCTGTTGAAGTTCTGTCATCATTTGCCGATTTGCAGTACTATTATGCGACGGACTTGCGCTCTGAGTAGATTGCGCAGTACGTTGAGGTTGCGAGAAGTTCGTAGGCTGTTGAGAATGACTTACCGGCTTAGAAGAATTGTCATAGTCCAAAAACTTTTTGAACTCGTCTTTACCGTCAAGTAAATTCATTGCCCTTTCCGCATCTTGCTTTTGCTTATTTTGTTTAGCCTTTTTAGCGCTTTCACCGATTACCGCTATTGCGCCAATGGCTACTATTACGCCTAAAACAATAAAGAACATTATTTCTTTTCCTTCATATTTACTTCGTTGGACTCTTCTGCTCCGCCTATAGCGTTACGCATATTTGTATCCGCCATTACGTTTTGCATATTATAATAGTCCATTACGCCGAGTTTGCCTTTTTGCAAAGCCTGAGCCATAGCCTTTGGAACTTGAGATTCCGCCTCGATAACGAGAGCTTTCATTTCTTGGGTCTTTGCCTTCATTTCCTGCTCTAAAGCGACAGCCATAGCGCGTCTTTCTTCGGCTTTTGCCTCAGCGATTCTCTTATCGGCTTCAGCTTGATCCATTTGAAGTTGGGCGCCGATATTTCTGCCGACGTCGATGTCTGCTATATCGATTGAAAGTATTTCATATGCCGTACCGCTGTCAAGACCTTTGTTAAGCACTGTCTTGGAGATTGCGTCCGGATTTTCAAGCACGTCCTTGTGCGACTCTGCCGAACCTACCGTCGTGACGATGCCTTCGCCTATACGGGCAATGATAGTATCCTCGCCTGCGCCACCGATAAGTCTGGTGATATTTGCTCTCACAGTTACTCTTGCCTTAACTCTCAATTCAATACCGTTTTTTGCTATTGCCGATATTGCAGGAGTTTCGATTACCTTTGGATTAACCGACACTTTAACTGCATTGAGTACGTCTCTACCTGCAAGGTCGATTGCTCTTGCAGTTTCTGCCGTCAATTCCATATTTGCCGAGTGCGCGGAAATCAAAGCGTTGACAACTTTGATTACGTCGCCTCTTGCAAGCACGTGACTCTCCAATTCGTCAATAGAGATGTCAAGCCCCGCTTTCTTTGCAGAGATGTACGCATCGACAAGAGGAATTACTTTAATACCTCTCCATCTCATACCGATGAGCCTATTCATTGAGATTTTTACACCCGATACGAGCGCTCTAAACCAAATTCTGATAGGCAAAAGACTGAAAATAATTGCTAGCAATACAAGCAGGACGACTGCTACGACTATTGCCGTAATGCCTGCTGCGCTAAGCGCCAATGTCATTATAGCCATTTTTTACTCCTTTTTATTTTTATATTTTTTCTTTCAATTTAATTATATACGCTTCGACTTACGCTGATATTATAATTAAGTCATTAAACTTCGTATTATACCGTCGCTTCTTTAGCCAAAGAATATTCTTTTACAGTAATTTTTACTCCTTCTACTGCAATTACCTCTATATCTTTGCCTTTCTCTATGAGAGCAGACTGCGATACAACGCTGTATAGTTTGCCGTCAATTACTGCGTTACCGCTTGGGCGCAAAACTGAAGTCGATACGCCTACTTTACCGAGCAACTGTGAAAAGTCCTCCGTACCGCCGGTAATTCCTTCGGATACTGCAAGAGTCGTCTGCACAAGTCCGGTACGCGATAGCTTACCCTTTTTAAGCGAGCGCAACATTATCAAAAGCGCAACGCATACTACGACAGATACGCATATAAGCATTACAAAGAACTGTACTATGAGGGAACCTCGCTTGCTCATAAACAGCCTTACAGCCATACCTGCAAGTACGAGAATTATACCGCATATTCCAAAAAATCCAAAGCCCGGTTGGAATATCTCAACGATAATAAAAATCGTTCCCAAAATGAGAAGTATCGCAGGTATTATGCCTATGTCGCTAAAGGCAATTCCGATTTCTTGCCAAAACGTCAATCCATTGCTAGCCAACAACATTTGCTCACCTCCTTTTTTACAGTATATAACACTTTTGAATATAAAGCAATATCAAAAATTATTTTACTTTACAAAATTATTGTAGAATTTACAAAAAAATTCAAACCAAAAGACTGCCATATAGCAGTCTTTCGGTAAAGTTTATAAAAGGTCGTACATTAGAAATAGTCATTTTGTATAGCATTTACAGTTTAGCATTAAAAAAACCAAATTGCAATACCCTTTTGAAAATTTTACAAATTCTTGCTATTCAATGTATCGTCAATCTCATCAATGCTTATACCCAAAAATTGAGCGTTGTACAATTCGGCATAGAAACCGCCTTTTGCAAGAAGTTCCTCATGCCTGCCCTGCTCGACTATATCTCCGTCTTTGAGTACCAAGATATTGTCGGCGTCTTTTATTGTAGATAATCTGTGGGCTATGACAAAGCTCGTCCTGCCTTGCATCAATGTATTCATAGCCTGTTGTATAAGCATTTCGGTACGGGTATCGACCAAGCTGGTAGCCTCGTCAAGTATCATAATCTCGCAATCTGCAAGTATTGCTCTTGCAATAGTCAAGAGTTGTTTTTGTCCTTGAGAGATATTGCTTGCGTCTGCGTCTATGACAAAGTTGTAACCGTTGGGCAAAATCTGTATAAAGTGGTCGGCGCACGCAAGTTTTGAGGCGCGTATAACCTCCTCGTCCGTTGCGTCAAGTCTGCCGTAACGTATATTTTCCATAATAGTATCGTTGTATAGCCAAGTATCTTGCAATACCATGCCTATATGTTTACGCAAGCCCGCGCGCGAATAGTCTTTAATATTCTTACCGTCTACGAATATATCTCCCGAATTCACGTCGTAGTATCTCATAAGCAACTTGACTATAGTCGTCTTGCCTGCGCCCGTAGGCCCTACTATCGCAACTCTCTGCCCGCTTTTGACGTGGCTTGTAAAGTCGTTGATAATTATTTTGTCATCAGAATATCCGAACTTAACGTGTTCGAAGTCAACGTCGCCGTTTATTCTTTCCACAGTAAGCTGTCCGCTCTCTTGCTCTTCCTCTTCTTCAAGGAATGCAAATACTCTTTCTGCCGCCGCCATAGTCGATTGGAATGTATTAGCAACGCTTGCAAGCTGCGTGATTGGTTGATTAAACTGCTTGACATACTGCACGAAAGCCTGAATATTACCCACGCCCAACGGTCCTTTCACGACTAAGTATCCTCCGAGGATACATACGCCGACAAAACTCAAATTGCCTATGACTTTTGCGGTAGGTTGCATAAGTCCCGAGAAAAACTGCGACGTCCAAGCCGAAGAATACAATTCGTCATTATATTTTTTGAACTCTTCAATACTCTTTTCTTCGCCGTTGAAAAGTTTTACTACGTTCTGTCCGGAAAACATCTCTTCGATTTGTCCGTTGACGTGTCCGAGATACTCTTGCTGTCTTTTGAAATACTTTTGAGAATTTTTAATTATTATCATTGCTATTACTAGCATTATCGGTACGCTGACAACTGCTATCAGCGTCATAAGCGGACTGATTTTGAGCATCATTATCAATACGCCTATTACCGTCGTCACCGACGTGAGAAGTTGCGACATGCTTTGATTCAAAGAAGTGGCTATTGTATCTATATCGTTGGTGATTAGGCTCATTACTTCACCGTTGGTAGTCTTGTCATAGAACTTAAGCGGCAACTTATCAATCTTTTCATTGAGATCGCGTCTAAATCTATATGATATCTTTTGAGCTACTCCGGATAGCAAGAAGCCTTGCAGATACGCCATAATTCCGCTTGAAACCACAAGTATAATCAACTTAAGAGCAATCTTTGCGATTGCGTCAAAGTCAATTTCCGGCTTTACGTCAAAGGATACGCTCTTAACTTGGTCGCGATATGCCTCTGGTACTTTAGATAGAAATACCGACGCGTCGATTCCCAATTTGTCAATAAACTCGCCTATCGTATTGGAATTCTTACTCGCATAGGCAAGCGCGCCGAGCTTGATACCGTCTATGTCATTGTTTGCCGGCATTGATAGCAAAGCGTCCTTCACTCCTTGCGGTATCTGCTCCGACATATCGCTTGAATCTTCGCTATCGTCATTTAATATATTGCGTATATCGCCAATCGAAAAATAACAATACGGCGAAGATTCCATAACCGTCAACGTTTTGTCATCAAACTTAAGCATCGGCACAACCGTTTTGTAGACGGTCTTTTTCATTGCGCCTTCTACCAATACGTCTGTTGCTCCGCTCAATACATCGGGCACGGTTATTGTCGCTACAACACCGCCGATAGCTAAGATAAAGGCAATTATAATAACAAGAATATCGCTACGCATGTACTTCAACAATTTTGCCGAAGTACCCTTGAAATCTTTTGCCTTTTCTCCGCCTCCCATTCTCATGCCAACGCCCATAGGTCCTTTTGGAGGTCTTGTCGTATTACTCATAAACTCAATTCCTCCTCAGATAATTGCGACTTGGCTATATCCAAATAGGTCTTACACGTCTTGAGCAAGTCTTGATGCTTACCCTCTCCTACTATTTTCCCGTCATCAAGAACTATTATTTTGTCCGCATTCTTAATCGTACCTACGCGTTGCGCGACAATTATTACGCAAGCATCGCCCATTTCTTCAGCCAAAGCCTGCCTGAGTTTGGCGTCCGTCTTGAAGTCAAGCGCAGAAAAAGAATCGTCAAAGACGTATATCGGAGCCTTTTTGCTGATGGCTCTGGCGATGGCAAGACGTTGTTTCTGTCCGCCGGAAACGTTGGTTCCGCCTTGAGAAATCTCCCTTTCAAAACCTTTTTCATCGGTATTTATAAATTCGCTTGCTTGCGCAATATCCACCGCCTTTTGCAAGTCGTCTTGATTTGCGTTTTCCAATCCGTAGCCTACGTTGGAAGCTATATCACCTGAAAACAAGATGTTCTTTTGCGGAACAAAACCAATATTGTTGCGTAAATCCTTAATATTGATATCTCTTATATCCACTCCGTCGATCGTAATCTTTCCGCTCGTCACGTCCATAAGCCTTGGCAAAAGCGATACAACGGTAGACTTTCCGCTTCCGGTAGACCCAATCAAGGCAGTAACTTGTCCGCTCTTTGCCTCGAACGTAATATTCTCCACTGCAAGAGCGCCTCCGCCGTAACCGTAACTTACGTCCTCAAACTTGACATCGCCCTTGAATCTCTCGCCGCTTGGCATTTCCTTGCCTTGCGCGTTATTAATAGATATCGGAGTATCCAGCACTTCGCTTACTCTGCCGATAGACACCCTTGCTCTTGGCAATATGAGAAATATCATTGATATTATCATAAATGACATGATGACTTGTAAGGCGTATTGCATAAATGCTACCATATTGGCAATTTGAGAAAAGTCTTCGATATGCCGGGCAAATATCCAAACTATCATAAGCATAATGCCGTTCATTGCAATCGTCATAATAGGAATGAGAATAGCCATAAGCCTTGAAGTAAAAAGCGACGTGCGCGTCAACTCGCTGTTGGCTTTGTCAAAGCGCTCCTCTTCATGCTTTTGAGTATTGAAAGCTCTTATTACCATCATTCCGCTTAGTTCATCGCCCGCTATTTGGTTGACCTTGTCTATCTGCTTCTGCATCTTGGTAAACTTCGGCTGAACTATCGTCAAGGCTAACGATATCATTACTACTATCACCGCAATAGCCACTACTATTACCCAAGCAAGCGAGCTGATACCGCCCGAATACTCAACTGCCATAATGCTACCGCCTATACCCATAATAGGCGCAAACATTACCAATCTCAGGGTAATAATAGTAAGCATTTGAATTTGGTTAATATCATTGGTACTTCTGGTAATTAGCGATGAAACGGAAAACTTATTGTATTCCTCGCCTGCAAAATGCATTACTTTAGAAAACACGTCAAAACGCAAATCTCTAGAAACCTTTGCCCCTATCACCGAGGATAAAAATCCTACCGTCACGGCGCATACGCAAGCAGTAAGACTTAACAATATCATCTTCCAGCCATAGCTCCATATTACCGCCATGTCCGATGCTCCCACGCCATCGTTTAGAAGCCCCGACATATAACTCGGCAGTTGTAATTCACATATTGCCTCGCCCGTCAAAAATGCAAGCGAGATAATTATCAAATGCCAATATTTGCGATAATACTTAAGAACGGTTTTCATAATATACTTATATATTTTATAATTTAATAAACTATTTAGTCAACCAAAGCAATGCCAAATTGTGGATAATTTGATTGACTTTACAATATAGATAAAATTTGGCTGGTTATAAAGCACAGTTGACATATTATAGAATTATACTGGCTAAATGTAAACAAAAGTTGACATTCATTAGAATATAATTGGCTTAATGTAAACAAAAGTTGACATAGCATAAAGCCATATGTTTACATCTTTTAGAACTATAATGGCTCAATGTAAACTAAAGTTGACATCACTTAACGCCAATAGGCGGCATAACGTAAACGAAACAATACCATAATTAACGATTTTACTGAGAAAGCTTTTGAATAAGGCGCTCAAGTTGAATATAATTTTTCACTTCGTAATCGGGACGAATATTTTTGATTTGCTTATTTTCTCTATTAAAAAGTATTGTGTTGATACCGCTATTTATTCCGCCCTGAATATCCGACGTAAGGGAATCTCCAATAATATAAACGTCATTTAAGTCATACTCTACAATATCATTAAGAACGTACTCAAAAAACTCCTTTGACGGCTTTGCCAACCCCATTTCTTGAGAGATATATAATTTTTTGAAATATTTGCCAAGTCCGCTTGACTTCATGCGCATTTTTTGCGTGCGCGCAATACCGTTGGTCACGCAATACAAGTCATGGATTTGCGATACTCGCGCTAAAAATGCCCTGGCTCCCTTAATTATTCGACGGCTATGAGCCATATTTTCCCTATATTGATCCCCCGCTTCCGTTACGTCCTTGCCGTCTATGCCGTAAAAGTCAAAAAGTTCTTCAAATCGAGAATAAAATATCTGCTCGCGGGTCACTTGCCCCAACTCAAACATATCCCACATGCGCCTATTGATTTGCCGGAACTTGTCGGCTACACTCTCTTTGTCTATAATCCCGAAGCGCTCGCAAACGTCAAATATAGCGTCACGCTCTGAATTTTTGAAGTCAAGCACCGTATCATCGGCATCTATAAGTAAAGTAAGTCTTTTCATAACAATATAATAGCATATGCCCAATAAACTTTCAACCGAAAATATTTATATAGATAACAAACATTTGATAAAGTCTAAGATATTTGTTATTATATATATATAATAAATATTTGGAGGACAATAATATGAATTTTCTTATTGGCGCTAATTTAGACTTCACAAGTCTTCTTACCAACGTGGGCAACTGGCTTGTCACCGAAGGGCTTAAAATAGTCATTGCCATCGTGGTATTTGCCATATACTGCGCTATAGTAAAAGCTATTTGCAAAAGAATAGACAAGAAACTGCAAAAGAAAAACGTAGATTTAACATTGAGAAAAATCTCCGTACCGTGGCTAAAACGCATACTGATATTGCTTGGATTCGTATGCGTACTTACCTATCTGGGCATAGAAACTTCCGCTATAGCGGCGGCAATCACTTCGGTAGGTCTTACTATAGGTCTTGCCCTACAAGGCTCGCTTTCCAACTTCGCCGGCGGCGTGGTTATCGTCATAATGCGCCCATATAAGATCGGCGATTTTATAGAGTGTAACGGACAAAGCGGTACCGTCGAGGACATCAAACTCTTCTACACTTATCTTCGTACGGGCGACAACAAAATCGTAGTAATTCCCAACGGCGTAGCAGGCAATTCTATCGTCACCAACTTCAATATCAACGGCACCAGAAGAAACGATCTCTTATTCTCGATATCCTATGATTGCGACTTTGAAAAAGCTAAAAATTTGATAAAAGAATGTATGGACAAAAACGAACAAATTTTACAAGATCCTGCTCCGCTTATCAATATCAGCGAACACGGCGATAACGCAATAGTGTTGCTTGCAAGATACTATACAAAGTGCGAAAACTTTTGGTCTGCGCATTGGTATATGCTAGAAGCCGTTAAGAAGACTTTTGACGAGAACGGCATCTCTATTCCGTATCCTCAACTTGACGTGCATATCAAAAACAATGACGAGTCTGAGGAGGAAATTGTAAAAGACGCAATCGAAGTATCTGATAAGCAAAAAAAGAAGAAAAAATAATTAAAAGTTTTGAAAACTTGTAATTTAGGTGATTTAATTAGATAAACGGCGGTAATTCGGAATAATACTGCCGTTTATTTTGATAAATTAGAATTATTTATTAAAACATATGGAACGCTATTAAATGTTCTACTTGTTCATAAAGCTCTTGTAAAGTTCCGTCATTTACAATTACATAGTCCGCAACACTCTCCATTTCGCTATCGGAAAGCTGACTTGACATTATAGACGCTATATAATCTTCTTGATAATCATTGCGAATTTTTACTCTCTCTACTCTTTTGCCTCGAGCGCTTTTGACATAGACGATTTCATCAAAGTACTTTGTCATGCTTAGATCAAATGCCGATACTTCAATATAGAGATTACTATCTTCTTCTTGGTATATTTTATGGACTTTATCGAATATAAGCGGATGCGCCAACTCACTGAGTTCCTTTAGTTTTTCTTTATCCGAAAAGACTATTTGCGCCAACGCCTTTTTATCTATTACACCGTCTTTTACTACTCCGAATGCTTTGCTGACACGCGCTATATAATCCTCTTGCGACAATACTTGGCTATATATCGCGTCACAATCGCAAGCGCGCTCGCCAAGCTCTTTTATATAATCAATTACACGGCTCTTTCCGCTACCTATTCCGCCTATTACGGCAATCTTCATTATTTTGCCTCCAACCAGCTTTTTCCGCAAGAACACTCGGCAATCAGCTTGACTGTAAAGTCGGGAGTATTGTTCTGCATATTGTCTACCAATAGTTTCTTAACTTGCTCTACTTCGTCGAGCGGACAGTCTATTATCAATTCATCGTGAACTTGCATAATTAATTTAGCTTTGTATCCTCCCTCTTTAAGCGCATTGAAGACTTTGAGCATAGCAACCTTGATGATATCGCTTGCGCTTCCCTGTAAAGGCATATTCATAGCCACTCTTTCTCCAAAACTTCGCAAGTTATAATTGGACGACTTAAGCTCTGGAATATCTCTGCGTCTATTTAGATAAGTCGTGACGTATCCTTGCTCTTTTGCAATTTCCACGCATTTATCCATATATCTCTTCACCTTGGGATACGTCGCAAAATAACTATTAATAAACTCTCTTGCCTGATATACGGATACGCCCAAGTCCTCTGAAAGCCCAAAATCGCTAATGCCGTAAATGATACCAAAGTTAACCGCCTTCGCCTGCCTTCTCATCTCTTCGGTTACCATTTCAAATGGTACGCCAAATACTTTACCCGCAGTCGTGCGGTGTATATCCACGCCATTATTAAACGCTTCAAGCATAGTTTCATCACCGCTAAACTCTGCCATGAGTCTGAGTTCGATTTGAGAATAATCGGCGCATACCAAAGTATTCCCCTCGCTAGCTACAAACATTTTGCGAATCAATTTACCGTCGCTCTTGCGAATAGGTATATTCTGCAAGTTGGGTTCTGTGGACGAAAGTCTACCCGTAGACGTCACAGTCTGCTTAAACACCGTGTGTATTTTTTGTTTGCTGTCTATAAGCGGGAGCATTCCGTCAAGATACGTAGATTTGAGCTTTGATAGTTCGCGCTGACGCAGAATTAACGGTACTATAGGGTGTTGATTCTTAATTGAATTGAGTACGTCCACGTTGGTAGAATAACCGGTTTTTGTCTTTTTACCCGTCTTTAGACCGAGTTCGTCAAACAGTACGCTAGCCAACTGCTTTGTAGAATTGACGTTGAAGGGCTTCCCTGCAAGTTCTATAATCTCTTTCAAAAGTCGGTCAAGTTCTTGAGAGAACTTATTATTAAGTTCGCCAAGCATCTCAACGTCAACTTTGAAGCCCTGTTCTTCCATATCAAAAAGCACTTGCACCAAAGGCAGTTCAACTTCTTTGTACAGCTTAGTGAGATTTCTCTCCTCAAGCTCTTTATCAATAATACTATCAATATAATATATAAGCGCCGATTCTTCGCCCTCGGGAAGATTATAGGCATTAAACAGTTCTTGCTCGGACTTGTAATTTCGATTGGCGTCTACAAGGTATGCTTTGAGCAACACGTCGCTCTCAACCCCCTTTAGGCTTATTCCATCGTTTGAAAGTACGCGCATATTATTCTTAAGGTCGTAGCATATTTTTACTATCTTATCGCTCTCAAAGACGCCCTTCATTGCATCGATAAACTCGCTGTAATTTATACCGTCGCCCAAAAGATTGTCAGATATCACGATGTTGTAACACTCTTCATCAGTTGATAAAGTCACGCGTCTTGACAGCGAGAATGCGAATTTGCCCTGCAAAATCAAATGCGATATGACTTCGCCCAGCCCATGCAAGTCGTCTATATCAACCGCCTTAGGTATATATATATCTTGATTAATATTTACCGTATCTCCGCTCTCTTCGCCGACAAAATTCATTCTCTCGGCTATCTTGGTAAGTTCTAAGGACTTGAGAAGCCTTTTAACTTCTTGTGAAAATACGGGAACAAACTTTGCATCGTCAAGATTGTCAAACTCTACGGGCGAATTGACGTTGATAGTAGCAAGTTCGTAGGAAAGATACGCCATTTCCTTGCTGCTAACAAGTTTTTCCTGCAATTTACCCTTAATCTCATTTAAGTGGGCGTAAACTCCGTCCAAAGTGGTATACTTTGCAAGCAAATCCATTGCAGTCTTTTCTCCTACGCCTGTTACGCCGGGAATATTATCGGAAGAATCGCCCATTAGCGATTTGAGGTCTATTATCTGCGACGGTACAAGTCCTTCGCTTGCGAGCATAGCTTTGTCGTAGTAGACTATCTCTGTGATGCCCTTTTTGGTAAGCAGTACCGTAGTCGTATCGTCAATAAGCTGCAGAGAGTCTTTATCACCGGTAACAACAAAAGTTTCTACCGCAAACCTCTTAGCCAAAGTTCCTATTATATCGTCCGCTTCGTACCCGTCCATTTCTACAATGGGAATATTCATCGCCGAAAGTATCTCTTTGAGAGGAGCAAGCTGACTTGCAAGTTCTGTCGGCATTGGCTTACGCGTAGCTTTATATCCAGCATACATTGCCTTACGGAAAGTAGGCGCCTTTCTATCAAAAGTAGCGATTATATGCGTTGGATTATAGGTGGATACAATCTTCATAAGCATGTTTATATATCCAAATATCGCCCCTGTATACTGTCCTGAATGCGTGGACAAATTAGGCAAAGCGTAAAAAGCCCTGTTTATCAAAGAATTGGAATCCAAAAGTATTAGTCTATCCATATTTACCTCATATATTTAATTATACCTTATTAAATAAATTCAATTTCTTTTCATTTAATTTTTAGCCGAAATTTGTCATTGAAAGAAAACTTCTAAAAATTTTTATGTTTTTGCACAATATGACGATTAAATTTGTCGAATTTCGAAATTTTGTAGGTAAAATGTTGAATTTTTATAATATTTTGGGAATTTTTTATGGACAAAATAGCATATATTATTGTAAAAATAGTTAATAAAACTTCTAAAAATCTCGCATCAAAATGGCGCCGATAATTTTGGACGGTAAAATAAGTGCAAAATTTTTGCGAGCATGATATAATGTCTATAATATGAATTTGTTTGAATCGATATTATTTTTATTAGGCGGTCTGGGTACTTTCCTGATTGGACTTAAGATTATGAGCGACAATCTGCAAAACATCGCAGGAGATCGTCTTAAATTGCTTTTAAATAAAGTCAGCAATAATAAATTTATGGGTATAGCAACAGGCGCAGGAATTACTGCGGTAATACAATCGTCGTCGGCTACTACAGTAATGATTGTAGGCTTTGTCAACGCCGGTTTGATGACACTTAAGCAAGCGACAAGTATTATCATGGGCGCCAATATAGGCACGACCATTACGGCGCAAATTACTGCCCTGCAGAGTTTGCCTATTACACCGTTTTTGACAGCGCTTGCGTGTATAGGCGTTTTTATGGCAATGTTCGGCAAGAACAAAATTGCTAAGATTGGTATGCTTATCAGCGGTATCGGCATTATATTCGTGGGTATGAAATTTATGAGCATCTCTATGGACGGCGTAAGCAAAAGTCAAGCTGTAATAAATATGCTTTCTTCTGCAACAAATCCCTTCTTGCTCATGCTTATAGGTTTGGTATTTACCGCAATCATCCAATCTTCGTCGGCGACTACTTCTATATTGATTACGCTTTGCTCTGTTTCTTTAGACGGCGGAGCGCAACTTATGACGTTGAAAAGCGCAATCTTCGTAACTCTTGGTATCAACATAGGCACTTGCGTTACGGCTATACTTGCCTCTATTGGCGCAAATACCAACGCCAAGAGAGCTTCCGTAATACACTTGCTATTCAACGTATTCGGTACGGCTATATTCTTGATATTTATCTTCGTAACTCCTCTGATAAGTAAAAAACTTGCTATGGACTATTGGCTTGCAAAAGCCTTCCCTAACGTGGTAAGCACTCAGATTGCAATGTTCCATACTATATTCAATATCATATCTACTTTGGTTTTACTTCCATTTACCGGATGGCTCACAAAATTGGCGACTCTTATCGTACGCGAAAAGAAAAGGCCCGAGGGTGAAGAAAGCGAAGAAGTCAATTACAAATTTGCTTTTATAGATGAAAGAATACTCAAGACGCCGTCTATTGCGCTTATGATGTTGAGAAAAGAAGTCGTAGCTATGGCTCGTTTGTCTAAAGAAAACCTCGATATTGCCTTTGAGTGTATTGCCGAACTTAATTTCGACAGGCAAAAAGAATTTGAAGACAGAGAAAAAAAGATAGACTTCCTCAACAAAAAACTTACAAAATACGCCGTAAAAATCTCTACTAAAGATATTTCGTATAAGGAAGAAAAGGAAATCGCGTCTTTCTATCACGCAATTTCGGATATTGAAAGAGTGGGCGATTACGCGGAGAATATCTGCGAATCTGCGCAAGAACTCGTCGATTATAAACTATCCTTCTCCGAAAAAGCCATAGAAGAATTGACAATGATGAAAAGCGCGGTCGATAAACTATACGAAAATGTAATTACCTCATTCGAATCAAAAAGCCTTGCGCTTAAAGAGGAAGTAGACGGATACGAGGACTTGGTCGATACTTACAATGATAATCTTGCTAAAAACCATATCGCAAGACTGCACAACAGCGAATGTTCTTCAGAAAGCGGCGGTATATTCTTATCAATAGTCAGCAATATGGAGAGAATTGCAGACCACTTCCGCAACGTCTTTAAGAGTATGGATACATACGTATCCCCTGTCAAAATAAAAGCCAACGTCAAAGATAATTCAAATAACGGCAGTCAACCTACGGCTGACGTTGTAGAAAATACCGCTCAAGATAGCGACCAAAATGACAATGCGATAAGTAAAGTAAGTCAAAACAAGTAAATCGCAACAAGCAAAACAATTATAACAAAATACCGTCAAAAGTTTCGTCAAATATATCGCACAATTTTGCTAGCATTTCAAAACTAGGCTCGCAGATGCAAAACTTAAAAGCCAAAAAAATAGAGTTCTACGAAAACTACATAGTTCAGAAAGGCGGAGTTATAGCAAAATACGAAAGACAGTCGACATTTAGAGGCGTAATTTCAGTATCTATTAATCAATCTATTCACGGCAGAATGTTTGATTACGGCGATATAGTCGTTGACGTAGTGGGAAAATGGGACGTCAATACTACGGCTATAGCCGATCCGAAACACCTAAAAAAATATCTTGATAGCAGAATGCTTACGCCAAGTAGCGGCAATACTACTACGATATTTATGGCATAGTTGCCCCGCAAATTAAACGGCTGGACTTCGCCAATAACACTTGAAATGACATTAGAAATATCGTCACCTTGAGCGAAGCGTAGCGTAGTCGAAAGATCTCCCCTACCTCTTATAAACAAATACCTCACACTAATTAGATGTGAGGTTGTTTTTTATTAATAGGTAGATTTGCCTAGACTTCCTTATTGTCTACAAGACGTGAAAAATTACGACACCTTACTTCTCATCTAATCCTATCTCCAACACAGCTTCTTTATACTTCTTGGTTGGGTCTACAACATGCTGTTGATCTCTGTAGTACTTCTTACCTTTGTAATGGTAATAGTCTACCATATCATGCGCCTGTGAAAGCACCGCGCACAAACTCCACACAATTATTATGCCAAAGCCAAGCGTACAAATACCCACTATTATACCCAAAATCAACGTCGAAAGATAAAGCACGAAGTAAACGCCAAGTTGGTCTTTGAAGCGCTTCCCTGCCTTTTTGAAATTAACGGCTAAGCTCTCTTTTATCGTCAAATCGGACACTATATAAGCGGGCATCCAACCTGCAAATAATGCTCTTTGTATGGAAATCAACAACAACGCCGTAATATACGCCACGACTATACCTAAGAAATTGTTGAGCGCGCTAAGCAAAAATCCCAGTCCTAAACTCAAGCCCACTACGATGATTAGACTGACTATGAACATACCGACGTAAGCCAAAGAGAACTTGAAAGATTTCTTTATATTGGCAATCAAATTTGATAAAAAGCCGTACTCGCTGTCAGACGACATAAAAGTATGCAAAGTGTCCGTAACTGTATATAGGCAAATATTATAAAAGACGCTGAACAGTAACGTAAGGACGATTATAGCGATTATACCGCCCCATATCGAGCCTACGTGATTCTTTGTGATAACTCCAATATCTCTAACAGTATCTACCAATGCTTGATAATGAGCGTTTTCACCTGCCTGCTGCATTCCGTCACCGCTCATAAATATCGACTTGATATAATCTTTGAGCACTTTGCCTGCGCCAAGTCCTTTTAAGTCATTGACGTAACCGTTTAGCGTAGGAGCTAAGATAGCGTAACCTATAATGCCAAAGAAAAGCATAGCTATCAAAAGCACGAGTATGACTTGATACACCAAAGAAAATTTGGACGTAGTTATACTAAAAGCGTCTTTAATTATCATAGTTTAAGATCCTCCCTTTCCAATTCTTCTACATCAAAGTATACAACGTAAACCAGAACGCTTATATAAGACGCAATCATCCAATAGAACAAAAATGAAAATAATTCCAATAAATAATTTGACCCTTTGAATGGGAAAAGTATCAAAATTATCATTGGGACGCTCATCAATATCATTATCCATAGGATAGAGCCAAAAACCTTGAAAACCTTTGCGCTAAGCGAATATACAGAGTTTCCGAAAGCCTTGAATAGTCCATATCCTTTCATCGTCATATTAGGTACGGTCAATAACGACGCTGATAAAAATAATAGTTCGACAAGTATAAATATAAACGCCAGTATTAAGCACATTGGCAAAGCGTTGTTGAACAGTTTTATTGTCGTATATAAAAAGGTAGATAGCAAAATAGCAAGAACTTCCAATGATACAAATAGCAATAAAAGAAATTTTAATACCGGAAGAAAATTATCGTTAAGGTGTGAACCTAGCATGCTCCACTTGCCTCTATTGTCGAGTCCGTAACGCATTTTTTGACGGATTAAACCAGACAACAGCGATAGACAAAGTATTGATATAACTATCGCAATAATAATTATAACAAATCGCCAAGCTCCCGTATATCCGTTGATTTTCTTATAGATATCAAGAAAAGAATTATACGTCCCTTGTTTTTTTCCTATACTCACGATAATCTCGACTATACTCAATGGATTTAACAAAATACCAAGCAAAAGCGCAGGCAAGAACATAATACCCATGCTCTTCAAAAAGTTATGCCATATATAACTTAAGGTCATATTCGAATATCTCATAGGCTCTCCTCTCCCCCATTTATTTTTAGAGTATGCGCATATTATTTTATAGCTTTTCAGCAAAATTCTGCCTTACATAATCAATTACGTCATAGGGAGTCTTAGCGCGGAAGATAACGTTTTTATTATGAATACTTTCATAATCGCCAAAACCCCAAAGGCATAATATGCAGTCCATACCCACTTCTTCAGCTCCCTCAACGTCGTATATCGTATCTCCTACCATAACGCAGTCATCTGCCTTAACGCCCAACTTATCTAGCGCGTATTGCAGTACTTGCGCCTTAGTTTCTCTCTCATTATAGACAAGTCCGGAGACGAAATCTATGTCGTCTTTTACGCCGAAGTACTCAAGCAAATGCGCTGCTTCTTCGTGTTTTTTACACGTAGCAACTCCTGTCTTGACGCCATTCATACCGTGACATTCGGACAGCATATCTGCGACGCCGTCGTAGAGTTTGCTCATATATATAGCCTTTTCACCAACGTATAGCTTGCGAAAATATTGCACGGCTTCATATGCGACGTCTTTGCCAATATACTTTATAAAGGTTTCTGACAAAGGCGGTCCGATAAATTTAGAGTAATTGCTCTCGTCCATATCCACGCCGTACTTGTCAAACGTCTTTTTGAGTATACGCGCGCAACCTTCATACGTGTTGCTTATAGTTCCGTCAAAATCAAAAAATACGTATTTCATCTATTTTGCATTCTCTTTTTATGATATATTCTTATTATATGTAATCAACTATTTTTTAGGTTATTTATTTCTTGTTGAAGCTTTCGAGCTTTTTCCTGATTGCATGCGAGCTTCTCTCTTTCTTTGTCAATAAGAGCTTTTGGCGCTTTTGCAACAAAGCCTTGATTGGAGAGCATCTTTTGGCTTCTCTCAACTTCTTTTTGAGTATACTCAAGTTCTCCACTCAGTCTTGCTATTTCCTTTTGAGCGTCTACCAAGTCGCCTAGCGGTACGGCAATTTCGCCGAAATCGCCAAATAGCGAAACAATTTTTTCACTGATTGAATTTTTGTTCTCTAGAAATTCTGCGTTTTCCACACCGGCAAGCTTGTAGATATAACTTATATCCTTAGGATTAATTGCGCTTGCGATAAAATAAGCCTTTATTTTCTTTGAAGGAGCAACGCCCTTTTCAGCTTTCATATTACGTATAGCCTTGACTGCCTCCATAGCTTTAGCAAATTCACCGCTTTCCTTGGTATAACTGAACTTCTTATTAAGCGTAGGCCAACTAGATATCACGATACTGTTCTTTGTCGTAGGCAAGTTCTTGTATATCTCTTCGGTAATAAACGGGACGAACGGATGCATAAGTTTGAGAATATTCTCAAGCACGTATACAAGGACGGACAGCGTATTGACTTTTTTGTCTTGATTGTCGCCGTACAAAGACACCTTTGCAAGCTCGACGTACCAATCGCAGAATTCTGTCCAGACGAAGTCGTATAGCTTGGCGCTTGCATTTCCAAGCTCGTATTTTTCAAGATTGGCAGTAACCTCTTTTACCGCCTTATTCAGACGCGAAAGTATCCACTTGTCGGCATTGGTAAGTCTGAACGTCCCCATTTCCTTTACGCGTACGTCTTTGAGATTGAGAAGCGTAAAGCGCGACGCATTCCACAACTTGTTCATAAAGTTGCGAGAAAACTCCGTCTTTTGGTCGGTATATCTCGTATCGTTACCCGGAGCTAAGCCCTGAACCAGTGAAAATCTCAAGCTGTCTGCGCCGTAATTATCAATAATCTCAAGCGGGTCTATTCCGTTGCCGAGCGACTTGCTCATCTTTCTGCCTTGGCTGTCGCGGACAATTCCGTGAATAAGAACTTCCGGGAAAGGAATTTCTCCCATATGCTCCAAGCCCGAAAAAATCATTCTCGCAACCCAGAAAAATATTATGTCGTACGCCGTAACTAACAAACTATTGGGATAGAAATACTTGAGGTCGTCTGTCTTTTCGGGATAGCCCAGGGTCGAGAAAGGCCACAATGCGCTTGAAAACCAAGTGTCAAGTACGTCTTCGTCTTGACGGATATGCTTGCCACCGCACTTGGGACAGACGCTAATCGGCGTCTTGGACACAGTCATTTCCGAGCAGTCGTCGCAATAATACGCAGGTATTCTATGTCCCCACCAAAGTTGACGGGATATACACCAGTCTTTGATATTTTCCATCCAATTAAAATATACTTTGCTAAATCTTGATGGAATAAACTCGACTTTCTTTTTTCTAACTACGTCAATCGCAGGCTTTGCAAGCGGAGTCATTTTGACAAACCATTGCTTACTTACGATAGGTTCTACCGTAGCGTGACAACGATAGCACTCTCCCACGTTGTGCTTGTAGTCTTCAATCTTGACCATATAGCCTTGCGCCTGCAAGTCCTCGCAAATACGCTTGCGCGCTTCTACTCTGTCAAGCCCTTGATATGCTCCGGCAAACTCGTTCATAGAGCCGTCGTCGTTCATAATCCTGATTACTTGAAGATTATGTCTTAGACCCACTTCAAAGTCGTTGGGGTCGTGCGCAGGCGTAATCTTAACCGCTCCGCTTCCAAAATCCTTTTCGACGTACTCGTCCGCAACGATAGGTATTTGCTTGTTCACAAGCGGAAGAATTAGCATTTTGCCTATCATATCGACATACCTTTCGTCCTTAGGATTGATCGCAACCGCAGTGTCTCCAAGCATCGTTTCGGGACGGGTAGTAGCTACTATAATCTCTCCGCTTCCATCGGCAAGCGGATATCTGATATGCCAAAGGTGAGAATCTTGCTCGGAATATTCAACTTCCGCGTCGCTTAGCGCCGTCTTACAGCACGGACACCAGTTGATTATTCTATCGCCCTTGTAGATAAGTCCTTTGTTGTAAAGATTGACAAATACTTCATTGACCGCCTTAGAGCATTTCTCATCCATTGTAAAGGTTTCTCTCGACCAGTCGCAAGAAGCGCCCAACTTCTTGAGTTGTTCGACTATTCTACCGCCATACTGCTCTTTCCACGCCCAAGCTCTCTTTAAGAATCCCTCTCTACCTACGTCTTGCTTGGTCAAGCCCTCTTCCTTTTTCATCTTCTCGACTATCTTTACTTCCGTTGCGATAGACGCGTGATCAGTACCGGGAAGCCAAAGCGTACTAAAACCTTGCATTCTCTTAAATCTAATTATTACGTCTTGAATAGTGTCGTTGAGCGCGTGTCCTATATGCAACTGACCGGTGATGTTTGGTGGCGGTATAACAATAGTGAACGGTTCTTTTTTACTGTCCACCTTGGCTTTGAAATAGCCTTTATCCATCCACTCCTTGTACAACTTATTCTCAAACGATTTCGGATCGTAAGTCTTTGACATTTCCATAACTGTTTTTCCTTATATATTTAACTGTAATTATTTCCAACTAAACGTATTTATTTCCAGCTCATAGTGACGATTGCCACCAACATACCTATAAATACCACTCCCATTGACACAAACTTGAATGCCGTGTACAGCATTTCCGTATTGGGGTCTTCTCCCTTAGCCTTTCGCTTATTGCCGATAGCGTCAGCTATAGTTTTTGAGCAAAAGCTAAACACAAGTCCCACTACCATTATACAGATGCCTATAATGACGGAGGGTTGTGTAAATCTTTCCCAATGAAAAGTTAACGCCGATAATAAATTAAGAAATTGCATTTTTCTCCTTATTCAGCGTCTTCGCTGTGAGTATTTTCTTGCGTATCTTGTTTAGCGCTTCCATCTTCTCTATCTTCAACTGTCGGCAATGGATTACCGTATCTATCCAGAGTATCAAGAACACCGCTCTCTCTCAATTCTTTAAGTTTACGCTGATAAATTATCGTATATATTGTAGCCGCAATTATAGCAAGCACGCTTCCTATTATCAAAAGCGCAAAATCTACCCAATATATGATTGAATGTTTTTTAGTAAAGAATGACAGTAATATACCTGCAAAATAGATAAACGCGCCTGCCTTGCCTACTTTGTTAGATTTCTGCTCTACCTGTCTTTTACTTGCTCTCATCCAATACTTAGAAGTCACACCCATATAAACTTCTTTGACTATGATAATAATTGCAAACGCCCAATGTATATTACCGCAAATGCAGAGCATAAGCATAGAAACGCATTGCAATACTTTGTCAGCTATTGGATCTAGCACCTTACCTATGTCGGAGATTTGGTTGAAGTGTCTTGCGATATATCCATCGCAGATATCTGTAACCTCTGCAAATAAGAATACTCCGAAACTTGCCCACATATATACATCGGTAAAGTCATGTAAGTAGTACTCAACCATGAGCCAAATGAAAATCGGTATACAAATAAGTCTTATATACGTCAAAATATTTGGAATTGTAAATAGATCTTCCTTTTTGAACTCCATAATAACCTCACAAAAAGTATTTTGCAATTTATTATAGCACAACAAAAAAGCAATTTGCAATACTATGCAACTAATTTGGGAAATTTAACGTAATAATAACAAATAGCGGATCGCTTTGCGCTCCGCTATTTAGTGCTATTTCATACTTCTTTGCTCTCTAAGCAAATCTTGATACCTCTCGATTTGATCTTCTCTAAGATCTACCATCTTCTTTGCCGTTTCGTACGCTTGTATATCGTCTACTACAACTTCCGTTTCTTTAACTTTAACCTTTGTTCCGTCGCTCGTCGCTCCTCTCTTTAGGTCCTTCAAATACTCGTCTTCCATCTTGAAGAGCGCTACCGTATTGTCTTTCTTTATTGTCAACTTCATCAATGGATTGGAGCTCGTCTGTCCGTATACCACGAAGTACGTAGACTTCTTCTCTTTACATTTGTATTTGGACAACGCGTATTCTCTCAGTCCGTCAAAGTACTTCTTCTGCTCTTTGCTGAGCAATGCGTACGCTTCGTCTAGAGTAAGTCTTGGAGCTATTTCTTTCTTAGGCTTTGCTACTGCTTTGGCAGGCACTTCTACCTTGACTTCTTTGACTACCTCTTTTTCTACAATCTTTTCGACTTCAACAGGCACCTCGACTATTTTCTCTACGGGTACTTCCTTGAC
>CAJTPC010000014.1 GCA_910578245.1 uncultured Christensenella sp. | reverse complement strand
AAAGTATACTTTTTTTGGAAATAACAAAAACATTTTTCAAATAATAGACAAATTTGGGGTAAAATTAAAAACACGCATTTTTTGCGTGTTTTTTAATGTTTAATTTTAAGAGGTTAAGACCCGTTCGACTTCACTTCGTTCCGCTCAGGGTGACAGCAAATGCGGTTGAGATTTCTCGATTTTGCTCTTAATAACGTATGGTTACTCTGTTACTTTAAGATTGGCATTTGCGTCTAAATCAATATTACTCGCCTTAGCGCCTGTCTTTATCATATTATACGCTTGCGAAGCTATCATAGCGCCGTTGTCGGTGCAAAGCGCCAAGGGAGGATAGAAGACTTGAATATTCTTTTCTTTTGCGCGCTGTTGCATCTTGGCTCTCAATACGCCGTTGGCGCCCACACCGCCTGCGATTACGACAATCTTCACTCCCATATCGACAGCGCAACGCAAAGTATTATTGACCATAATATCAGTGACTTTCTCTTGGAAAGAACACGCAAGGTCGGCTCTGTTGAGATTTTCGCCCTTTTGCGCGCATTTGTGAGCATAGTTAATGACTGCCGTCTTGATACCGCTATAAGAAAAGTCATAAGTATCTTTGTCCTTATAAGGCGTAGGCAAGTCTATTGTCGGCTTGCCGTCCTTAGCAAGTTTTTCTATTTGCGGTCCGCCCGGATATGGCAAATCAAGTACTCTTGCCACTTTATCAAAGGCTTCTCCGCACGCGTCATCGTGAGTAGCGCCTTTTATCTCTATCTCTTCAAGCGATTTGACGTAAGCAATCGTAGTGTGTCCGCCGCTTGCAATCAAACAAAGATACGGAGGCTCTAGATCCGGCTTGGCAAGGTAGTTGGCAGAAATATGACCTTTGATATGATTGACGCCGATAAGCGGTTTGCCAATCGCATAAGCTAAAGCCTTAGCGTAAGCTACTCCCACTATCAACGCTCCCAAAAGTCCCGCGCCGTAAGTCACGGCAATGCAGTCGATATCGTCCAACGTCATATCTGCCTTTGCCAAAGCCTCTTTTACAACGTTGTTGATTGCAAGGGTATGATTCCTTGAAGCTATCTCGGGAACTACTCCGCCGTAACGCTTGTGAATCTCGATTTGCGACGCAATAATATTTGAAAGCAACTCCCGTCCTCTCGTAATCGCAACTGCCGTCTCATCGCAAGAACTCTCTATCGCAAGAATTACAATATCCTCGCGACTGCGCATTGCGTCTAATTTACGATTGGCTTCCTCTAAATATCCCATTATACACTTTTCCGTTCTTATATTATATCAATATTAAAGACTTTCGACTTCACTTTAGTTGGCTTTTTTAAGATAATCGAATATGAATTGTTCAATATCGCCGTCCATAACTGCGGATATATTGCCTGTTTCGCATCCTGTGCGGTGATCTTTGACCATTGTGTAAGGACAGAATACGTAACTGCGTATTTGACTTCCCCATTCGATTTTCTTTATTTCGCCTTTGAGTTCAAGCTCTTTTTCTTGCATTTCTCGCTCTTGTCTTTCGATAAGTTTGGAGATAAGCATACCCATAGCCTGCTCCCTGTTTTGGATTTGGCTTCTTTCATTCTGACATTGAACTACGATACCCGTAGGCAAGTGAGTGATACGTATTGCGCTCTCCGTCTTATTGACGTGCTGTCCGCCTGCGCCACCGCTTCGATAAGTATCAATCTTGAGATCCTCGGCGTTGATTTTTATCTCGTCCTTGTTCTCAATCTCAGGCATTACTTCAAGAGAAGCAAAGGAAGTATGCCGTCTTGCATTGCTGTCAAAAGGCGATATACGCACAAGTCTGTGCACGCCCTTTTCCGACTTGAGATAGCCGTAAGCATTCTCGCCCACCACCTTAAAAGTCACGCTCTTTATGCCGGCTTCATCGCCTGCGAGCTTGTCCATTTCTATTACCTTATATCCCACTCTTTCAGCATATCTGGTATACATTCTATATAGCATACTAACCCAGTCTTGCGCTTCGGTTCCGCCGGCTCCTGCATGCAAAGTGAGTATTGAATTGTTGCTATCGTACTTACCCTTAAGCAAAGTTTCCAATCTCAAGGCTTCAACGTTTTGTGAAAAATTGTCAAGTTCGTCTACTACTTCCTGCATTTCCTCTTCGCTACTTGAACCTTCGGTAAGCTCGATAAGCACCGCTAAATCTTCGCCTTGCGCAAAAAGTTTGTCATAATGCTTGAGTTTGCTCTCTATCTTGGATAGCTCTCTGTTGACCTTTTGAGCATTGTCCATATCTTCCCAAAAACCGTCTTTTGATTGCTCGGCTTTGAGTTCTTCGGCTTTTATCTTAAGATCGTCATAAGCCATTGCTTCGCGCACTTCTAAGAGCGATTTATTTATCTTGTCTAAATCCCATTTTGCTTGTTCTATCGTTATCATATTTTCCTATTTTCCGCAACACTGCTTATATTTCTTACCGCTTCCGCACGGACACGGATCGTTGCGTCCTACCTTTTTACCGCTACGGGTGACAGTCTTGGATTTTGCTTCTTCGTTGGTAAGCATTTCCACATCTTGCTCTTTATTTTGCTGTTGTTGAGTATTTCTCTCGAACTTGCTCTTTACAAGCGTACGCACTGTGTCGTATTGAATAGATTCGACCATTTTTTCAAACATATCCAAGCCCTCTATTCTATACTGAGCTACAGGATCTCTTTGCGCGTACGCTACAAGTCCGATGCCTTGTTTGAGTTGGTCCATCGCGTCAATGTGATCCATCCACTTCTTATCAACGTTGTAGAGCATAACTTCTCTTTCAAAAATACCAAAAGCGCCCTTGTTACCGCTCTCTTCTAATAGCGCGCTCACTTCTTGGCTCTTCTTCTCATACTGCTCGCCGGCGACTTTCATAATATTGCCCACAAGCCCGTCAAGGGAATTGTCGTCAAGCTCAAGAATATAATCGGGAGTAAGAAGATTGGTTCCGTTCTCCAATACGCAATCTTCAAGTTCTTTATTAAAGCCCTCGTAATTCCATTGACGGTGATCTTCTTTGTAATCTACGTAAACTTCGCAAATCGACTTGACGACCGATTCCATCATTGCAAGTATTTGCTGATGTACGTCCATATCGTCTAGGACTATATTACGCTGTTCGTAAATAATAGCTCTTTGAGTATTCATTACGTCATCGTAACCAAGCACGTGCTTACGTATGGAAAAATTGCGGTCCTCAACTCTCGCCTGCAACTGCTCAAACTGTCTGGTAATAAACTTGCTGACGATTGGAGTATTTTCGTCCATATCCAATTTCTCGACTATCCACTTCATTTGATCTCCGCCAAATGCTCTTACCATATCGTCTTCCATTGACAGATAGAAAACCGAAGACCCCGGATCGCCTTGACGACCGCTTCGACCTCTGAGCTGATTGTCTATACGGCGAGCTTCGTTGCGCTCCGTGCCTATAATTCTCAGACCGCCTAAGGCTATGACTTCTTGTTTCTCCGCATTGGTATCTTTTGCGAATATATCGTATCGCTTCTTGTATTCCGCTCTCGCATTGATAACGTCTTCGTCATCTGTATTAGCGTAGGACGTAGCTTGCTCAATAAGTTCGTGCGAATAACCAAACTTCTCAAGTTCCAACTTGGCAAGGTGCTCAGGATTGCCTCCGAGAAGTATATCTGTACCGCGACCTGCCATATTTGTGGCAATGGTGACCGCGCCTTTCTTGCCCGCCTGCGCGATTATTTCTGCTTCTTTTTCGTGATTTTTTGCGTTGAGTACGTTGTGCTTTATTCTATTTTTTGTAAGTATCTTTGACAGTTCTTCCGACTTCTCAACGCTTATCGTACCGACAAGCACAGGTTGTTGTCTATCGTAACAATTCTTGATATCTTTAATAATAGCGTTGTACTTGCCGGCTCTGGTCTTGAATAATTGGTCAGGCTCGTCAACACGCAAAATAGGCTTATTGGTAGGAACTACGACTACGTCAAGTCCGTAAATTGAATCAAATTCGTTTTCTTCCGTCTTTGCGGTACCTGTCATACCCGACAGCCTTTTATAAAGTCTGAAAAAGTTTTGGAAAGTAATAGTCGCCATCGTCTTATCTTCAGACTTGATCGGAACTCCTTCTTTTGCTTCGATTGCTTGGTGAAGTCCATCGCTGAAGCGTCTACCTATCATTTGTCTGCCGGTAAATTCGTCAATTATTATTACTTCTTTGTCTACAACGATATAATTGACGCCCTCTTGCATAATATAATTGGCTTTCAAAGCATTGTCTATATAGTGCTTGGTGCGTTGATTTTCATAATCCGATAAATTCTCGATACCGTAATACTGTTCGGCTTTTTGCGCGCCAAACTCGTTGAGAAATACAGACTTCTCTTTTTCGCCTATCTCAAAGTCCGCTTGATATGCGGGTTTTTGTTCTTGCTCGTCATCGTCTTGAGTGTCCTCATTGTTATCTACGCTTTCTTCGTCATTTGGAGGCAAGAGCGTCTTGACAAATTTGTCGGCTCTCATATACTCGTCGCTAGGCTTTCCACCGCGACCGCTTATGATGAGCGGAGTTCTTGCTTCGTCTACCAAAATGCTATCTACTTCATCAACGATTGCAAAGTCCAATTCCCTTTGCACCTTTTGGCTCTTATCCTTGACCATATTGTCGCGCAAATAGTCAAAGCCAAGCTCGTTGTTGGTAGAATACATAATATCGCAGTTGTACGCCAACTTCTTTTCATCGTGAGGCATATGCGCGTAGTTTACGCCTACGCTCAATCCAAGAAATTTGTATATCTTTCCCATCCATTCCGCGTCACGCTTAGCAAGATACTCATTGACCGTGACAACGTGTACTCCCTTTTTATCAAGAGCTTTTAGATATGCAGCCAAAGTTGCGACCAAAGTCTTGCCTTCACCCGTACGCATCTCGGCAATTCTGCCTTGATACAACACGATACCGCCTATTAACTGTACGCGGAAGTGTCTCATTCCAAGTACTCTGTCGCTAGCCTCGCGTACCGTTGCGAACGCCTCAGGCAATAGGCTGTCAAGACTTTCGCCAGACGCGCGTCTTTCAACGTAATTTTGTGTACAAGCCTTTAGTTCTTCATCGCTCATAGCCTTGAACTTATCCTCCAAGGCGTCTATCTTATCAACAAGTTTATTTATCTTCTTTAGTTCTCTCTCATTGTGAGAGAATAATTTGCTAAGTAGTCCCATTTTTCACCTACCTTTGGTAATATCTGCCAAGATTAATATTAGCATATAATTAATGGGCAAGTCAACGTATGAAATGCCCATTGAGTATAACTATGGAAATTTTTGAGTAAAAATTGTCGAATTATCCCTTACTAGCTTTGCAAAAACTCCATAAGTTCACGCTCTATTGCGTCCAACAATACTATTATCTTTTCCTCGTCTTTGTCACTGCACTTTTGCGCAATACAAAGAGTTGTTTCGCCCTTAAAAGTGGTGCTTGTCAACTGTATATACGGCTTAAACTTGGTCGCTCCCGTCATAAAAGCGTATATGCACTTAACTCCCTCAAGCTCTAAGTAGCCGTCCGGTATTATTCCTATATTGGACATGCCAATAAGGGGATTTTCATACCCTATCTTGATTGCAAACTCCGCAATAGAATAAGGGAACAGCTTAAACGCCAACGAAAGTAAAGGTATGCCGTAAAGTCCGCAATACTTATCTTGCTTGGAAGCATCGTTTTGCTCGGATACCTTTTGCAAGGTATCGCAAAAGTTTTCTCCCAACTCTTGCAATACGCAAGGCATAAAGCCTGTCAAATTAGTAACGCTCTCGGAATTTGCAGACTCTATATGATCTCGCAAATTTTTCATACTGGTGATTACCAATCTCTTATCATCGCTGGGAGCTAAACGAGTGCAAATAGCTCTTGCATACGCAGTCATAAATACGTCATTTAGCGTAGCTCCGTGTTCCTTACCTTTTGCTTTCAAAGCCACAATAGTGTCATTTGTGAGTTTCTTGAAGTTAAACCGCGTGCGACAGTCAGTGTCGTCTGTAAAATCAAATTTATTTTTGACGCCGGTACGCGACACGTTCTTGTAAAGTTTCTTGGCTTCTTCCGCCTCTTCTTCGCTCATATCTTTATAAATTTGCGAATAACTGCGGCTACCATTCTTTAGCTCCAAGTCGGATATATCCCCTCCGCAAGCTATCAAATTGTATCCCTCTACGATTTTGCTTATTAAATACTTGAAATCTGCTCCGTCCAAACACATGTGATTGACAAGGACCGTAATGGCGCTTTGTCCTCTGCAAACGTGCAAAGTGATCTCAAATTGCAGTTTTGCCTTATAACTTATCTCCTTTGCCAGAAAAGTAAGCGCGCTTGATTTTAGGTCATCGCAAATGACTTTTTGCGCCATCTCCTCAACCGTATAATCTTCATTGACCTCCCAATATGGGTTTATAGCGCTACTGTGAAAACTCGAACGCAAAATAGGAAAATGAGTCACCACACGGAATATTGACTTACGCAAAATATCCAAGTCTATTTCTCCGTCATAGACTACGGCAGAGTGGATCATTCTGTCATAATAATTTCTAAAAATATATTGAACTTTGTCCCAAAGTTCCGCTTTCAGTTTTTCCATTTCAACCTCTATCAAAAGTAATTTATTTGATAATTACCATATTTGTTTCAAATAAATTATAAACAAAATAAGTTATTAATACGAGAGTAGAATTATGCAGAATTTACTAAAAACTTGTTGATAATGCTAATTATCTCAAAGAGTTTTTGGCACTATAAACCTCAATGCGCCTTGAAGTACGTTGACTTCAAATCTGTCTCCGGAGATAACTTCTCCGTCAAGACTTATCAAAAAGTTCTTTTGTCCTCCAATAATTTCCACCTTCTTGCATCTCTTGTAATGAAGATATGGCGATAAAGTGGGCATATCGAGATAATCTCCTGCCTTGTAATGATTCATAAGTTTTAAGAATTTGAACACCGATACGGGTTTTATACAACACACTTCCATATATCCGTCGTTGTTAATAGACCTTGGCGCGCATTTATACGACCCGCCGACGTATTTGCCGTTGACGCAAGTGCATATGAGTATCTTATCATCATTCATATCTTCTCCATCGCCTATGACTTTACACTTGGTCTTTAGAGCTTTGAGTACGCCGTAAATAACCGCTGTGTTATACGCATTCTTTCCACCGATTATCTTCTTGGATTTGATTTCGCTCATCTTCTTTGCAACTACGCTATCCAATCCAAAGTGACAAGCATTGACAGCATATCTGTCGCCTACCTGTATTAAATCAATCTTCGTTTCTCTGCCCTCTAGAAGATTGTCTATATTGAGAAATTCTTGCTTATCGCCGTAATACTTGACATAGTCGTTACCGCTTCCGCACGGATAAATTGCCAATACCGCATTTGAGTAACCTACCATACCGCTTGCCACTTCATTGAGCGTACCGTCTCCTCCACAAGAATAAAATACGATATCTTCAGCGCACTCCTGACACTTCTGCGAAACGTATCTTGTTGCGTCGCCCTTAGATTTGGTAATATAAATTTCATAATCAAGCCCTTGCTTCTCTTTAAGTTTGGCTTGTATCTCTTCAAGCGAGCTTTTTATTCCCGCGATAGGATTTACTATAAATACGTTCTTCATATTCTCTTTCTCTTTTTTGTAGGTTACAGCTTGCGCCGATATTATTATGTCTTAATTTAGATATTCATGTCAACGATATACGCAAAAAAACAAACCGATACTGTCCGCGCCTAATTCGGTTGGGAAATAAAACTATTATATCGCTCTTGTTAAGTTGCCAGAAGATACCCGATGGAAAACTATCGGGTATAAGCTCAGTGACCTTCTCCTTCTGCGTCTATTGCCAAAACTATCATAAGCACTAAAAGCGCGTCTTTAGGATCCACTATATCAATGACGTATTGATCGGTCAATTGCCATAACTTCCTTTCCAAAGTCGCAACCAAAGAATTATTGGCGTCCACAATTGAATAATTGTAGCCTATTACGTCACCCTCAACTCTCCAGTCATTGCAATCAATTTGGAATTTTTGAGAGAAAAACGAAAATTTTCTTTTAACTCTGCCCACTTCCTGTTCGTTAATGAAAAGTCTGAATTGAGGCAAAATGTCAAAGTATTTTGACTTGAGATAGGCAATCTTTTCCCCTTGTGTATTGTAGATATCGTATTTCTTTGGAACACGGACTCTACCTTGAATCTTATAGGCAATTTGTCCTTCTTCATCGTAGATCTCGTACTTGCCTGCAATCGACATCATTTTTTGTTTGAACGCAAGTATCATAAACTGTTCTCCTTATAATGTTTTATTCAATAAAGCATAACGCTCTATTTTCTTATACCGAGTTTTGACGCCGTATATCCGTCTAAATTATACTCTACGCTACCAAGTTCTATATTTCTGTTGGCGCCGTGATAATCCGTACCGCCGGTAGCCATTAGTCCTTTCCTCTTGGCTAAAGAAAGTATCGTCTTGCTCATCATCTCATCGTGCGTTGGATAGTACGCTTCAATCCCCTCCAAACCGAATGGTTTTAAGCCGTCGATAAGCATCTCTATTTTACGCTGTTGGACAAACCTCAACGGATGGGCTATTACGGCAAAACCGCCCGCTTCCTTAATTAACTTTACGCCTTGAATAGGGGTAATTCTCTTTGACGGATAATAGGCTTTGCCGTTGACTCCGAGATACTTATCAAAGGCTTCCGGAATACTAGATACGTATCCTGCCGATATCATGAGTTTTGCTATATGAAGTCTGCCCACGCTTGCGCTATCTCTTGGCAAGGTGTCTTTGTCTATCTTAATTCCCAAAGAATACAGTCTGTCTATTATCAGCGAAGCTCTTTCCTTGCGCTTGCTCTCAAAATATTCGAGCTTTTCTAAAAGCGCATCGTCGTTTACATCGAATGCGTAGCCCAAAATATGTATCTCTTGATTGGAAAACGTTGATAACTCGACTCCGTTAATATATTGTATGCCCTTGGATAAAGCGTATTCTTTAACTTCAGAATTTGCCTTTATGCAATCGTGATCGGTTATAGACATACATTTTATGCCTAGCCTTTCCGCCTTGTCTACTATTTCCTCAGGCGCGTCCGTACCGTCGCTTAATACGCTATGTATATGCAAATCAATTTTCATTATTCTCCTACTTCTCCGTCTTTATCGCTCGCATCTACGACTATATCCGAAGCAATTAATTTTTGGTCTTCGTCATTAGGTAAGCCCGAACTTACTCTTGCAAGTCTTTTGGTTATTAACTCATTTCGTTTTTCTACTTCGCCAATGGTATTTACCATCGTATTAGCATTCTTCTTTATGCTGGATACAAGATTGGTATACTTCGTAAAGTCTTTTTGGAAATCTTGCAACGCCTTGGCAATCTCCGAACTTCTCTCTTGAATCTTTAGTGTAGTGAAGCCCATTTGCAATGAATTGAGAAGCGCCGTAATAGTAGTAGGTCCGCATACAGTCACGTGATATTCATTTTGAATATACGCCGTCAAAGCGCTGTTTTTAGCTATCTCTGCGTACAGTCCTTCGCTAGGCAAATACATTATTGCATAGCGCGTCGTAACGCCAGTGATAATATACTTTCTCGATATACTCTTTGCCTCTTCCTTGACTGTATTGAATAGCTCCTTTCTTGCGCTCTCCGTCTTTTCTAAATCCCCGCTTTCGCTTACCTCAACGAGATTGATATATTTATCTAGCGGGAATTTAGAGTCTATAGGCAGATAAACCATTTCTCCCTGCCCCGGCATAACTATCGCAAAATCTACCATTTCTCTTGATTTGCTATCAAGCCTATACTGACATTGATATTGCTCCGGCGATAAAATTTGATCCAGCAAACTCTCCAAAGCCACTTCTCCCCATCCGCCTCTCGTCTTAACGTTGGTAAACATCTTATTGAGATTGCTCACTTTGCCTGTCAGTTCTCTCATTTCGCCAAAGCCTTGCTGAACCTGCGATAGAGAATTATTGACCATCTCAAATGCGTTTTTGATTCGTTTATCCAGCGTTTCGTTGAGTTTTTCGTCAACGGTTGCCCTCATCTTTTCAAGTTGAGCTTCGTTGCTTCTTTGCACGCTTTCAAGTTGCATCTTATTGTCGTTGCGCAGTTCTTTAAGAGAATCTTTGAGAGAAATCCCAATTCTGTCAAGAGAGTTTTCCGTAGTCTTGCTCATTCTATCAAGAGCTTCTTGCGTATCTTTTTTAAGAGAACCCAGCGCCTCGTCAGTGCTTCTGCTCATTTCAACACTAGCCTCTTTCAACTCCCTGCGTATCTCTTCCAAAGTTTCTTTTGTCGTCTTAAGATTATCGTCAAGCGTATTCTTAAAACTCTTCATGTATTCAGCTAACATAGGCGCAAGTCCGCCGTTAGAAGCGTTTATCACGCCTGTTAAATTGCCGGACAAAATTTCCCGCTCCTTAGAAGTGTGCTCGTTGATAAGATTTTTTACTTCGTTAAGATTATCGTTGAGAGTTTCTATCTCGCCGATTACGCCCCCGTCTTTTTCTGTTCCAACGTGCTTTTTCTTTGACACAAAAAGATTAGCGATACTCAACGCAACAGACGCAACAAGTAATATTATAGCGACTATCAAAAATATTAATTCCATTATCTATACCTTTTTATCATTCTCTTCACAACGTCTAAAAGCGCGTCCTTTTTATTGGCTACGCAACCTCTCAACGCCAAGTCCCATATCTCGTTGAGAATCTGTCCTATCGCCTTTCCGTCAAAGCCCAAAGCTTTCAAATCGTTGCCGTCCACTGCAAGCTCCTTTATGCTAATCGGCACTTTTTCTTCAATCATCTCGGCATATACTTTTCTCAACTTATCCGCCGTTCTAGAACCGTCAAAATATCCCGTACCTATGCTATCTGCCTCAAACAACGCAAGAATATCGTCGAATATATCGAGATTATTTGCAATAAAACGTCGGCACTTGCTCTCCTTTGTATTGCCGTTGACATCGAACATATGCCATTCCACCATTCTTGAAGTACGTTCTATCTGACGAGTGGGATATTTAAGCCTAGTCATAATATCTCTCGTCATTTGCGCGCCTTCTATGTTATGAAAGTACATATTACCGTCCCTTGCCTGACATTTTCCCTTTGCTATATCGTGAAAAAGTCCAGCCAATCTCACTTTAGGCGGACAAGCCTCAACAACTCTGAAAGTATGCTCCAACACGTCGTATTTGTGATACTGCTCTTTTTGTTTGACGCCGTCGTTTTGAGCAAGTTCGGGAAGTATGATTGACAATACCCCTATGTCTCGCATAAGACACAGCGCTTTGTAACAATGATCTCCTTCTAAAATCCTGTTGAGTTCTTCTCTGATTCTCTCTACGCTTATCTCGCGCAATCTGCCCGCAAGTCTTTTCGCGCTGTCATAAGTATGCTCTTCTATCTCATATCCCAACTTGGACACAAAGCGCGCAAGTCGTAATATCCTCAAACCGTCTTGCGACAGCACAACGTCTGGAGAAATAGTTGTTGACAGTATGCCTTGCTTTATATCTTCTATACCGCCGAGCGGATCAATTATTTGTCTTTCTCTTATATTGTAATAAATAGCGTTGCACTTAAAGTCGCGTCTTTTCGCGTCTACCGTTAAGTCTTGGGTAAACTGCACGTTAGTGGGCGTGTGTATTCCGCTTCCAGCAGGATAACTGTCAATGCGAAAAGCAGTGTACTCATAGGTGTTTTTCCCTTTGATAATCACCGTACCCAATCTTGGCGATGCGCTGACCACTCCGAACGGCGTTTTGTCAAGCAATTCTATCAGCTCTTCGGGCTTCATTCCTCCCGACAGGTCAACGTCGTAAAATTCTTTGCCTCTCAAGTAATCGCGTACGCATCCGCCTACGGCGTATAAAGGTTTGTCAATAGGGAAGTAACTTGCAAGTTCTTCAAGTTCTTCTCTCACACTTTCGTCAAACAATTTAATGACCTCTTCAATCAGTTATTTCAAGTATGCCTACGTACGGTAAATTGCGGTACTTTTCATCGTAATCAAGTCCGTAACCTACTACAAATTCATCAGGTATTTCGTATCCCACGTAGTTAGCTTTGTAGTCGGTAGTCCTGCGACTTGGCTTGTCCAAAAAAGAACAAACTTTAATACTTTTTGCGCCGCGGTGTTCAAGCAAGGACGTGAGCGCTTTCATCGTATTGCCGCTGTCAATGATATCCTCTATCAAAAGCACGTCTTCTCCGCAAATATCCTTTGCTAAATCTTTCTTTATCTTTACGTTGCCCGATGACACCGTACCCGACCCGTAACTCGATACCGACATCGTATCAAATCTCATTGGAAGGTTTATATTGCGAACTAAGTCTGCATAAAAGATTATTGAGCCTTTGAGTATCGCGACTACTACGGGAGTTTTGCCCGCATAATCCCTCTCAATCTGCTTTCCCAGCTCTTTTACTTTCTTGGCTATACTCTCTTCGTCTATCAAAATTCTGCTGATTTTTTCCATATCGTATTCCTTAGTATTTTTGCTTTAATTATTCGTTGACTTTGGGACTATTGCAATATACGCAACGTTCTTCGTATCCTCGTCAATCTTGACCGCATCGGCAATTTCGTATTGCGGAAGAGCGTACACGGTACTATCCTTTGCAAGTACAACTACGCTCTCTCTGCTCCGCTTAGGGACTTTTATATCCGTCAAATAGTCGCCTAAACTCTTATTGCCTCCTTTATATCTCCTAAAACTATCGCCATCTCGCCTATTGCGTATTTCGCACCCCTTTAACTTGTCAAAGTCGCAACGCAAAACTCCTACTTTTTCATTAGAAATTCGCAAGACTGATTCGCCCAAGTCGTAATCGCCGTAATCGTCTACAATTCCGCAATATTTTATATCGCTCTGCATTTTAACCAAAACGATAAAATCTCCTTGCTTATGCGCCGTAAGAGAAAAAGGCAAATTTATACTTGCTCCGTTTTCCCTATCCTTTAGCGCGATTATTGCGTCTATATGCTTTTGCGTCAAATCCACTCTGGTAGTGATTTCGTCCACTGCGTTTATAACGGTATTCGTAGCGATTACTCTCTCTCCCTGCAAAACGCCGATAGGAACGTATACGCCGTCTTGCCTTAAGTCAAAACTTTTGCTTTGTCTGTCCAAATACTCGCATATCTCTTTTGCTCGCTCAGACAGTCGCAAAACGTTGTTGTCCGCGCCACCGTACGCCTGTCTTATCAAAGGCATGATCTGCAATCTCAATTTATTGCGCGTATAGTCCTCGCTATCGTTGGATGAGTCGTCAACGTATGGGATATCCAACTTGGATATATACTCCTCGATTTGCTCTCTGGACACGCTTAGCATAGGTCTGAGCAATACGCCGTCGTCCATCGCCATACCCCTTAAGCCCTTGATACCGCTTCCGCGGAATATGTGCATAAGAATGCTCTCAACTTGATCTTGCTCATGGTGCGCCGTGACCACTCTCTGGGCTTCTTTAGCTTGGACTGCGTCGGCAAAAATCTGTCGTCGCCTTATCCTCGCGCCCTGCTCAACAGTATATCCGCAGGCTTTGCAAAACGCCGGAATATCCTCTTCGTACACCTTGCATTCCACCCCTTGCGACTTACAGTACTCCACAACGAAATCTCTATCTCTTCTGCCCTCGTCACCGCGCAAATTGTGATGTACGGTAACAACAAAAAACTTATCTTTAGAGAAGTTGTTGCAAAACCAATGTAACAATGCCATAGAATCTCTTCCACCGCTGATTGCCAAAGCCAACTTATCAAAAGATTTTAAGTAGTCCATCGTACACTTATCCAGCATATCTATATTATACTATAATTTGTAAAATAAAGCAATACGTTTGACTATTTACTGAAAATTAAATTGGGCTTCTCAAATGAAAAGCCCAATTCCATACCTATTAAAACCTATCGCCGCCGTTAAGACAAAAGCATACGGTCGTTGGCAAATTCGTCGTCGCTGTTTTGCTCAAACTTAAGAAGCAAGTCTTTGACGGTAAGATTTTTCTTTTCTTCTCCGCTTACGTCGTATATAATAGAGCCGTTCATCATCATAATAAGTCTGTTGCCGTACGTTATAGCGTCCTTCATATTGTGAGTTATCATAACGGTAGTAATCTTATCTTTGCTCGTAATCTCTTCGGTAAGACTCAATACTTTGCTCGCCGTCTTTGGGTCAAGCGCCGCAGTATGCTCGTCAAGAAGCAATACCTTCGGCTTGATAAGCGACGCCATAAGCAACGTCAACGCCTGTCTTTGTCCGCCAGAAAGCAATCCCACCTTAGTAGTAAGTCTGTCTTCAAGATTAAGATCGAGCATTTTGAGTTTTTCCCTAAAGTATTCTCTCTCTTCTTTTTTAATATTCCAACGAAGTCCGCGCATTTTTCCGCGTCTGTTGGCAAGCGCCAAATTCTCTTCGATACTCATATTTGCCGCAGTACCTACCATAGGGTCTTGAAAAACTCTGCCTATCATAGACGCGCGCTTATACTCGGGCATTTTGGTTATGTCAAGAACCGTAGAATTATCTTCTTGGTTTTCAACTACGGTATTCTCTGCAGAATCGACTTCGTTTTCGTTGGCGTTTCCTTTAACGGAACTATATTTTTTTGCAGACTTTTTCTTCTTAACTTCGACTCCGTCAATCGTAATCTTGCCCTCTTCGGGAGTAAACACACCTGCAATAATGTTGAGCATTGTAGATTTACCCGCGCCATTACCGCCAATTACGGTTATAAAATCTCCGTCATTGATTTTCAGGTTGAGATCTACCAGCGCTTTTTTCTCATTGACCGTGCCTATATTGAAAGTCTTGTGAATACCTTGAAGTTCCAACATATCACACCTCCTTGGCGAGTTGCGTATCCTCGTCTGCAGTAGTTTGCGACATACCGTCTTGAGTCGTCGCTTGGCGCAATTCTTCGCTTACGTCTGAATCGGTCGCAATATTTTCTTTATTTGCAAGGTCTTCGCTTCCCGTCGGAGTATTGTTATTGTCTTTTTTTGATTTGCGAGATACTTTACTGACCTTGTCTTTTATCATCGGTATCGACAATGCTACTACTACCAGAATTGCGGTCAACAATTTAACGTACTCTGGACTTACCCCTGCCAAATATATAAATGATATTATTATACGGTAAATTATACTGCCAAGCGCAACGCTTATAAGTCTTACCCAAAACGGGAATTTCCCCGAAATTATACCTTCGCCGATTATTATTGCCGCCAAACCTGCAACTATAGAACCAACGCCCATAGTATTGGTTGCGTTGCTTTGTTGAAAAGTTATCATTGCGCCTGAAAGAGCTACTAATGCATTGGAAAGCGCCAAGCCGAGAATCTTTGAGCCTTGCGTGTTAATGCCCTGCGCCTTAGCCATCTTCTCATTGTTGCCCGTCGCGCGCATTGCGCTACCCGTTTCTGTGCCGAAAAACCAGTATATAAGCGCAATAACGGCGGCAACTGCTAATAGTCCCACAATAAAGATGACCCAATTGCGTCCTATTGGCATAAATTCGCTTATCTTCGTAAACAAAGTACCGACGCTTCCAAGTCCGAGATTTGCTTTTACATTGCCGGAGCCTAGACCCATAATAAGCATATTTATGGAATATAGTCCGGTCATAGTCAAAATACCTGACAATATAGGCGCAATCTTGAGTTTTGTGTTCAAAAGTCCCGTGATAAGTCCCGCCAATCCTCCGAGTATCATAGCCACTAAAAGCGCAACGACTGCCATAAGCACACCTTGTACGGAACCTTGCTTAACAAAATCCTTACTCAACGTCATTATTATTGCCGCAGTTGCTCCACCCGTAGCAAAACTACCCTCAACTGTCAAATCGGCAAAATCAAGAATACGATAGGATATGTATACTCCTATCGCCATAATAGCCCACAGTAAGCCTTGATTGGTACCGCTCAAAAAAGTCTCTAAAAATACCATTATTATTTTCCCTTGTGTTTGCGGACGGATATCCGTCCGCAATATATTTATAAATTATTTACTTAACTTATCCAATACCGACTGAGGAATTGTAAAGCCTATAGCTTTTGCCACGGTTTTGTTTACAGAAAGCTCAAAACCGGTCGGATTCTCAACGGGTATATCTTTGATAGATTTTTTGCCCGTAAGAATTTCATAAGCCATCTCGCCTGCTCTCGCTCCAATAGCGTAATAATCAACGCCGTAAGTTGCGATACCGCAAATGTCGTTCATTCCGCCTTCTCCGCAAACTATCGGAAGATATGATTCAGTGGAAAGATTGAATGCGTGAACGGTATCGGCTGCCGTCGCCAACTTATTATCAGTCGGAATATATATGCAATCGACCTTTTGGCTTTGGAAAGTTTTGAATACTTGCTCTATTTGATCCGTCTCAGTAATACCGCCGTCTACAAAAGTTATGCCCTTGCTCTCTATATAATTCTTTGCCATATTCTTTTGTATAATGGAATTTTGTTCGCTCGTCGTGTACATTACTCCGAATTTCTTTGCGTTTGGAACAAGTTCTATCATCAAATCAATTTGTTTTTTAATGTCGTTTAAGTCTGTTGTGCCCGTAACGTTTTCAGCCGTCAAATCTGCCTCTGTTGCAGAAGTAACAGCGCTGAATACTACGGGAATTTTAGACTCGCTTGTTGACGCCTGTACGGCTTGCGCGGACGGCGTCGAAATTGCAAAAATCAAATCTACTCTTTGAGCAACGAGCGTGTCTGCCGCAGTAGTGTTGTTAGTCGTATCGCCGTTAGCGTTTCTAACATAAAATTTAACGGTTTTGCCGTCTGCTTTCATTAGTTCGGTAAGTTTGTTTCTAAATCCTTCGTTTGACTTGTCAAGCGCAATGTGCTCAATGTGTTGAACGATACCAACTTTATAATCCGCAGGCGTACAACCTGCAAAAGCGCATATCGAACACAACATAATTGCAATTAATAAAACTGCTACGACAATCTTTCTCATATTTTTCTCCTTTTATAATGGTTTTACCATAGTATTTATTTTACATACAAATCAATCAATTGTCAATATAAAATGCCAAATCATATCTTAATAATTAGTTTATCTATGTAATTTTATAAATATATTGTATTTCTATTTCCAAAATTAAAAATATATGTTAAACTATCATTGCAATAAAATTTAGGAGAAATCTTTATGGATTATATGAAAGAATCGCTCAAAAAACACTATGAGTGGAAGGGAAAACTTGAAGTTGTTGCGAGAGCTAAAGTGCAGAATAAGGAGGACTTATCCCTTGCCTATACCCCCGGCGTAGCGCAAGCCTGTCTTGAAATACAAAAAGACGTAGACAAGTCATACGACCTAACAAGGCGCTGGAATACCGTAGCTGTCGTAACCGACGGAACGGCAGTGCTTGGACTTGGAGATATAGGTCCGGAAGCAGGTATGCCCGTAATGGAAGGCAAATGCGTACTCTTTAAGGAATTCGGCGGAGTTGACGCTATACCAATCTGCGTAAAGTCCAAAGAAGTCGATGATATAGTAAAGACCGTAGCTCTAATTTCGGGTAGTTTCGGCGGTGTCAACCTTGAAGACATATCCGCTCCTAGATGTTTTGAGATTGAGAAAAAACTCAAAGAATGTACGGATATTCCAATATTCCATGACGACCAACACGGCACCGCCGTAGTAACCGCCGCCGCGCTCATAAACGCGCTCAAAATCGTAGGCAAAGATTGGAAAGACGTAACGGTTACTTTTAGCGGAGCCGGCGCTGCAGGTAGCGCAATAGCAAAACTTCTCAACAAATTGGGCGTAAAAGATATACTTGTATGCAACCGCAAAGGCATAATCTGCAAGGGCGTAAACGAACCGAAAGGCAATGAGGAAATCGTAGAAATTACCAACAAAAACCGCCGTCAAGGCACTCTCACCGACGCAATGAAAGGCGCAGATATTCTCATAGGAGTTTCTGCCCCGGGAATAGTTACGCAAGATATGGTACGCTCTATGGCAAAAGACGCAATAGTAATGGCAATGGCTAATCCCGTGCCGGAAATTATGCCGGAACTTGCTAAGCAAGCGGGAGCAAAGGTCGTAGGCACAGGACGTAGCGACTTCCCCAACCAAATCAACAACGTACTGGCATTCCCCGGTATATTCAGAGGCGGACGTAAGAGCTAAGGAAATCAACGAGGATATGAAGATGGCAGCCGCTAAAGCAATCGCAAGTCTAGTAAGCGACGAAGAACTCAATCCCGACTATATTCTCCCAATGGCTTTTGACAAGCGCATAGGCGAAACGGTGGCGAAGGCGGTAGCCGACTCCGCAAAAAAGACGGGAGTCGCAAGAATCTAAGAAATTATTTCGCCATTACGTTACAGTTATTAAAAAAGACTATTCGACACGAATAGTCTTTTTTTAAGATTAAAATAAATTTTTGCGCATGTAAATTATATTTCTACAGTTGCTTCAACTATGTAATGAAATTTGTCTTTATTATTGTTACAAGAGAAATTGGCTAACGCCTTTATCGTGTACCGCCCCTTTTCCAATGTATATTCTTGAGTTTTTGTTATCTTTTGCTTGCAATTAATCCAATTATTTATCGCTATAGAAGCAATCCCCCATTCAGGATTTCCGTCTTCGTCTTCATATACGATGTGAATTAATCCGCTACTAACTACCCTGCCGTTGCGCCACGAGTTGTTCTTCAATTGAGCTACGACCGTAACCTTATTGCCGTCTACCCGTATGCTTGTGATAGTAAACTCAAAGTCGTCTTTCTCAAATCCGTTTATTGAACAACCGACGATACTGACGAGCGCTATCACGGCAATGATTGCTACAACGGTAATTATAAATACTTTTTTTCTCTTATTTGCATAAGCCATATTATAATTCTAACATAACAATCTCTATACTGCAAACAAAATTAGAATAACCGTCAATACTTAGGATAAATTGGATTGTACACAATTGCCCTGTTTCGCCATAATAAAGACGTATTGTTTTTCAATGCAGTAGCGTTGGCTTGCGGATTAGACACGTCAATAAGCGTGGGCTCTAATTCTTCTTTGTCGAAAGCCTGAATAGTATAATCATACGTGTCGTTTATTACCTTCAAAGTATACCATTGCGTATCGGCTTCGGTGATAAATTCCACACTTGTCAATGCGCTACAGCCGTTGAAGACGTACGGCCTTATTCCAAATACTCCCGCATTAAGAGTGATGGATTGCAACGAGGTGCAGTTATTAAACGCATATTCTCGTATATCTAGACCTATTTCACTTTTTTCTTTCATATCCACGTTTGTCAAAGATGTACATCCGTCAAATGCGCGCGTTTCTATCCATCTTACGCTCGCTCCCAATTTAATACTTTCCAGTGACACACAATTACTAAAAGCTCTATCGCTTATCACTGCGCTATTTATGACAGCGTTTTTTAGACCGCTACCGGCAAATGAATACGTACCTATTCCAACTACCCCTGCAGGTATATTAACTGTTTCCAGCGACTTGCAGTATTGGAAAGCGTAGCCTTTAATCTCTTTCAAAGTTTGAGGCAATTCTATCGACGAAATTGCCGTAGAATAGAATGCTCTATCGCCAATTACTTCCAAAGCCGGCGCCATAACTACCTCTTCTAAAGCTGTGCAATTGTAAAAAGCGCAACTTCCCAATTTTATCAAACTCTTTGGCAAAGTAACCTTTACGAGCGAGGTACACTCCCTAAAAGCATACGTATTTGGAATCTCTGTCATATCGTCATTGAACTTTATAGAACTGAGTGAAGAACAAGCCCTGAACATTCCATCGCCTATTACAGTTCCTCTAATATCTACTCTTTGCAATCCGCTCGCATAGAATGCGTACTTGCCCACTTTCTCTACAGTGGCGGGTATAACGACATTTGTCAAATTCGGCATTACGGAAAATGCGTATTGACCTATTTCTTTAAGACTTTGAGATATCGTCATATCGCTAATACCCGCCTGCTGGAACGCAAAATCTCCTACGCTTTCCACTGAGTTGCCCATATGGAATTTTTTCAGCGAAGCACACGCATAGAAGGCTTGATTGCCAATGTTTTTTATACTGTCAGGCAAAACAACCGATACTATAGGCTTAGAGCTAAAAGCGCTCTTAGCTATGGCTATAACGGGCTCTCCGTTAATTTCTTCTGCAACAACGATATTCGTATCGCTTTCGCCTTCCAAAAATCCTACGACTTCATATCCGCCTTCTATCTTGTTGTAAGCAAGGCTTGCGGTGGGCTCCAATCTATCGCACAGCGTACATTTGCCGTCAACGTAAACGTGCTCCGACTTGCTATCGCTGACGTTGCATCGAGAGCATACACGCCAATGCGAATTTGCATCGCCTACGTACGTATCTCTAAAATCATGCCCTAAAGGCGCTATTTCTTCAACTTGCTCGTCATTACATCCTGAGCAAACGCGCTTTTTCTCGCCTTTATTAGTGCAATCTGCTTCTTTTACCGTCTGCCATTCGCCATAAGAATGCTCATGTTGAGGTTCTGTGGGTTTACAAGCTACTGCGGTAAATACCATGCACACGCACAACAGTAGCGCTAAAAAAATAAATTTGATGTTTTTCATAAAATTCTCCCTTTGTATGAATTTTTTATATTATTTTATATAATTTAATTGCAAGAAAATAGCAAGGTTCTAACGCCGGCATGATAAGACAAGGTTTGACTAATCGTATCAGCTTTTATTATCAATTCCAAAAAAAGTATACTTTTACTGACCCTAATATCTTGCTATTTCTTAATGCATGAATTATAATGTATTTAAGAAAATACATCTTTTCAGTAAATGAAAAAGTTATTCAGTAAAAGTATACTTTTTTTGAAAAATTAAAATATTTTTCTATGTTTCAGAAAGTTTATGAGTTAAATAAAGAAATCTTAGCATTTATATATTAACTTCATTACTAAGATTTACTTCTTCTAATGAATCTTTATAAGAAAAATGCAAAAAAGGAAGCCTTTTAAGACTTCCTTTCTAAAATATTTTACAGTTTAACTTCGACTAGCCTATTTCTGAACTGAAGTTCCATAATACGCATTCAAGTACATTTGCTTGATTTCTTTCATAAGCGGGTATCTTGGATTTGCGCCCGTGCATTGGTCGTCAAATGCGTCCTCAACCATCTTATCGAGCGTAGAGAGGAACTTCTCTTCATCTACTCCGTAATCCTTGATTGTCTTCTTTATGCCCACGGCTTTCTTCAACTTGTCTATTTCTGCGATAAGAGCCTCTACCTTTTCTTCATCGCTCTTGCCCTTCAAACCTAGCATAGTAGCTACGTCTGCGTATCTCTTCAAGGCTTGAGGATACTTGTACTGAGGGAAAGTACCCATCTTGACAGGATTTTCTACGCTGTTGAATCTAATAACTTCGTCTATCATCAAAGCGTTGGCAACGCCGTGTGGCAAGTGATGATAAGAACCGAGCTTATGAGCCATAGAGTGACATACGCCAAGGAAAGCGTTGGCAAAAGCCATACCTGCCATACAGGAAGCGTGCGCCATCTCCTCTCTTGCTTCAGCGTCGTGAGCGCCAAGTTCGTATGCTCTAGGCAAATACTTAAAGATTAACTGAATTGCTTCTTTAGCAATACCGTTGGTGAAGTCGGTAGCCATAATAGAAGCGATAGCCTCCAAAGCGTGCGTCAATGCGTCGATACCCGAAGCAGACGTCAATCCCTTAGGTATATTCATCATCAAATCTGCGTCTATGATCGCAACGTCAGGCAAAAGTTCGTAATCTGCAAGAGGATATTTAGTACCGCTATTTTCGTCGGTGATAACGGCAAACGGCGTAACTTCAGAACCTGTACCTGCCGTAGTAGCCACTGCGATAAAGGTAGCCTTATCGCCCATATGCGGGAAGGTGTATACTCTCTTACGGATATCCATAAATCTCATTGCAAGGTCTTGGAAATCGATTTCGGGATGCTCATAAAGTACCCACATAATCTTACCTGCGTCCATTGCCGAGCCACCGCCTACTGCAATGATTACGTCAGGCTCGAATTCCTTCATAGCCTTAGCGCCTTCCATTGCGCAACCAAGCGTTGGATCCGGAGCTACGTTGAAGAACGTAGTGTGTCTAATATTCATTTCGTCCAATCTATCGGTGATAGCCTTTGTAAATCCGCTTTGATACAAGAAAGAGTCAGTTACGATAAACGCCTTTTTCTTTCCCATAACGTCTTTGAGTTCTCTCAATGCAACGCCAAGACAACCCTTTTTGAAATATACCTTTTCCGGCGCTCTAAACCACAACATATTCTCTCTCCTTTCTGCTACTGTCTTTATATTTATAAGGTGCTTTACTCCAACGTTTTCGCTTACGCTGTTACCGCCCCAGCTTCCGCAACCGAGTGTGAGTGACGGAGCAAGTTTGAAGTTGTAAAGGTCGCCTATACCGCCTTGAGAAGAAGGAGTATTGATAAGAATACGGCAAGTGCGCATTCTGTTTTGGAACTTTTCAATCTTGTCTTTGCCTGTTTCCGTATTGACGTACAATACCGAGGTATGTCCAAGACCGCCGTCGTCAATTAGCTTAGAAGCCTTATCGAGAGCGTCTTCGAAATCCTTTGCCTTGTACATTGCAAGTACGGGAGAAAGTTTTTCATGAGCGAACTCTTCGCTGATATCTACGCTTTTTACTTCGCCTACGAGGACTTTTGCTGTTTCCGGAACTTCAAATCCTGCCATTTTTGCAATTACGCATGCAGGTTGACCTACTATCTTAGCGTTGAGAGCGCCGTTGATAATAATAGTCTTGCGAACTTTCTCCGTCTGCTTTGCGTCTAGGAAATAAGCTCCTCTATATTGCATTTCTGCCTTAAACTCATCGTATACCTTGTCAAGAACGATAGTAGATTGCTCGGAAGCGCAAATCATACCGTTGTCGAACGTCTTGGAGTGAAGTATAGAAGACGCGGCCATCTTTATATCTGCCGAATCGTCAATGATAGCCGGAGTATTACCTGCTCCTACGCCTACCGCCGGCTTACCCGAAGAATAAGCGGCTTTGACCATACCCGGACCGCCGGTAGCCAAAATTATATCAGCCTCTTTCATTATCATACCCGAAAGCGGTACGGAAGGCTCGTCTATCCAACCGATAATTCCCTCCGGCGCGCCTGCTTTAACTGCAGCTTCAAGAACTACTTTTGCCGCTTCAATCGTGCTCTTCTTTGCTCTTGGGTGCGGTGAAAAAATAAGACCGTTGCGAGTTTTCAACGCAAGAAGCGATTTGAAAATTGCAGTAGAAGTCGGATTGGTCGTAGGGATAACTGCCGCGATAACGCCGATAGGTTCTGCTATCTTTGTGATACCGAAAGCCTCGTCTCGCTCTATTACCCCGCAAGTCTTTACGTCTTTATACGTATTATAGATATACTCGGACGCATAGTGATTCTTGATAACCTTGTCTTCAACAATTCCCATACCCGTCTCTTCGACAGCCATTTTTGCGAGAGGTATTCTCTGCTTGTTGGCGGCCATAGAAGCGGCAAAGAAAATCTTGTCAACTTGTTCTTGAGTGTAAGTTGCATAGATAGCTTGAGCCTTTCTAACTTCTTCAAGTTTAGCCAAAAGGGTTTGCTCATCGTTTACGATTTGAGTGTTTGCCATTTTATATTCCATCCTTAAAAAATTTTTTCTTTATTTTACCTTAAAAGTTTATTCTTTCTAAATATATTTTGACATATATTATATCAAATTACTTAAAAGTTTTAACTTTTTAAGTTGTATTATTATAATTGTTAAAAATTTAACAATTGCTAACATATACATTTTAATCAATTATCCAAATTATGTCAACAAAATTTATATAATTTTTTGAAAATAGTTAAAATTTTAACAAATCATAAGCTTTTTGCAAATCGGCTTTGGAACCTTCCTCGTATTTTTCATACGTAAAAGGTAGATTTAATCTGTTATATTTACTCTCGCATAGTTTTCTGAACGCCAAAAACTTGACTTCTTTAATGCAGGAATACTTCTCTTTAATGTCCTTTAACTTTAGCAGTTTCTCAGCGGTATCGTTGAGAGCGGGTACGAGAACATTGGTCAAAGTTACGAATTTATTTATTTCCTCGCAGGTGTTTAGAAAATCGAATACCCTCTTGTCTACTTCGCGCTCTTGATTTTTTATGTCGAGTCTTATGCCGTCGCAAAGCTCAATAAGTTCTCTGTCACAAATTAATCCGTTGGTTTCTATAATAACGCTTATGCTTTCTTGATGAAGAGCTTTTATGAGTTCTTTGCAAAAATCCGCTTGCAAAAACGGCTCGCCACCCGATAGGGTGACGCCACCGTTTTTAATATAACTTTTATAGCGTTTTATTCTGGCAACAAGTTCAGACAAAGTAATCTCATTGCCCTTTTCCGTCCACGTTTCGGGATTGTGGCAAAAACCGCAGCGCATATTGCATCCTGTGAAGAAAATAACACAGCGCAAGCCTTTACCGTCTACAGCCGAACCGTTGTAGATAGAATCTATTCTAGCCTTACATTTCTCCATGGTAAGTTCTCTTCAAGACTTCAAGCTGTTGCGGCTTGGAGAGTTTATGGAAGTTGACGGCGTAACCCGATACGCGAATTGTAATATTCGGATACATTTCAGGATTTTCCATAGCTACCACGAGTTTTTCTCTGTCAAGCACGTTGACGTTGAGGTGGTGACCGCCATTCTCAAAATAGCCGTTGAGCATATCCGAGAGGTTGTCTACTCTCTTATCCATATTCTCACCGAGAGCATTCGGCAAAATTGAGAACGTATTGGATATACCGTCTTGACAACAGTTGTATGGCAACTTGGATACTGAATTGAGGGACGCCAAAGCGCCGCTGGTTTCTCTATTGTGCATTGGATTTGCGCCCGGAGCAAAAGGCTCGCCCTTCTTTCTGCCGTCGGGAGTAGATCCAGTCTTCTTGCCGTATACCACGTTGGACGTAATAGTCAACGCCGACAAAGTGTGTTGAGAATCTCTGTAAGTCGGAGTTTTCTTCAACTCATTGCTGAATCTCGTCAATACGTCAACTGCAATTGAGTCAACTCTATCGTCGTCGTTGCCGTACTTTGGAAAATCGCCTTTGATTTCAAAGTCCGTGATAAGACCGCTTTCGCCGTATATAGGAGTAACTTCAGCATATTTGATTGCAGATAAAGAGTCTGCAATTACTGACAAGCCCGCTACACCGCAAGCCATAAATCTCGTAACTTCGGTGTCGTGCAAAGCCATTTGTATCTTCTCGTACGCATACTTGTCGTGCATTCTGTGAATTACGTTGAGCGTGTTGATATAAAGTCTGCTCATCCATGAACAATACTTGTCAAATGCCTGCATTACTTCGTTGTAGTCAAGTTTGCCATTAAACTGCTTGCCCTCCGGAGCAACCTGCATTCCGTAGTTTTCGTCCTTACCGCCGTTGAGCGTCAAGAGAAGAAGTTTTGCAAGGTTACATCTAGCGCCGAAGAATTGCATTTGCTTGCCCACCTGCATTGCCGATACGCAACATGCGATTGCGTAATCGTCGCCGTACATAGGACGCATCAAGTCATCGTTTTCATATTGGATAGAATCGGTGTCAATAGATACTTGAGCGCAGAATTTCTTGAAGTTGTCTGGCAACTTATCCGACCAAAGTATCGTCAGGTTCGGCTCCGGAGCGCTACCCAAAGTATAAAGCGTGTTGAGTACTCTGAAAGAGTTCTTTGTAACAAGCGTTCTGCCGTCGTTCGTCATACCGCCCACGCTCTCCGTTGTCCAAGTCGGATCTCCGCCGAAGAGGTCGTTGTACTCAGGCGTACGAAGCTGTCTTGATAGTCTGAGTTTAATGACGAAATCGTCCATAAGTTCTTGCGCTTGCTCTTCCGTCAAAATACCTTTTTCCATATCTCTTTGGATATAGATATCAAGGAAAGTAGAAGTTCTGCCAAGGCTCATTGCGGCGCCGTTTTGCTCTTTGATTGCGGCAAGGTAACCGAAATAAAGCCATTGAATTGCTTCTTTTGCAGTGTTTGCAGGTTGAGAAATGTCAAAGCCGTAAATTTGCGCCATTCCCTTCAAATCTTCAAGAGCCTTGATTTGTTGACTCAATTCCTCAAGTTGTTTGATATTCTCTTCCGACATATCGTTCTTGCCGTATCTAACCTTATCGGCTTTCTTCTGCTCAATGAGGTAATCTACGCCGTAAAGCGCAACTCTTCTATAATCGCCGATAATACGACCTCTGCCGTAGGCGTCCGGAAGTCCCGTAAGGATACCGACCTTTCTTGCAGCTCTCATTTCATCGGTGTATACGCTGAATACTCCGTCATTGTGAGTGGTGGAATACTTAAAGTTCTCTTCAATACCGTCGGAGAGTTTATAACCGTAAGCCTCGCAAGCCTGTCTTGCCATACGGATACCTCCAAAAGGATTGACGCCTCTCTTTAACGGCTCATCGGTTTGGAAACCAACTATAATATCGAGATTCTTGTCGATATATCCCGCATCATAAGACAAAAGTCCGGAAACGCGCTTTGTATCCACATCGAGGACTCCGCCTTTATCTCTCTCCTTCTTGAGGAGTTTGTTGACCTTATCCATTACCTTTTTGGTGCGTTCGGTAGGTCCGGCCAAGAAAGATTTATCGCCCTCGTACGGTGTATAGTTGAGATTGATAAAATCTCTTACTGCAATTTGGTCTTGCCAAGCGCCTTCCTTAAAGCCGTTCCATTGTTCAAATTTCATTTGCGATTCTCCTTTATCAACAATATATTGTGTTATGCTATTAAAGTATATGCAAAATATAGTGCCTTGTCAAATGCTTTTAACATAGTTAAGGTAAATTATTTTAATTTTTACGCTAGGCAAATTTTCCAATTGACAATTCAAGCGCAAACATATACTTCCTAAGTTAGTATGCGCTGTGAAAGAAAAACGTTGCTATACAAATTATGGGAATAAAAAATTATTTAAGTTTATCCATTGCTCTTATGTAAGACATGTTTGCCAAATTCTTAAGCAATTCATCGGGAATATCCGCTACGACAGCCGTACTCTTGTATTTTGCCTGTGTAGGCGGACAATGCCAACCTCTCGTAATAATTTCGGGATACTCTAGTCTCAATGTCAACGCAGTGTCTGCGTCTGTCGAGAATGTAAATATCTCTTTACCGTTAAGAGTATAGAACTCTGCAAAAATTATCGACTTCTCATTTTTCGCCGATTTTATTTTTATAGTAATATAATCGTTACCAAACGGATAATCGATAAACGCTCCTTTCTTTTCAAGACAGTATTGTAAAAGTTCTTTCGTACTCATAAAATTCCTTTGTAACTATGCCGCTCCTATACCGCCGTCGCCATCTGAAGGCGAATTGATTATCGTCAAAAAATCTTTGTTCTTTGCAACTATTCTGCGTTTAATAAGTCCGCGCTTGATAAGGTCTAAAGTACCTTCGTAAGGCATATAGTAGTCAACTGCTTCTCTATTCTTGGCTAATTGAGCGTCATACTCTTCTAAAATTATATCTATGAGTTCCTTAGCGTAAATCACTCGCCTATTGCTCTTGATACGGTAAAGGCACGGAGTGTCTTTGCAACTAGGCAAGTCTGCCAAATCTTCTATCTTATATTTCGTATCGTTGCATGATATAGGTATAATTGCAAGCAATATGCAAAGCGTCTTTCCCTTAATAACCAATCTTGCAAAACAGTCTTTGCCAATGCGAAAACTCTCTCTGCCCCAGCTTGTCCTTGCGCGAACTCTTTTGTAAGACAAAAGATGATTTTTAATTTCCGAATACCATTCTTTTACTTGGTCGTCTGATTGAATAAGTTTTGCGGTAAAACTTCTGTCGTACCTTACGCCCATTTCACCAGTCTCGTCTTCGACTGGCATTAATGTGGCAATACCCTTTTTCAATGCTTGCGTAGTGGAATCGTCCTGTTGCTGCGGTTGAGATTCAGAGCGAATTACTTCTGATTGTTGCGCAAACTCTTGTAATACTTCTTCGGTTTGAGTTTGACTAGGGCAATCGCCGACGTCTTCATCGACAATCTCATAACTTTGTATAGTATAAACAGGCAATACTTCAACGCGTTGACTATTGACATCGCTATTCTCTTGCTCTTGCGAAAATCTGCTTTGCTCTTGCTCTTCATCTTGCGCCTCTTTGGGCGGATTTGCTTTATCTTTAGCCAATTCCAAAGCAAAGAAGACTAGGAGTAGCGCCATTAATACCGACAGCGTTATGAGAAATGCCGTAATAGTGCCGTTGCTAAGCCCGCCAAACATACGCAGGCTGAATTGAACAAAATCATTCCATGTAAAGGATAAAACTGTAGTAATAATAATGAACTCCCTAAACTCGATGACGGTCACAAAACGCATATCGAGTTTCGCTACATTCCAGATTTGTCCTCTTACGTATTTAGTTTTATTTTATCGCCGTACCTTCCGGTACCATATCGTCTACGAATATAACTTTACAACCGCACGCGTTGTTTGTACCTGCGACCAACATACCGTTGCTTGTTACGCCGGTAATTCTAACAGGCTTGAGATTAGCTACTACTAATATCTTCTTACCGATAAGTTGTTCAGGTGTGTAATAATGTTTAATCGACGACACTATTACTCTCTCACCCTCTCCGTCAAAAAGCGTCAACTTGTAGCAATTGTGCGACTTGCGTATCTCTTGACATTTGAGAATCTTACATACTCTCATATCTATTTTTTCAAAGTCGCCAAGCTCGATTTCCGGCTTAATAGGAGCTACGGGATCAGGCTCGCCGTACTCGACTTTATTATCCTCAACTACTTCTTCAACAACCTTTTCTGCTTCCTCTTCTTCCTTTGTCTTTGGATAAGAGAAATCGAGAAGCGGTAGATAATTATCGCTATCTATAGCGTAAAGGAAAAGATAAAGTCTAGGACCTTTTTCTTTATCTATCAACAACTTATAGACGTTCTTAAAGAATGCTCCTTGACACGCCTTGAGTTCTTTATCTTCAGTAGTAAGTCCGCGAACTCGCTTAGGAATAGCGTACAACTCCGTCTGTAATTCTCCGAGGTCGTATGTGGAATTTTTAAGATAATCATATAGTTGCGCTATCTCTTGCTTTTCCTGCTCGGTCAAAGTTTGATATACTTCCCAATTGCGGGTTGTACGCAATTTGTTCATATCTTGCGGAGAACACTTTTCAAGCCAATATTTTGCTCTCTCCAATCTATCCTTGAACTCTTCATACTTGAAAGGCGTACCGATTTTTTCAAAAACCAATTCAAGCATTTTAAGGTTAAAGTTGACTACCGAACCTAGTTGAACGATAAGTCCCATAGGTACAGTCGATAGATCTCTGCCTTCTACGCTAACAAGCTCCATAATCGACTTAGTTTTATCGTCTGCAGTGCCGTTCTTAACATCGTTGTACATTTTGTCAAACTCAAAGTACTGTCTTAATATACCGTCGTCAAGACAGAAATTGAAAGCCTTGAGAGGTTCGTTACGGGAATAAAGCCACAGCAATACTTCCGGCTGATAGAGCTTAAGAAGAGTTTCTGGAGTGAGGTTTAGACCGCTCGATCCGCTCATCTTGCCTGTTGAAGCGCCCGAATCGCTTATTCCTATAAACTCATAGCCTTGGAATATAGGCGCATCGTATCCGAATATCTGCTTGGATATATGCTTGGAAGTGTCGTAACTTCCATTGATACTTGCATGGTCCTTACCGCCCGGCTCAAAGTCTACTCCCTCATAACACCAACGCATCGGCCAGTCTATCTTCCAAGCCAATTTACAATTGAAGTCCTTTGTAAAGTCAAAGTGACCTGAAAAACCGCATTTACAACTATACTCTGCTTGCGCGCAATCATCGGAAAGAGTGTCAATCTTGGTGGTATCTCTTCCGCACTTAGGACAGTAAATACTTACAGGATAATAAGCCTCTCTCTCTCCCTCTTGCGCTTCTTGCGTACGGTGACTGTCGATTATATCGAATATCTCCCCTCTCTTTTTTAGAGCAAGAAGAACGTAGTCCTTATACTTACCGGATCTATACATCTGAGCTTGGTGACGGAACTCCATTTGTATGCCAAACTTTTGAAGGGACGCCTCAAATTCCTTTTCAAAATACTCCGCATAATTCTTTGCATCGCTATTTGGGAACGGATTTGGTACGTCTACGTAAGGACAACCGATATATTTTTCCATATCGCCGTTTACCTTTGCTACGTTGACGGGAACTTTTCTCAAACGATCAAACTCATCCCAAGAGAAAAGCAACTTTGCTTTTTTGCCCATTTTGCGTAGCGACCTTGCTACAAAATAGCTTGTGGCAATATCTCTGAAGTTGCCAATGTGAATAGACCCTGACGGACTGATGCCCGCGGCGCACACGTACTCTTCCTTGTTTGGATTCCTTTGTATTATCTTTTGCGCTATCGTTTCCGACCAATGCATATATACACCTCTTTTCGTTTATCGTTTGTCTAGTTTATTTTATATTCTAGCATAATTAATTATCTTTTTCAACTAAATACCGTGAGCAATAAAGCTCAATATTGCGAGTTTTGTCGCATTTATTATACTTATGTCGATTTCGACTTATCAAAATCCTTGGGGAACTTTTTGTTGCGATACGCGATAGGAGGTACTCCCACTATCTTTTTGAAACAAATGGAAAAGTACTGTTGGTCAGAAAAAGACAGCTTTTGCGCAATATCGGCTATGGATAGCAGACAATTATCCAAATACACTTTTGCATACTCGATTTTACGCTCCAAAAAATAATTGTACGGCGTAATACCGAAAGCCTGCTTGAATATATGAATAATGTGATTTTTGGTATAACCAAACTGCGCGCTTAGACTCTCAAGTGAAAGTTCGCTCTCCACCATCATATCCAAAGTATCCTTTATCTGCATAGCTAAGCTGACTTTTTTGACTGAAGTAGCGCTACCTCTGATTGCCGTAAATATCTCAAAAAGTTTAATAGAAACGCCGTCAGTGAGTTTTTTGTAGTTGTTCTTGAAATTCTTAAGATAATACAGAATATCGTTAAAGTAATTACCAACGTAGCAGTTAGAAAAAAGATACGTGTCTTTGGGCAAATACATATCTACCATTTCTTCCATTAATTTGCCATCGAATGCTACCCAGATTTTATGCCATCCGTTTTTCTTATTGGAAGAATATCTATGCGAGCTTCCTTTTGGAAGAAAGAATACATCGCCTACCTTTGGATAATACGTCTTACCGTTTATCTCCAAAATACCCTCTCCCGATATTATATACTCCAAAGCCATAATTTCCGAATTATTACGTTCGATATTGACGTTGTCCTCTTTTTGAGTTTCGCCAATCATTCTTATCTTAACAGGCGCGTCTTCGTCTATGTAATGCGTGAAATTGATAAAAAACTCTGCCATACATTTTTCCCACTGCGTAAATTTTATATATATCAATATATCATTATTTATAGTAAATAGCAAATACTTTTTATTTTTTTACGCAAAACGGCACATTTTTTTTAATTTTTATACGTTTTCAAAGCCTGCGATAATTGATAAAAAAATGACGAATTTATAATATATTAAGATTTGACGCAATTACACAAATACAAAGACGGACTGTTAACAGACCGTCTTCGTATTATAAGGGGAACATCGGCATAGACCGATTAAGATAAATGCTAATTAGTTGCGAACTGGCTGTTGTAAAGGTCGGCATAAAAACCGTTTTGCTCAATCAGTTGTTCGTGATTTCCGCTCTCGATAATATCTCCGTCCTTCATGACAAGAATCAAATCGGCATTCTTAATAGTCGAAAGTCTATGAGCTATTACAAAAGAGGTACGTCCTTTCATAAGTTCGTCCATTGCGCTTTGTATCTTTTGTTCTGTGCGAGTATCAACGGAACTCGTCGCCTCGTCCAATATGAGCATAGGTTTGTCTGCAATCATTGCTCTTGCAATGGTGAGCTGTTGCTTTTGTCCTTGCGAAAGAGATATTTGGTCGCCAAGCACTGTGTCATAGCCGTTGGATAAAGTATGCACGAAGTGGTCAAGCCCCACCGCTTTGCACGCTTCGTCCAATCTCTTATCGCTCACGCCGTGCGTGTTGTAGACCAAGTTTTCTCTAAGCGTGCCTTCAAAAAGCCAAGTATCTTGTAATACCATGCAGAACTGTTTGTGCACTTCTTGTCTAGACATATTTTTGATAGATACTCCGTCTATGAGTATATCGCCGTCTTTTATCTCGTTGAATCTCATAAGCAAGTTGACCATAGTCGTCTTTCCCGCGCCGGTAGGTCCGACGATTGCCACTTTCTGTCCTGCCTTGGCGATAGCAGAAAAGTCGTGAATAATAATTCTTTCGCTGTCCTCGTAACCAAACTTAACGTGATCGAACTGCACCTGACCTTCGACTTTACCGAACTCGAATACTTTATTTCTCTCATCCTCCATTTCTTCAGCTTCCAAGAACTCGAATATTCTTTCGCCTGCGGCGGCCGCCGATTGCAAAGATTGAAAAGCCTGCGCCATTTGCGAGAGAGGTTGAGTGAAGTATCGCACATACATAGTAAAAGCGATTATAGTACCGATACTGATTTTATGATCAAGCGCCAACACCGCTCCTACAACGCATACCGCCACATAACCGAAATTGCCCACGAAAGTCATTATTGGCATCATCAATCCCGCCATACATTGCGCTTTGAATGCGCTGTCCTTTAGATTTGAGTTCATATTATCAAAAGTCGCCTGCGACTTACCCTCGCCGTTGTACGCCTTAACAACGGTATGACCTGCATATATCTCCTCTATAAGACCGTTGATTTCGCCTAAGTGCTTTTGTTGACGTGCAAAGTACTTTTGCGATTTACCTGCAATCGCGCCCATAAGTAAAAATCCTATAGCAGTCGCGCCGATTGCTGTCAAAGCAAGTATCCAATTGGTAACAAACATCATTATCAAAGAGCCGATGAACAGCGTCACTGCCGACACGAGCGTACTGATACTTTGATTGAGCGACTGCCCCACCATATCAACATCGTTAGTAACTCTTGATAGTACATCGCCGGTACTAGTCTTATTGTAGTACCACATCGGCAAGCAATTAATCTTGCGAGAAATATCGCTCCTAAGTCCTTGCGATATTCTTTGCGTTGTAGTCGCCATTATCCAACCTTGCAAGCTCTGCAAAACCATACTTATAAGGTATATAGTAATAAGCGTCAGTCCTATATTAGCGACAGAGTCCATATCTATCTGTCCAAACAGTCCTTTTTGAACAATGTCCGTCAAGTCAGCTATCTTGTTGGGACCTATCAACGTCATAACAGTACCTGCTATTGCGCAAACAATCGCGACCAATAATATAGCGTAATACTTCTTGCAATATTTAATAATCTTTATCCAAGTACCCTTAAAATCCTTGGCCTTTTCAACGTTTCTAGATGGTCTGGGCATATTACGCTTCCTCCTTAGTCAAATTATGATTGTCGCTTCCAACAACATTGTCTTCAAGTTCTTCCTTAGACAACTGAGAATAAGCGATTTGGCGATACGTCTCGCAATTTCGCATAAGTTGTTCATGCTTACCCTGCCCCACAATTCTGCCATCGTCAAGTACGATTATTCTGTCAGCATCGCGAATAGTACCTATTCTTTGCGCGACTATTATTCTTGTAGAGTCCTTACATTCTCTATCCAGCGCTTCTCTCAGCGTTCTATCCGTCTTATAGTCGAGCGCCGAGAATGAGTCGTCAAAGATTAATATCTCAGGCTTTCTAGCAATAGCTCTCGCTATGGATATTCTCTGCTTTTGTCCACCCGACAAGTTGGTACCGCCCTGCGCTACTGCGCTTGCTATTCCGCCCTTGTCGGCCACGAAATCGCTTGCTTGCGCCGTATCGATTGCATGCTCAATATTTTCTTGAGTAATAGCGCTAAGGCTATCGCCAAATGCCACGTTGGATTCTATCGTACCCGAAAACAACGTTGCCTTTTGTGAAATATAACCTATTTTATTACGAAGAGATTTTTGCTTATAATCCTTGACGTTCTTACCGTCGATTAGTACTTCTCCTCCCGTGACATCGTAAAATCTCGGTATAAGATTTATTACTGTACTTTTACCGCAACCCGTAGCGCCAATCAAAGCTACGGTTTCGCCCTTGCTAGCCTTAAAGGTAATGCCTTCGACTGCATTGGAATCGCCATCGGGATAGGCAAAGCATACGTCTTTGAATTCCACTTCGCCCACTGCGCCCTCTTCGCCTTGATCTGCTTTTCCGTCCTTAATTACCACTTGTGTTGATAGAACTTCATTGATACGCTTTGCCGATACTTGAGCTCTCGGCATTAAAATGACTATCATTACCAACATCATGAAGGACATCAGCACCTGTACTCCGTATTGCAAGAACACTACCATATCGGCGAAAAGCCCTATTCTATCCATCAATCCCGCTTTGTCGATTATGACAGCGCCAATCCAATATATCGCTAGGGAAAATCCGCTCAAAATCAACTGGATACTAGGCATAAGAAACGACATCGTTCGTCCCGTAAACAAAGCCGTACCCGTCAATACGTCGTTGGCTTTCTTGAATTTTTCTTCTTGATACCTCTCGGCATTGTACGCTCTAACGACCCTTATGCCGGTCAGATTTTCTCTGGTCACGCGGTTTACGTCATCGGTAAGTTCTTGCATCTTTCTAAATCTTGGCAATGCTATCGCCGTGCACGTCAATATCACTGCAAGCAATACTGCCACCGCTATGCCCGTAGCCAACGTCCATTGCCAGCTTCCAGAAGATATTTTGCATATCGCCCACACCGCCATGATTGGCGCCTTGACCATGATTTGCAAACCTAGCGTGATTAGCATTTGTACTTGCGTAACGTCGTTGGTAGACCTAGTAATAAGACTTGCCGTAGAAAATTTGCCAATCTCTTGCATTGAGAAACTTTGAACTTTGCTAAATAAATCGCGTCTTAGCGTTGCGCCAAAATTCGACGCTACCCGCGACGCTATCAACGCAACCGCTACCGAACATAATAAACTACCCAAGGCATAAGCCAACATCTTTGCGCCGGCTATCCACACGTCTTTTATTAGACTGCCTTCCGTCTGAACAAGTTTAGTTATTTCCAACATATACTCGGGCATTGTCATTTCGCACCACACCATAAGTACGATAAAAGCGATAGCCAGCACGACTAATACCCACTCAAACGCCGTAAACTTTTTTAATAACTTCAACATTTGATATTCTCCTTACTCTTCTATGCTATGCATTTACTTTGCGTAAATTTTACTAACTAGGTTAACTATTTTACAAAAAAAATAGATATCCCCCTCTATCACTTGTTATTCCTTTTGAAAAAATCCGGCATTTGCGGTCTTGTCGCTTCGGCAACGCTCTTTAATTCCGCTGACAAATCTAAAAATGTCTTGATTTTTTCCATTCCAAGTTCGTCTATCATTCTTGATAGATGCTCCTCCATTGTCTTTCTTAGTTCGTCTACCAATTTCTTGCCGTCTGTCGTACTGTTGATATAAACTATCCTTGCGTCATCTTTGTCGCTTGAGCGCGCTATCAAATTCTTGGCTTCCATTTTTTTGAGTAAAACCGCAACTCTTGCCGTACTTACTTTCATCTTCTTGGCAATATCTCCGCACGTAACTGCTCCGCCCGCTTCATCGAGTATCTTCAGCACTGCGCCTATACCAAGATTAATATCGCTCATTCTGTCGTTTAATTCGGCCGGTCTGGTTTCGTTCAATCTTCTGAATACGTACTCAACGTCCTTAATATCTGCCACAATTTCCCTCTTATATTTACTAACCTAGTTAGATTATATGCTGAGCATGCGACTTTGTCAATATATTAAATGTAAATAATATGTCAAAAAAACTTCGCTTAAAGTGACATATGTTCGTCACCTTGAGCGAAGTGAAACGTAGTCGAAGAATCTCTTTCGATTTCCATACTGTTGAGATTTCTCCACTCCGCCCGAAATGACGTGTAGCACAGCTTGTCACAACCGCAGAGATTGGTGTGATTTCCGTCCGTAAGACGGCAACCGAGCGGTGAGCGTACTTCCCGTATGTGACCCCGAGGGCGTCCTAGTCTTTAGGGCGGAAGGCGCGCCGATATATGCGGTTGGCTTACTTTTTCATTGCGCGTTGCTCTCTTAACAAGTCTTGGTATCTCTCGATTTGGTCGTATCTCAAGTCTACCATCTTCTTTGCAGTTTCGTACGCCT
>CAJTPC010000013.1:15674-37720 GCA_910578245.1 uncultured Christensenella sp. | reverse complement strand
ATCCTTTCGACAAAAAAATTCAAAATTTGAAAATTTGTTGTAAAAATCATTTGACAACGCTTTTGGAAGAATATATAATGTCATTGTAGCAAAGGCGCTAATCAGGTAAACCCTGTTTGGCGTCTTTTTCTTTATACGAACAAATTTTAAGGAGAAAACATATATGGTAATGTCAGAAATCTTTGGCAGTCTTGTTTTTAACGACACCGTAATGCAGGAAAGACTTCCCAAGTACACTTACAAGGAACTCAAGTCTTGTATCGCCAACGATACCCCTATCTCATTGACTTGCGCGACTGTAATCGCCAACGCTATGAAAGACTGGGCAATCGAAAAAGGTTGCACTCACTATACTCACTGGTTCCAGCCTATGACGGGTATCACGGCTGAAAAGCACGACGCTTTTATCCAACCTACCGCGGACGGCAAGGTTATTATGGAGTTCAGCGGTAAGGAACTTATCAAAGGCGAACCCGACGCGTCTTCTTTCCCAAACGGCGGTATTAGAGCTACCTTTGAGGCAAGAGGTTACACGGCTTGGGACCCTACGTCCTACGCTTTCATTAAAGACGGCACTCTTTGCATACCTACGGCTTTCGTATCCTACACCGGAGAAGTTCTTGACAAGAAGACGCCGTTGCTTAAATCAATGCAAGCTCTTAGCAAAACGGCTTGCAGAATACTTAAGCTCTTCGGCAAAGACGTATCTAACGTCACAACTACCGTAGGTCCTGAGCAAGAATACTTCCTAATAGACAAGAGTGTATACGAAAAAAGAAAGGACTTGATATACACAGGTCGTACGCTCTACGGCGCTCCCGCTCCAAAGGGACAGGAACTTGAAGACCACTACTTCGGCACTATTAAGCAAAGAGTGGTAAAATATATGGCAGACCTCGACGTAGAACTTTGGAAGTTGGGAATCCTCGCCAAGACCAAGCACAACGAAGTAGCGCCTGCTCAGCACGAACTTGCGCCTATCTTCTCGCAATCCAACGTTGCTTCCGACGCCAACCAGTTGACAATGGAGATGATGAAGAAGATTGCAAGCCGTCACGGAATGGTATGTCTTCTCCACGAAAAGCCATTTGAGGGCGTCAACGGTAGCGGTAAACACAACAACTGGTCAATGTCCACCGACAAAGGCGAAAACTTGCTCGAACCGGGAGATACCCCTGAAGACAACGCTCAATTCCTACTCTTCCTCGCCGCTGTTATAAAAGCTGTTGACGACTATCAAGACCTATTGAGAGTTAGCGTAGCAAGCGCAGGCAATGACCATAGACTTGGAGCAAACGAAGCTCCGCCGGCAATAGTATCTATGTTCCTCGGCGAAGAACTTGACGGAATACTCTCAGCAATCGCAGAAGATAGAAAATACAGCAAGAGAGCAAAATGCGAATATGAAATAGGCGTAAGCTCCTTGCCCAAGTTCACTAAGGACTCTACGGACAGAAACCGCACTTCCCCGTTTGCTTTCACCGGCAATAAATTTGAATTTAGAATGTTGGGTTCGACTTTCTCTATCGCAGGTCCGAATATCATTCTCAACACGATAGTAGCGGAATCTCTCGATGCTTTCGCAAATGAACTTGAGGGCGCAAAAGACCTTATGTCGGCAGTCAAAGACCTTGTTAAGAAAACCTATCTCGCTCACAAGAGAATTATCTTTAACGGCAACGGATACTCTGACGAATGGGTAAAAGAAGCCGGCAAGCGCGGACTTCTCAATCTTCAATCTACCCCCGAAGCTATTCCGTATTTCAAGAGCGCAAAGAATATAGCTCTCTTTGAAAAGCACGGCATATTCTCCGCATTGGAAGTAGAGTCAAGAACGGAAATCTTGCTTGAGAATTACGCAAAAGTAGTAAATATCGAAGCATTGACTATGATAGATATGGCAAACAAACAAATTCTTCCCGCCGTAACCACATACATAAAAGAACTTGCAAAGACTGCTATCGCTACCAAAGAATTGGGCTTTGAAGCCACCGCTCAAGTAAATACGGCAAAGAAGTTGGCAAAACTTTCTGCTGACGCTTCAAAATACTTGGAAAAACTCGGCGTTAACGTTCACAAAGCCGAGGCTATAGACGATATTACTAAAAAGGCAATGTTCTACCGCACGGACGTAATTCCTATTATGGACAACTTGCGAAAGACGGCGGACGAAATGGAAGTCAACACTGCCGACAAGTATTGGCCGTTCCCGACTTACGGAGCTATTCTCTTCTCTGTCAAAGACTGACAGTAAATAATATAAGGTTTGTACATTAGACACAAAGGCGTGTAACCCAGACGGGTTATGCGCCTTTGTCATTAACTAAGTAAAAAATTTTTGGAGGTATATATAATATGGAAAACATATTAGACGCGATTGCCAAAGCCACTGCCGAGGCTAGCGATATGGCATTAGGGCTTTGGTGTTTAATCGGCGTAGCTCTCGTATTTTTCATGCAAGCAGGTTTTGCTATGGTAGAAACCGGATTCACAAGAGCAAAGAACGCCGGCAATATCATTATGAAGAACTTAATGGACTTTGCATTGGGAGCCGTCGTATTCTGGCTCTTCGGCGCAGGTCTTATTCTAGGCGACAGCGTGGGAGGATTTATAGGCACGCCCATCAACCCGTTTAAGATGAGCGAAGATATCTTCCCAGCTTTTATGTTCAACATGGTATTTTGCGCTACGGCGGCAACAATAGTATCGGGCGCTATGGCAGAGAGAACAAAATTCCTTTCGTACTGCATATATTCGCTTATCATAAGTATGATAGTATACCCTATATCCGCTCACTGGATTTGGGGCAACGGCGGTTGGCTTGCAAAACTCGGTTTCGTAGACTTCGCAGGCTCTACGGCGGTACATATGGTTGGCGGACTTATGGCTTTGATAGGCGCTATCATACTTGGACCAAGAATTGGTAAATATACCAAAGACAAGAATGGTAAGACAGTGTCAAAGGCTATCCCGGGGCACTCGCTCACTTTGGGAGCATTGGGCGTATTCATACTCTGGTTTGCTTGGTACGGTTTCAACGGCGCAGCCGCTTCTTCAGTAAACAACGCCGCTAAAATATTTACAACCACGACCATTGCGGCCGCAACCGCTACCGTAACTGTAATGATAATCACTTGGATTAAATACAAAAAGCCTGACGTATCAATGACGCTCAACGGCTCTTTGGCAGGACTTGTTGCAGTGACGGCAGGTTGTAACAACGTATCGCCCACAGGCGCGTTCTTTATAGGTCTTATCTCGGCATTCGTAGTAGTATTCGGCATTGAATTTATCGACCAGAAATGCCATATCGATGACCCTGTCGGCGCAATAGGCGTACACGGTATGTGCGGAGCTGTAGGTACGCTGTTAGTGGGTATCTTTGACGAAAAGCAAGGACTAATATCGGGACATATTCTCAACGGCGACAGTCTTACCTTCGCTCAATCTTGCAGATTTTTCGGCATTCAAGTCCTCGGAGTCGCGGTCGTAGCCCTTTGGGCGGTAGCTACAAGCCTCGTAATATTCCTCTTAATTAAAAAGACTATCGGTCTAAGAGCAAGCAAAGAAGAAGAACTGTTGGGACTTGACTTGATGGAACACAATCTCGTATCGTCTTACGCCGACTTTGAACCGTCTCACGCTATCATAACGCCAAGCGTAGAAACTTCTGCTTCAAAAGGCGAAGTAGCTATAGATAAAGCTGTAGAGATCAACGATTTGTCGCCAACTCTCCCTGAGGGTACGCCAAAACTTACAAAGATAAGCATAGTCACCCGTCCCGATAAATTTGTAAACTTAAAGAGCGCTCTCGACGAAATAGGTATCACCGGTATGACAATGACGAGCGTACAAGGGTGCGGTATGCAAAAAGGCAACACAAAATATTATAGAGGCGCAAAGATTGATTCTCACCTCTTGCCAAAGATAAAAGTAGAGGTTGTCGTATCTAAAGTACCTGTAGAAACCGTAATCAACGTAGCTAAGTCAGCTTTGTATACAGGCAACTACGGCGATGGCAAAATCTTCGTATATAGCGTTGAAGACGCCGTCAAAGTAAGAACAGGCGAAAGAGGTTACGACGCTCTTCAAGACGACTAACCGACAAATAGGCTCTTCGTTAAAGGAGAGCCTATTCTCTTCGCAACGTTCCATATAATATTGATTTTTATATATTTATAACTTTACGCGTACGCGCGAAAACTTTTTCCAAAATTTGTTGAAAAAATCAAGATTTTTTTGTATCAAGTATTTGATTATAAAGGCGATATTTGATATAATAAAATTGATTTTGAAAATAAATCAAAAAGGTAGGTACATAATGTCAGATAATATCAAAGAGGAATGCGGTGTATTCGGTATATACGACAAATCCCGTCTTGGCAACATTGCCCAACAAATCTACGTTGGACTTTTTGCTCTTCAACACAGAGGTCAGGAAGCGGCAGGTATTGCCGTAAATAACGACAGAGAAATTACGCTTGTCAAAAATATGGGACTTGTAAGCGAAGTTTTCAATGACGCTACTCTAGCAAAGTTGAATGGAGAAATCGCAATAGGTCACGTTCGCTACTCCACAACGGGCAACAATACTGCGGAAAACGCTCAGCCGATAAGCGTAAAATACGCAAAAGGCAATCTCACTGTTTCACACAACGGTAATATCACCAACGCCAAGGAATTGAGAGATAAACTTGAGGCTAAGGGCGCTATCTTCCACACAACGAGCGATAGCGAAGTCATATCCTATTTGATTGCTATTCAAAGACTTAAATCAAAGAGTATCGAAGAAGCCGTAGAAAAGGTCTTCCCTATGCTCCAAGGCGCGTTCTCGCTTCTCATTATGAGTCCAAGAAAACTCATTGCGGTGAGAGATAGATACGGTATTCGTCCGCTTTGCATAGGCAAGTTGCAAGACAACGTAGTATTTGCAAGCGAAAGTTGCGCGTTCGAAACAATTGGCGCGACCTTTGAAAGAGACGTTCGTCCGGGTGAAATCATAGTCGTAACCGAGGATAATATGGTATCCAATACCAAGTATTGCGGTCACAGCGGAGGCCTTTGCATATTTGAACATATCTATACCGCCAGACCCGATAGCGTAATCGACGGTCAAGGCGTAAACGAAGCAAGAATGAACGCAGGTAAAATGCTTGCTAAGATAGCTCCGGCAGACGCAGATCTCGTAATCGGCGTACCTGACAGCGGACTTCCTGCCGCAATTGGTTATTCGCACGAAAGCGGTATCCCATACGGCGTAGGTCTTATCAAAAACAGATACATTGGCAGAACGTTTATCCAACCGACTCAAGCAATGAGAGAGCGTAGCGTTGCGCTTAAACTCAATACGCTAAAGAGCAACGTAAATGGCAAAAGACTTGTTATGGTAGACGATTCAATCGTAAGAGGTACTACCCTTGCCAATATCATTAAACTTCTTAAAAAGTCAGGCGCTAAAGAAGTGCACGTAAGAATATCTTCTCCGCCGTTTATCTATCCATGTTTCTTCGGTACGGATATTCCTTCAAGAAAAGACCTAGCTTGCAACAATTATACTATGGAAGAGTTGAGAATAAAGATAGGCGCAGATTCGCTTGCATTCCTCGACGTAAAGACCGTTGACAAGATTGCTCCCGACTCCACCGTAACGTTCTGCAAAGGTTGCTTTACCGGTAAATACCCTTGCAAAGTTCCTTGCGAAAAAGAAGATAAAAACATATTAGGTTAATAAAAATAAAAACAGCTCTCCTAATGCGCATTTCTCATAGGGAATTGAACCCCCCAAATATTTTATTGATACGCTTTCAGATTATGAAAAAAGCACTCGACATTTTATTCGAGTGCTTTTAGCTAAACTTTATTAGAAAGATAAATTGTAATTTATCATATCAAGATTGCTTGTTGTTCACTATATATTCCATATTTCATTTTACTTGTTTTCTTGTGTAAAATTCGGCTTAAAAAGTCCGAAAGATAGTTTACGCAAAATTTCTTTATAAGTAACCTCGTCAAAATCTTTCTTGGTTGACAGCACCAAAAAGTCGTCTTTCTTAAACTTAATTATCTTCTCGGTATTCAAAAAACCATTGCGCGCGTAAAAAGCAATTCTCTTTACGCGCTGCTCGTAATTATCCGCAGTTGTATATAACGGCTCTACGTTTAACGTGATTTCACAGCCCGCATATTTTTCTTTAACGTCGTTTAATATCGCCGAGCCATACCCACATGAACGCATTTTGTCATTTACGGCAAGATACCAAATAAACACCGTTTTTTTGTTTATAACTGCAAAACAAATGCCGCAAAAATCTTCTCCGTCATAGTAAGACCAAAAATCATAACCGTCTTTTTTTGCCCAATAATTGAGCAACCACATAGGCATACGTTCGTTTTTAGGAAACGCTCGCTTCATCAAATCTTTTACTTCTTTATAATTTGAGGACTTTTTAATTACCGCTATTCTTCTCAATTCCATAATTTTTCTCCGTTTTAATTACGATTTTGCTATTGATAACAATTCTCCGCTAAATTACTGTTTATCGTACAATCATTATATCACGAAAAATGGAAGAACACAACCGATTGAATTTTGCGGGAAATATAAAACATATCTATATCTCACTTGGCTACAAGTAGCCTCGTTTGTCCACGCAATATAAATATCAAAAAAGCGTGGCTCCACGCCACGCTTTAATCTCTACAACCTGCGGCTTACCGAATACTCCCTATGGAAACTGCGATAAAAGAGAGCTGTTTTTATTAAACATATTCTACGTATTTTCTCCCCACGAGTTCATCGAGCGTACAACCAAAATAATCTGCTATTTTTATTAGATTCTCCATGGTCGGAATACTCTTGCCCTTATGCCAAGCAATAGTACTTTGGTTGGAAATTTTTAAGTCTTTTGCCAGTCTGTATTTAGTACGATTATGGAATCTTAATATATCGTCAAACGCTTGAGAAAAAGACGGACAAGGAAGATAATTCTTCTTCACAAATTCGTTAGTTAATCCAAATAAATAATCCAATGCGCAACCAAAGTAGTCCGCAATAGCAATCGCATGCGGCAACTTAGGTATCACACCCTCTCTAAAATATTTTGTAATCGAAGAACCGTCAATGCCAATTTGTTGCGCAAGTTCTTTGATCTTCAAATTGCGTATTAGCATCAACTCTGACAGAGTTTCGCTAAAATTCGACAAAATATTCATAAATTCGCATCTCCTATTAAGCAAATTATGTCGTATACATATATAATTTACTTGAAAACTGAACGGAGTTGATATAAAATGTATTCATATAAAGTGTCGACAACTATATAAATAAAATAAGGAGGAATACTAATGAAAGAAAACGTTAAAAGCACAGAACTCAACACAGACCTTGACGGACTTGATTATAAAATAAGTCTTGAAGACATGCTACTGGATTTGAAAGTACTTCTAAAAGAATATTATTGCGCTACTTTTTCTGACGATGGCAAGTCGCTTAAAATCACTCTTAGCAACGGACAAAAATTCTTACTGAGTTTAACAACAGTTTGACGAGCATATACGAAAGAAAAAATAGGACGTATAAATCTGCGTCCTATTTATATTTAATTAAAATTCCCAAATAATCCCCCCTATCCAAATTTGTAGATGTATATATTAGCCGAGTATTTGTGTATAACTTGCTAATAAATCTATTGACTTTAGACAATAACATATAATATAATAAACTATGTATAGTAATATTATTATGTAGGTGGATATATGAAGTATGTGGTGATTTTGGGCGACGGCATGGCCGATTACCCTAATATGACTCTTGGAGGTCGCACGCCTCTGGAAGTGGCAAATAAGCCTAATATCGACGACTTGAGTAAGAGAGGAAAATTGGGACTTGTAAAGACTGTTCCCGATGGCATGAAACCGGGTAGCGACGTTGCCAATCTCTCGATGATGGGTTATGCTCCAGACAAGTATTATACCGGACGTTCTCCTCTAGAGGCTCTATCTATAGGCATCGACCTTAAAGACAGCGATGTTGCAATAAGATGCAATCTCGTTACGCTTTCCGATGAAGAAAACTTTGCCGACAAGACTATGCTCGATTATTCCGCAGGCGAGATTTCTACTGAAGAAGCAAAACAGCTTATCGAATTTCTTCAACAAAATTTAGGCGATGAGTATCTTGATTTTTATGCTGGCGTAAGTTACCGCCACTGTCTTGTTGCGCACAACGCAGAGCTTGGCACAGAATTCACTCCGCCGCACGATATATCCGATAAAAAGATTACCGATTATCTTCCAAAGGGGGAATACGGCGACATTTTCTTGGATATTATGGTAGACGCTTATAATCTTCTAAAAGATCACCCTATAAATCTGAATCGTATTAAGAAAGGTCTTCACCCTGCCAATAGCATTTGGCTTTGGGGAGAAGGTACTCGTCCAAACCTCACTCCGTTTGAGGAAAAATACGGCATAAAAGGCGCTGTTATATCGGCAGTCGATTTGTTAAAAGGCATAGGCATTGGCGCAAAAATGAAAGTAATTGAAGTTGAGGGCGCTACAGGCACCTATACCACCAACTTTAGGGGCAAAGCAGAAGCGGCTATTAAGGCTCTGAAGGACGGATACGACTACGTCTATATTCATATGGAAGCTCCCGATGAATGCGGACACCAAGGCGACGTTGACAACAAAGTCAAGTCTATAGAGCTTATCGATTCTATAGTCGTGAAGTATGTAAAAGAGCAACTTGACCTTATGAATGAGGATTACAAAATTCTCATTGCTCCCGACCATCCTACTCCGCTTAAATTAAAGACTCATACGAGCGATCCCGTACCGTTCGTAATCTATTCCCAAAAAGCAGGCGAAAACCAACCTCCTGCCGACGGCGCAACGTACAGCGAAGAAACCGGAGCGCAAAGCGGACTTGTGTTCTCTAGCGGTGAAGAACTAATGAACGAGTTCTTACACGGAGACAACCAATCTCAAAATGATGACGAAAATACGTCAAACGATAATGAAATCGTTGTCGTTACCGATCAAAAAAAATTAGACAAAGTAAAAAAAGACGACAAAAAGCAAAATAAATATGAAAAAGCTAAGCCAAATGGCGAAAAGAAAAAACTTGGCAAAAAAGGTATCATAGCAATTATTGCAAGCGTATGCTTAGTAGGCGTATTGCTGGCAATCATATTACCTGTGGTATTTTTCACTGCTCCTAGAATTTTTGTTAAAAATGCCGATGGCTTTAGCGTAGAAAATATCGGTTCTAAAACAGATTTTGAAAAGCACTTCTTCGTCCTTGACAAAAATATTTCTTGCAATAATAATTTGACTTTAGACGATAGTAATTTACACAGTATCGACTTTAATAAACACACGTTGAACGTGTCAAAAACTTTTGCGATTAACACGACAAAAACGGGTACTTTGTATTTAGGTACTAGAAAAGGCAAGAATTTTGTCACCCACAAAAAGTCAAATCTAAAGGCTGAAACAATAACCATTAACGCTCCAAACTTGGATATAGTTATTATGGCGAACGTATCTTGTGAAAACTTGACCGTCAATGCTAAATCTCTTACGCTACACAAGTACGGCGACAAGTCTACTTCTTCCGTAACTACGCAAATTACAGCTGACAAAGTAGTATTTGCCGGCAACGTAACGGATATACCGTCCACTCACCAAATCAAAGTTACTGACTGTAAAGAAGTTGTTGTAAAAGGCGGCGTTAAAATCAACGTCAATATGGATTTAACCAACAGCGCGTTAACTGTAGAACGTAACGCGTCAGTATCTTCCTTGACTCTTGACGATACCTCTACCGCAGTTATTGAGGGCAATATCGTCAGCAAAATAGAAGGCGGAAAGAGAGTCACGATGCAAGACGGACACTCCTGCCCCAATTATCAAAACGTTAATACTTTGATAATATTCAAAGATTTGAACACTACGCAAAATATAGCAAATTGCAAGAACGTAGTTTACGTTGAGAAATTAGCTAAGCCGGTAGAAATTATTATAGAAGAACGCAGCAATCGAATTTATTGTAAAGTTGCTCAAGTCAAGTACGCAACTTCCTACAGCTTTGTAGTAATCGATGACGACGGAGGTCAAACGCAAGTTCCCGATTCTAAGGTATCAATAACTGCCAACGGAGATACGGAATGCGACATAACCGATTACGTCAAGACCCCCGGCAAGAGTTATACCGTCACGGTTACTCCTAAGGGCAACTACTACGATATGTTAGACAAACTCGATGATTTCAACGGTACGCTGTACGTTGACGGCGATTCTATCTCTGTCAAATACAACTACGTAATTACCCTGCCTATGCCTACCGGACTAAGCATAACGTCTGTTAAAAATGAAGCGGGAGTGACTAAGACCACGCTTACGTTCAATCAAGTTGCTGACGCAAACGGTTACGTCATCTTTATCGACGGCAACGAAATCAAAGGTCTAAACTTCACAACTGAAAACAATATAGTCAGCGCAGATATATCGCAATACGTCAACAAGGTAGGCGATCACTACGTTAGAGTGAAAGCTGTCAATACCAAAAATGACAATATCAAAGATTCTCAGTTTACTCTGATTGGTCATTCGACAACGGAAAAACTCAACTCCGTTGAAATCGACGATGGCAACGGTAACGGAGGTCTTAAAGCGACAATCAGCGAAGGCGTCGACGACGACAACCAACTTACTGCGTCAATCACCGTAAATTGGAAAGGCGTACAAAACGGTTACGAATATCTTATCGAATTGCGTATTAACGACGGCAAAGAAATCAAGAAAATCGAGATAGGCAGAACGTCTATCATTAACAACGGAAACGTAGGCTACAGCATCAAGTTCTCAGACTTGACGGACGTCGCATACGACAACTCTATCGCGATTAACGGCGGTTACGAAATAGTCGTGACTGCAATCGGCCACGGATACTTCACTGATTCAGACTCGATTACGTGTAGCGCTACTCTTCCGCAATCTTCGTCTAACCCCGACTTGAACGGCGACAATGGCGACAACGAAGTTGAAACTTTTGTGATTAAAAAGATTGCTTAAAACTATAAACAACTAAAAGCGGGAGATTCACTCCCGCTTTTTATTACGCAAAATTTGTTGAGTTAAGAAAATTTATACAGTAAATAGTTTAATATTCAATTAAAACTTGATTACAATATGCAAAGAATGTTGCTCTTTTGGCAATATCTTGTATTGCGGTTTAGTGCAAGCCATAGCAGGCACATCGCCACCAACTCCCCTTTGCTTGCCGTCTACGCAAATAGTAAGCATATCTTCTCTTTCCAATTCATGCAAGTGTTGCGCTTTGTGCAACGTATCGCAAGTATAAGGATGAATAGTCATCTCAAAGGCTTTATCAACCGCTTTGATTGACACGCCGTTTTCATCGCCAACGCTCGCGTATCTCACTCCTGTATGATTACCGTTTTCTTGAGGATAGAGATAGTCGTGTATAAAGTCCTCTGCTGCGCCTTTCCACAAGCCGAGTTTTGACGCGGTAGCTCTGTCACAGTAGTTCTCATGCGGTCCCTTAGCGTACATTTCAATGCCGTCAATGCCTTTTGCCAAGCGGAAAGTAAAACCATATCTCTCTAAATCTTTTGAACATACGAGGTTCATTTGCATATCGATGCTCCCGTCTCCGCCAAAGACGTACGTTGTATGAAGCTTTTTGAGATACCTCATACTCCAGTCAATTTCTGCAATAACCGCTCCTTGCTCTTCTCTCACTGATACGCGCTTTGCTTTCAAAGTCTTCTGCGCATTGCGAAAAGCGTTGACGCCCATGACGGTATTAGCAATTATCTTTGGCACTTGCGGAAGCGCGTCGTTGTCGATAGTAGCCCTCACAAAGTTAGGTCTTATAGGCGAAGTTAACTTTTCCTTGCCATTTATTGTTGCTGATACTATTAAACCGTTTTCCAATACGAACTTGATTTGTCCGGCTGTAATAACGTAGTTTTTACCTTCATTTTTGAACGTTGCTCCCTTAACAATTTCAGGCGCGGTAAAATCGTATTCTTGAAGTACGAATTGCTCGTACGCAACCACGTGTCCTTTGTCCGCCCACTTACTATTCTTTGTCGTAGACATAGCGACGTTACATACTACTTCCTTGTCTTTTGGCAAATCTATCTGCTTATCGAGAAGCTCTACCGATACGCTCTCGTCAGGCGCGCAATTTACTGAAAAGGTTCTTGAATACAATTCCTGCCCCTCGGCGACCAAGGTCGCTTTCAACTCAAACTCGCTTAAGTCGGTAAATCTGTGGCGGTTGAGAATAGTAAGCGTATTACCATCTAAAGTAAACTTTGCTTGTTGGTATTGATAGCGCACCTCGAATAAAGCCGGATTTGGCGAACGGTCGGCTCTTACTATACCGTTAAAGGCAAAACGACCTGCGTTGGGTTTATCCCCAAAGTCACCGCCGTAACACCACTTGTCTTTACCGTTTTCAACGCGACGTATACTTTGGTCTGCAAAGTCCCAAATATATCCGCCTGCCAATCTGTCATACTTATAAAATTCTTCCCAATAATCGCTGAAATTGCCAAGGCTGTTGCCCATACAGTGCGCATATTCACATTGAATAAACGGCAAATTGCGATACATCTGAGGAGTGTATTTGCTACCCATTGGCGACCAAAGCGCCAAGCAGTGACGCATAGGCTTGTTTTCGCCTATGACAGACATCTTCTCAACCTTAGAATACATCTCGCTGAGAACGTCGCCCACCTCGCCCTTTTGGTCTGGCTCGTAGTGTATAAATCTCGTCTTATCAAGTTGTCTTACTGCGTCTTTCATGGCGTAAAAATCCTTGCCGAACCCCGCCTCGTTGCCCATAGACCAACTTATGATACACGGGTGATTGCGAAGTCTTCTAACCATATTCGTCGCTCTATATACGCATCCGTCTTTCCACTTTTTGCTACTCTTTGGCAAAAACATAGCAAGTCCGTGCGACTCAAGATTTGTCTCCGCCATTACAAGAATGCCGTATCTGTCGCAGAGTTCATAGAATACGTCTTGATTGGGATAGTGCGAATTACGTATTGACGTGATATTATTTGCTTTGCAAAGCTGAATATCTTTCTCTATCAATTCCGCAGGAACAGCATGACCGTAATCGGGATGGAATTCATGACGGTTTACTCCGTATATCTTGATGATCTTACCGTTGAGTTTGATAAAAGGTCCTCTGCCGTCTTTCATCGGCTCTATTTTTATCTCTCTGAATCCAAAGTGAGAGCAACGCGTATCTATCAGCTCTTCACCGTTGTAAAGTTTTACTTCAACATCGTATAGATTAGGATATTCGTGCGACCAAAGTTGGACATCGTCAATATCCGCCGACAGCGTAAATTCTTTAGAGGTATGTTTTGCTACGCCCCCTATACTTTGCTCCATTGTTACTACGCTCTTTCCGTCAAATGACAATTCGACTTTCGCCGTTAAATCACAAGTTTCTATATCCTTAACTTCTACGGTTAAGTCTGTGACAAACTTCGCCTTGGTATATTCGTCTATCAACTCGCTGTGAGTGAAGTAATCGGCTATTTGCGCCTTTGGCTTGTAAATCAGCCATACGCTACGGAATATACCCGATATGCGCCACATGTCTTGGTCTTCAAGATAACTTCCTGTCGTATATCTGTATACCGACACTGCAAGTTTATTTTTACCCGTCTTTACAAGCGGAGTTATATCGTATTCCTGCGGAGAAAAAGTATCTTCGCTATATCCCACAAATTGACCGTTGACGTAGATATCTGCGCAACTGTTGATACCGTCAAAACGCAAGTATATATCTTTTTGACTCTCCAGCGCCTCAAATTCAGTGACGTAACAACCCACTTCGTTATATCGAGTCTTTACACGAGGTATGTCTGCTATATTGTATTGCGACAAAGCATGAGGATAAATATAATTGGTATATATCGGCTGTCCGTAGCCTTGAATTTGCCAGTTGGACGGAACTTTTATCTTATCGAAATTCTCTAGCGTTGCGCCTACGCTTTCGTATCCCAAAGGTATCTTGTTTGGATTCTCTACCAAACGAAAATCCCATTCTCCGTCAAGACACTGAGCAGTAGCATTGCCCTTATTATCAAGCGGAAAACCCGATGCGTAACGCTTGATTGAATTTACGTCGAATACCGACAACTTTTTCCAATAATTCATAACCTTCTCCTTAAATACGATTAACGCGCGTATTTTTAATATTATATCACAAATAATCTATAATTTCAATACAAAAATCCATATAATATCAAACATGTTTTATGTTTAAATTTGTAGAAAACCAAAATTGTACAGTTGCCTAATACTTAAAATTATGATATAATATATAAGACTTTGTATTTATTTATGAATAAATTATCTTACAGTGTAGTGAAAAGATTGGAGCAATAATGATTAAGGCGCTTTTATTAAAACTTAAAGAATCATTTATTTCGGTTTTGCCGATTGCGGTTATCGTACTTATTCTTTCTTTTACCCCCTTAGCGCCTTTGAACGCAACCGAGCGCATCACATTTGCTATTTGCGCCGTATTGCTTATATTGGGTATTGGACTGTTCAATCTGGGAGCGGATTTAGCAATGACGCCTATGGGCGGACACGTAGGTACGGGACTTACTAAATCAAAAAAGGTAGTCGTACTCATATCCGTATGTTTTGTAATGGGCGTACTCATTACCGTTGCGGAACCTGACCTCTCCGTCCTTGCTTCGCAAGTCAGCGAAGTTATGAACAATATGGTACTTATCATTACCGTAGGCGTAGGCGTGGGCATATTCCTTATCCTTTCCATTCTCAAAATAGTATTCCACAAAAGCCTTTCAATGCTTTTGATGTTTTTCTATATGATGCTGTTTGCAATTTGCGCAATACTTATTGAATGCGGAAAGAACGACTTCCTTTCCATTTCATTCGATTCGGGTGGCGTAACTACGGGTCCTATTACTGTTCCTTTTATTATGGCGCTCGGATTTGGTATAGCCACTACCGTCGGCGGTAGGGACGCCAACGAAAACAGCTTTGGTCTTATAGCATTATGCTCTATTGGTCCTATAATTGCGGTAATGATACTTGCGCTTTGCTCCAAAGGCGAAATATCGCAAGATACGTTAAATGCTCTCGCCTCCTACGACACTGTAGAGGAGAGCCTTAAGTCAATAGGTCACGCGCTTTTGCGCAACGTCAAGAACGTTGGCGTAGCTTTGGCTTTGATAGTTGCATTCTTCCTAATATTGCAATTTACGGTGCTTAAACTTCCCCGTCAAAAACTAGCTCAGATTGGTATAGGTATCGCCTACACCTTCGTGGGCTTGGTCATATTCCTAGTCGCAGTGGAAGTAGGCTTTATGCCCATCGGCTACAAACTCGGCACAGAGATAGCAAGTTACTCCAAAGCTATTCTTGCCGTATTTGGATTCGTAATAGGTTTTGTAGTAGTATTGGCGGAGCCTGCGGTACACGTTCTCAATAAGCAAGTTGAACAAGTTACCGGCGGCGGTGTCAAGAAAATAGAAATGATGCTCGCGCTATCAATAGCGGTAGGCATATCCCTATGTCTTTCTATTATTAGAATTATATTCCACTTCTCGCTTTTATACTATTTGATACCGGGTTATCTTATTTCTTTGGGACTATCATTCTTCGTACCCAGAATTTACACGGCGATAGCGTTCGATTCCGGCGGCGTTGCCAGCGGTCCATTGACTTCAAGTTTTATTTTGCCATTAATCGTAGGCTCGTGCGTCGCCGTCAACGGCGGACCGGATTCTATCTTAACCGACGCTTTCGGCGTGGTCGCAATGGTAGCAATGACGCCTTTGATTACAATTCAGGCGCTAGGTTTCAAAGCCATTATGTCGGCAAAGGTACGCAATAAGATAGCTATGAAGAGAATACTCTCTGCCGACGACGAGCAGATTATTTACTTTAAGTAGGAGGGCTATATGGGAGATAAAAACCACAATAAAGAACACGCAACCGATAGCAAAAAAGAAAGCAAACAAAACGCTTCCCAAAAAGCAAAGCCTTCAGTTACTGCGTCTAATACGGTCAAGAGTAATAGGCTCAAACTTCTTGTGACAATAATCGCTAGGAAAAAAGCCGAATATTATACCGACCTTATACAGTCCTTTGAAGTAAATATGCAAATGGTCATACTTGCAGAAGGTACGGCAAACGCCAAAATGATGAGCCTGCTAGGTTTGACAGACAGCGATAAGGCAGTTATTCTCGGCGTAATACAAGAAGACAAAATTCATGAAGCATTGCGCACGTTGGAAGAGAAATTCCACACCATAAAGGACGGTAAAGGCGTAGCCTGCACGATACCTTTGACAAGCGTAATAGGCACGCTGATTTACGGCTTTTTAAGCAACAACAGAATGACGGTTAAGGAGAGCAAATAATGAACAATTATGAAATGGTTTTATGCATAGTAGACGCCGGATTTTCAGAACTAGTTATGGACGCGGCAAAGGAAGAAGGCGCTCGTGGCGGAACGGTTATCCATGCGCGCGGTACCGCCAATAAAGAAGCCGAGCAGTTTTTCCATATAGCCATACAACCCGATAAAGATATTGTCTTGATTTTGGTCCCTGCGGATATTAAGGACAACGTACTTCACGCAATTTACCGCAACGCAGGACTTAAGAGCGAAGGCAAAGGCATCGCCTTTTCCATCGCCGTAGACGAAGTCGTGGGTATCTCCTCGCCTTCCGCCTCCCCCGCTACGCCTACCGAAGACGGTAAGGTAGACGAGAAGAAATCTGACAAGAAAGAAAATAACTCAAAAAATACCAAAGAAAAAAAGTAAAATAATTAAAAGAAAACAATATAAGCAAAAGTAAGGCTTTACGCCTTGCTTTTTGTATACCATATCAACTATGATACTCTATCGCTCGCCATATCGCCTTGATTAAAACCAAATTTGACATTTGTCATATCTACTGCTATAATAAATATTAAAGGAAATAACTATGTTTGGTAAAAATATTAAAGTCGCTAATAAGAATAACCGTAAAAATCAAACAATACTAAATAAGTGTCTTTTTTCAGCAAACGTTTTTGTGTCATTTTTTTGCACAATCTCATTTATTGCTCTTTGGCGATTTTTACCACAAACTATCCCCGCTCATTGGACAAGTGACTGGACGATAGATAGATACGCAAGCCGTAATGAAATTTTCATCCATTTTATTTTAGTAGTTGTGCTTTTAGTATCGGATATTATAGCATATTTAGTACTTGAGCAAACACCCTATGAAAAAATCAGCATCTCCATTACTCACGGATTACTTGGAACTTTTCAATTAGCTTATCTCATATTTATCGTAGCTATGTATGATAAATATTTGAGCAACGCTCAATCTTTTTATATTTGGTTTAGCGCAGTATTAATAACGTGCTGTGTGTTATACGTAGTTACGTTAGTATCTATCATAATACGCTCTAAAAAATCAATCATTTCATCTACAGAAAATAACAAAAAAATCAATAATTCTTTTAGCTAAATATTCCCAATAAATAACGCAACCTTAACGAAATCATTCGAATAAGGTTGCGTCTGGTGCACCCAAAGAGACTCGAACTCCCAACCTTTCGGTCCGTAGCCGAACGCTCTATCCAATTGAGCTATGAGTGCATTAGTTGAGGTACATTTGACATTATAGTTAATTCTTATCTATTTGTCAATCAAAATTAGGTAGGCTTATTCAAAAACTTCTTTGACTTTTCTTCCAAAATTGCTATAATAGACTTATGGAATATAACGTAAGAGAAATGCAACCAAACGAATACTTTCTATTAAACGACTTTTTGTATAATGCGATTTTCATTCCTCAAGGCGTTACTCCGCCTCCCAAGAATATAATCGAACAAGAAGAATTACAAGTCTACGTCAAAGACTTTGGAAAGCAAAAAGACGACGTAGCATTAGTTGCGGAAATAGACGGTAAGATTATCGGAGCTGTATGGGCAAGAATTATGAACGATTACGGACATATAGACAATGATACCCCATCGCTCGCTATTTCTATTTACAAAAACTATAGAGGCTACGGCATTGGAACAAGTCTAATGCGAAATATGATTTCGCTACTCAAATATCGCGGTTACAAAAGAGTTTCGCTTGCTGTTCAAAAAGAGAATTACGCAGTTAAAATGTATAAGCGCATTGGTTTTATAATAGTTGAAGAAAATTCAGAAGAATACATAATGGTGTGTGAATTAAAATAATAAAAAACAGACCTCCGAAGAGGTCTGTTTTTATTCACTAAATAATATTTCCGTAAATATATCTTGACGCAATATCGCCGTCTGCCTTGAGTTCGATAACTATCTTGTTACCCTTGCCGGTATTGTTACCGTGTACGATAATCGTGATTTCTCCTGCATCATCGCTTAATAATGCTATGCGCGTCAATACGTCTGACAAGTCATTGCCTGTCTGTCCCGGACGAGCAGTAAGCGTATTATCTTTGGTGTAAATAAGCCCTTTGATTATAGGATTGCGGTATCTGCGAGATCCGTTCTCTTCTTCTACCATACCCATTTTAGCTTCATTTTCGCCGTAAAGTATACCAACGATTTCCTCTAGGCTGTCTGTTGAAGTCACGCCAGCAACAGCCTTATTATCTCTGCCGTCTCTAGAGTAGCTTGCGCAATTAACAATATTGTTAGTTCCTTCGTTTCTGCCTACGAATGCGCCTCTATCGCTGTTCTCGTCTGAGTTGCGAGCGCCACCGGTGGAATAACTGCTAATTATACTAGCGCTATTGCCGTTGAATCCCGCAAAGCCTCCCGCTATACTTCCTGCTCCTTCGTTTGTTGAGTAGCTAGACTCTATAGCGCCGTCATTATATCCTACAAAACCGCCTGCGTAAGCATTGTTTCCGTTTGCCGTAACTGTAGCGATTATGTTGTTGAGAGTAAATTCACCGCTGTAAGAATTTGTTATGCTACCGCTATTTATTGCAACAAAACCGCCTGCGTAGATACCGCTAAGTTGCTCTGCCGTTACGCTTACAAAGCTCTTATCGTTATCATCGATATCGCCTATCGCAAAGCTATTCTCAATCTTACCCTCGTTGTTTACAACAAATCCGGCTCCGCCTATTGTATTCAACTGCGCTCCGTTCGGCAAAACTTTGCCAACGGCAGCTATAACTTTGCCGTAAAAACCTACGTTAGAAACTTCGGCAGTTGCTTTATTGTTTATCATTACACCACCTACGTTTCTACCTTCGAGCGTAGCGTAAACCGACGCTGTATTTATTGTTCCGTTGTTATTGATAACCATACCCGCTACGTCAGCGCTTTCTGCCTTTATAGAATTTATTTGAACTAGCACGTTGCTGATTGTTCCGTTGTTATTGATTGCTATAGGAGCGACTTGGATAGTTTTAACCTCGTCGCTTAGTTTCTCCAAGTCATACCCTGCAAAACTCATACCAACGTAGAATACGTTGCGAATTATAGAATTACTATCGATATCTGCAAACATAGCATACTGCAAAGTTTCTTGGTTATCGTTCTTCATGACGCCGTCTGCCGTCAATACTTTGTTGCCCAGTAAAATATTAGATACTGTATGATTATTGCCATCGATAATGCCTTTGAAATTGGCTATTTGAGCGATTTCATAGCCGTTGAAATCGATGTTATTCTCGATTGAGAATTCGTTGGCGCTACTAGGATTAATAAATGCATTCAAAATTATATAAGCGTATTCGCCGGCATTAGTAACGATATATTTACCGTCCCTATATTCAGGCACCTTATAGCTCATATACTGCCCTTCTACCGTAACGCTTTGGCTTGCAATATATTTGTTAGAGTCGTTGCGATTTGCCGAAAGCGACACGTCATAGAGCTTTCCGTAAAACTCATCGTTTACGGTATACTTATCGTCAGAATCAGTTGAATCTTTAATAAATACGTCGTTGAGCATAAGTTCAAAGGTATGATAAATTATCGTTGTACCGTCAGCGCCGTATTCTACGTCTCTATTTACTGCTAAGTCGCTCTCTCCGTCTACGCTATCCCAATAGAAACGCGGTTTTCCGGAGGTTTCAAAAAGCTGTACCTTAAGTTGCAAAGTATCTTGATTTACAAGGTGACCGTCCGAATTGTGATATTCTTTCACATCATAGACAAACGCGCTCTTGGCTGTGTCGAAGATTATATCTACTTTGTTCGCGCTATGCGAATAATTTGCCCACGTTACTGTTTTACCGTCTGCATCTTGGAGAGAGTAATCTGCGCTGTTGTAACGAATTATGGCGTCCCCCGCCTCATCGCGATATACGAGAATTGTAGTTCCGTCTTGCTTAGCTATACCGTTTTCTCCGCCTGCGTCATACTTATAAAAATCGTACGTTGACGCTTCCACAAACTTGAGATTATTGGAAATTGTTTTGGTCAAAGCTGTCGTCGTCAAATTAGGAGCACCAAAATTGAGAGCAATCTCCGTTGCTTTAGAATCGGCGGATATCTTCCAAGATAGTTTTGCCGAGCCGTCATTGGCATAATTCAACTTGATATTGTCCGGTTCTATCGGCGCAAGCTTATTAATAACGAAGTCCTCGTTTTCTTCACTGTACGGACTTGTCAGATATACGTTGTTATCGCCGTTGGCTCTAACCTTAAAGATATATTTGCCCACCTCATCGAAATTGAACTTATTACGGTAAGCATAACTTGTGCTGGACAATTCTCCCGAATTGCCTACGATGTTGCCGTCCTCGTCCAACATTATCAAAGTATAAGTGACCTTATAATCACCGCCTGCAGACACTGCTTTCCAAGATATTGTCGTACCTGACATACTGCTAAACTCAGGAACTGCCAAAACCGTTGAATTGTAATAAGATTTTATGCCTGCAGTAGAAGGAGAATATTCAGTATCGTCCGACGCAGGATTTGCAATGACACTTAGTATATACTCTCCGTATTCTCCGTAAAGGTCTTCGTCGTCAAAACTATATGACAAAGACTCCGTAGTCAACTCGTCAATAGTCTTACCTTTACGGTCCGTGACCTTGACAGAATAATTTACCGCTCTGTCACTGGCGCTCCAAGTCGCCACTTTATCAGTTATCGTCACGATAGGAGTATCCAGAGCGTTACCCTTTCGATAAGTGATAGCCGAACTCTTGTCGCTGGTTCCGTACTTTTCACCGTCGCCGTATGCTCTAACCGCGATTGAAAAATTGCCGTAACCCCTTACGATTAAACTTAAGTCGCAAGTCGTATTGGTGACGCTTTGTTCTTGCTCTTCTCCGTTTATTGAAATAAAATACTCTTTTGCATTTTTTACTTCGTCCCAACTCAACACACTACCGTTGAGCGCCAAATTCTTCGGCGTAGAGAGTTTTATCAATCCGTCTGCGTCTTTAGGCTGACACGCAGTTGCAAACATAGCTATGCACACAACGAGCAATATACAGACGATTATTGTGATTTTATTTCTCATATTCACTCCTTTTAACCTTGGTTGTACCATTTTATTATAGCAAATGACTTACATAATATCAACTGTTTAACTATTTTTTATATATAAATATTATGCGTTGATTAAAATACAATTATTTATGGAAAAGCTAAAACGACCTCTCATTTGCATATCGCAACAAAAAAAATTAAAAATACTCTTGAAATATACGCAAAATTATGCTATATTATAAATACAGTGTGCTTTGAAGTATATTGAAAAATTAAATTTTTTAGACAAAAGAGAGGGAATCATAATGAATTTTAGCAAAAATTTAAGAATTTTTAGAAAGCTCAAAAGAGTATCGCAGACTGTCCTTGCAGAGTTGCTCGGCGTATCTCAACGTACTATTTCTCACTATGAGAACGGCACGTGTCAACCAAGCATAGAAGGTCTTTGCATACTTGCGGATTTTCTCGAAGTATCTCTTGACGAACTCGTAGGACATACCCCCATCAACAAAGGCGAATAACATATCAATAATATACAAAATCTAATACGG
>CAJTPC010000013.1:0-15641 GCA_910578245.1 uncultured Christensenella sp. | reverse complement strand
ATTATATAAATATATTGAAATTATAATTAAATTATGGTATCATTATATTATTATTCAAAATACCACAGGAGTGAAAATTATGAAATATGCAGATTTAATTGCACAAATGACTTTGGAAGAAAAAGCCGGTCTTTGTTCAGGCAAGGATATGTGGCACACCAAAGAAGTCGAAAGATTGGGCATCCCCTCAGTTATGATGTGCGACGGTCCTCACGGATTGAGAAAGCAAGATTCAAGCGGAGTATCTACCAGCCTTAACGTATCGGTTGACGCTATATGCTTCCCTACCGCCGCGGCTACGGCTTCATCTTGGGATAAGTCATTGCTCTACACCCTTGGACAAGCGATAGGCGAAGAAGCAGTTGCAGAAAACGTAGCCATGGTTCTCGGACCGGGTACGAATATCAAAAGAAGTCCACTTTGCGGACGTAACTTCGAATACTTCTCTGAAGACCCATATCTCGCAGGTATGCTCTCCGCCAGTTTTATCAACGGCGTTCAAAGTAAGAATATAGGAACGTCTATTAAGCACTATTGCGCAAACAACCAAGAAACCTACCGTATGACAATCAACTCCGTTGTTGACGAGAGAACTTTGAGAGAACTCTATCTCTTGCCTTTTGAAATTGCCGTAAAGCAATCTCAACCTCGCTCGATAATGGCGTCTTACAATCTTATCAATGACACTTACGCTACGGAAAACAACTTCCTGCTCAACAAAGTCTTGAGAGATGAATGGGGCTTTGAAGGTCTTGTAGTAAGCGACTGGGGCGCTACAAACAAGCGTGTGGACGGCATCAAATCCGGTCACGACCTAGAAATGCCTTCAAGCGGCGGTATGAATGACAAACTTATAGTTAAAGCTGTCAAAGACGGCTCTCTCGATGAAAGCGTATTAGATCAAGCTGTGGATAGAATCCTCGACCTCGTAATGACGTCTAAGGAAAATCCGACTGACGCTACTTACGATAAAGAGCAACATTATCAAATTGCTAAGAATATCGCTAAAGAATGCGCTATATTGCTCAAAAACGACGGCTCATTGCCACTCAAGTCGCAAAAAGTATTGCTCGTTGGCGAACTCGCTATACAGCCGAGATTCCAAGGAGCAGGTTCTTCTTTCGTAAACTGCACCAAAATTACCAGCATCGAACAAAGTTTGCGCGATGCAGGCGTAGAATATGAATTCACAAGCGGTTACGACCTCTCTGACGAGTCTGTCAAGAAGAACGCTAAACTCCGCAAAAACGCTGTAGAGCTTGCAAAGAATTATGACACTGTACTCGTAGTCGCAGGATTGCCTGACAGATATGAAGCAGAAGGCTTTGACAGAAAGCATATTAATATGCCCGAAAGCCACAACTTATTGATTGACGAACTTGCTCAAGTAAATAAGAACGTCAACGTAGTGCTTACTATGGGCGCGAGCGTAGAAATGCCTTGGATTGACAAGGTACGCAGTGTGCTTTGCATGTATCTCGGCGGTCAGTCTTCCGGCGAAGCATGCGTAGACCTCTTGCTTGGCAAAGCTAACCCATGCGGAAAATTGGCGGAAACATTTGCGCTTAAACTCGAAGACGTTCCTTCAACTCAGAACTTCCCCGGCGCAAGATTCAGCGTAGAATACAGAGAAGGTCTATACGTGGGATACAGATATTTCAATACGGCAAACGTACCTGTACTCTTCCCATTCGGTCACGGTCTCTCTTATACCAACTTTGAATATTCAAATATTACTTTGTCGTCCAAGAACATAACCGACCAAGATACGTTGACAGTAACAGTAGACGTACAAAACGTTGGCGACGTAGAAGGTAAAGAAATCGTACAACTTTACGTAGGCGACGTTGAGTCAAGCGTATACACTCCTGCTCAACAGCTCAAGGGCTTTGAAAAGGTATCTCTAGAACCCGGCGAAAAGAAGAGCGTTACTTTCTCTCTTGACAAGCGCAGTTTTGCATTCTACAACGTAAACGCGAGCGATTGGCAAGTTGAAAGCGGTGATTTCAAGATTATGATCGGCGCGTCAAGCAGAGATATCCGTCTTGAAGATACAGTAACGGTAACTTCTACCGATACTGCTGAAATTATTCCAACTCCGGAAGGCACCTGGTACTCCGCTCCTAGCGCAAGCAAGGAAATTACCAAAGAAGAATTCGTAGCAATGTCAGGTCTTGACATCAAAGAAGATTACCGCAAGATGGCTAAGAAAGGCGAATTCACTGAGGATGACTCCTTTGAAGATATGGCGCATACAAGCGGACTCGCTAGATTTGCTCTCAAGATTGCAAAGCCTGCAATAAGAATGAGCATGAAAGCCAAGAAAGACGACCCCAACTACCTCATGATTTACGAAGTAATGAAGACCTCCCCGATGAGAGCTTTGGCTTTCTCCTCGCAAGGCATGTTCAACATGAAGATGGTTGACGGAGTTGTCACTATTATGAACGGCAAATTCTTCAAGGGCTTAGGTTTGGTCCTCAAGAATATCGGCGGCGACGAAGAAGATAAAGCAAAGAAAAAGGCAGAAAAGGCTAAAGCTAAAGAAGAAGCTAAAGCCTCAAAGAAAGCTAAATAATTAAATAATTAATATAATTTAAGACGGCAAGGAAACTTGCCGTCTTTTTACGTAACTAAATCACCCGATAAAACATATAATACAACGATAGAGAAAAGACGTAAAACAATTTTTTGAAAAATTGAGAAAAATCTCTTGACAAATACTTCAATTTACATTAATATAAATATGCTTATCGTGCAAGTGCCCTTATAGCTCAGTCGGTAGAGCATGCGGCTGTTAACCGCAGTGTCATAGGTTCGAGTCCTATTGAGGGCGCCAAAAAAGACAAATCTAAATAGATTTGTCTTTTTTACTTCCACCTTTATTTTGGCTAATTTATATTCTCATATTTTCTCCTATTAAGTTCTTAAATCCCTCTTGATATAACGTTAAAACCTTTCAATTTATTAAGCGTGCAATATTCAACTTCATTCATGCTATGATTTCTATATTGACTTTATCTCTAAAAACCAATTATTTGCAACTTTTCAGTGGTTTTTGCAACGGTATATTATTATATGATTATATTTATTAAATTAAGCGACAGTTCGCTTGCATTTGTCAAATAAAACTTGAGGATAATATTTCTTGCATTATCAAATAAGGTATGGTATAATTATATCGTATTGAAAATTTATGTATTATTTATGAAATTTTATGTAATTTTTGGATGCCGAAAATAGCTCAATTTAGGAGGGAGAATGTCAAAACGCAAGTCTAGGCAGACAGATGAAAATATAATCACTGTAGACAACCTCGATTCGACCAAAACACATATCTCCAAATACGAACTTTACTCTTACGTGCTGGGAACAGGCTTTTACAGTATGTTCATCGGTATGATTACTAATTACAAAAACGATTACGTAAACAATATTATTAAACTCAACGAAACTAATCAGCAAATACTCAACGTTATTGTGGCGCTAGTAGGCTTTGCGGTGGGATTTGGCATAATGACTTTTATTGACAACTTCCACGGCAAAAGAGGCAAATTCCGACCTATAGCTTTAATATCGGCGATACCTATGGGCTTATTCGGCTTTTTAATGTTCTATACGCCCTTCTCCGACGCCAATACCCTACTTGCCATGTTTTATCTCGTGGCGGTCAACGTCATATACAACGGGCTGGTAATCTTGACTGCAACGGCTAATTCTGTAGCTATAGTAATGACCCCCAACGAAAAAGAACGCAATTCGCTACTTTCAACCAACGGATTTTTCAGTTCGATCATGAGTTCTGCCCCGCTTGTCATTATCTTAATATTTGGTTTCTTCCAATATAAATACGATGAGAACGGCAACGTGACGAGCGGTTATTATTCTAAAAATACAATGTATATTATCGCATTGGCGTTGTGCGCAATACTTTACGTGGCTTTTATAGCAAACGCAATGCTGAAAGTCAAAGAGCGCGTACCTTACAACAACAAAAAGAATTCTCCGCTTGACGGCATAACACACGTAGTAAAGAACAAGAATTTTTGGTTCTTGACGCTCACTAACGCAATCAGAGAAGTTCGTCTTCTCGGTATGGGATTTGGAATATTCGTAGCAGGCGCGTTACTTGGCGATACTTCAAAATACATTCTTATTGGACTGCCTACAGGTATAGGCACCGTAATAAGTATGCTTATCGTCAAAAAACTTATAAAGAAAATGGACCCAATCAAGGTCTATACTATATTCGGAATATACTCTATGCTTGCCAACACTTTGGCATTCTTTATTGCATATATCTATTTCAAGCAAGGCGGCGTGGGCTGGCAAATTGCCTTTATTGCAAGTCTTTTTCTTATCGGCTTACAGTTTGGCTCTTCCAATCTTTTGCCCAACATCTTTAATGCCGACGTTCTCAATGAAATCGAATTGCAAAGCGGCGGCAAACGATTAGAAGGTACAGTCACGTTTTCCGCGACTATCGTCACGACTATTATGACTGTCATCACCGGCATTTTTACGCCGACAATTCTTCTAAAGGTCTGCAAGTACCAACAAGGCACTGATATTCAAAGTCAATCAACTAAGATAAAACTTGTATTCTTCTATACTATTTTTGTCGGTCTATGCTTCATATTGTCGCTATTGCCAATGCTTGGATATAGACTTACTACAAAAAAGAGAGACGCTATCAATAAACAGCTAGAAACTTTGCGCGCTCAACGTCTGCAAAACTCAAGTTCGGAAGAAGAATCAACTCCGCAAACTCCCGACGGTATGCCCGATATCAAGGTAGCTACGCCGGAAATCAGTGATAATTCCATAGAAAAAGGCTCAGATGTAACTACGCAAGCAATGAATAAAGAATATGCGGAAGAATACGCTGAAAAAGACTCTCCGCCAAAAGAATAGAAGTATACGCTTATAAAAAGATACTACTCACTTACGAATAGTATCTTTTTTTATTTGATATACAATGTATAAAACTTATAATTCATAAACTAATGCTTCATACTCTCTCAATTTCATATCCTTCAACGTTTTAGACGCGTCCGCGTAATTATTAAGCGCCAAAGAACAGTTGTTAAAAGTCAAATCTTTAGGAAGTTTGAAATCAACTTTTTTATTTTTGAAATTGACTATTACAAAAAGTCTTTTTCCATGATACTCTCTAACGTAAGCAAATATATCTTTGCTCTTTGGATAAACCAGCTTAAAATCACCGCAAATAATTACGTCTTTTCCTTTACGATACGCAAGCGCCTTGCGGTAGAAGTTAAGCAAACTATCCTCTCTGCTCTCACTGTCTTCGACATTTATCTCCTTATAATTTGGATTTAGCTTCATCCAAGGCTTGACCGTTGAAAAGCCTGCATTTTCACCTGCCGTCCATTGCATTGGCGTACGAGCGTGGTCTCTAGCCCTTTTAAGCAAAACTTTACGCGCATAAGGCAAAAGAATCGGGCAGACTCTCTTAATCATTTTCAAAGCGTTGACAGACATAATATCTTGATAGTCTTCTTGACGGAAATCGCAATTAGTCATTCCTATCTCTTGTCCCTGATATATATACGGCGTAGCTCGCATGAAGAGCATTGAAGCGGCAAGCGCCATACCGGCAAGTTCCCGTTTATCCCCATAATCTCCTGAAAATCTCGGTAAACAGCGAGGCTGGTCGTGGTTTTCAAGGAATATAGTAGGTTGACAGGTCTTTGGAAGTTGTTGCCACTTATCGAGTATTTTTTTGTACTTTGCTAAATTGAATTTTGCGGGAATTACGTTCATCTTAAAATCTACGCCCATATGGTCAAAACTAAATACCGTATCCAACTCCCCTACGCTCTCGTCAATAGCTTCAAAAGCGTTGTCGGGAGTTATGCCTATAGACTCACCCACCGTCATGCTATCATAGCGCGAAAAGCTCCGCTCATTGAGTTCGCGTATATACTTATGATAGTTGGGACCTACGATATAATTCTCATTGCCAATAAGAGGAAATTTCAATTTGCCGTTTGGCAATCCGTCGCGCTTAGAAATATAGGTGATTACGTCGCACCTAAAGCCGTCAACGCCTAAGTCGAACCAATAATTACAAATATCCGCCACTTCTTGACGAACTTTGGGATTCTCCCAATTTAGGTCGGGTTGTTTTTTAGAAAACAAATGCAGATACCACTCTCCGCTCTGCTCGTCGTATTCCCACGCAGGACCGACAAAATTTGAAGTCCAGTTGTTTGGAGGTTTCTTGCCGTTCTTACCTCTGCCTTTTCGCCAAATATAGTAATCTCTATAGTTGCTATCCTTTTTTCGACTTTCTACAAACCAAGCGTGTTCGTCCGATGTGTGATTTACGACGAGATCCATAATAAGTCTTATGCCTCGGCTGTGCATTCCCTCAATCATTTCTTTCCAATCGTCCAGCGCGCCGAACTCGTCCATAATATCTCTATAATCGCTTATGTCATAGCCGTTGTCATCGTTGGGAGATTTATATACAGGCGAAAGCCATACTGCGTCCACGCCAAGACTTTTTATATAGTCAAGCTTTGAGATAATACCCCTAATATCGCCTATCCCATCGCCGTTGCCGTCGCAAAAACTGCGCGGATAAATCTGATAAACGACCGCGTCCTTGTACCATCTGGTTTTCATAATTTCCCCCTCGATATTTAATTTATTGTTGATTTTAAATTTCTTGTTGACTTGCGTCTTGAACGTTTACTTGGTCTTTTTCTTGTTGTGTTAGGTTTTCTTCTTGCGCCGTATCTTGCTTTCGTTCTTGCTCTAGACGTTCGCCTTCCACCTTATATCTGGTGCTTGCAAAAGTCAATAAATATACTTCTTTCGCCTTTGCCTTCTTAAGTATTCTTGCTATCTCGCTTGCCGTACTGCCAGTCGTCATAACGTCGTCTACTATAAGCGCGATTTTATCTTTGACTTTGTCGGCGTCTTTTACTTCAAATGCGCCAACCGTATTTTCCTCTCGCTCTACTCCGCTCAATCTTGCTTGCTCTTTGGTATCATTAATTTTTACAACAATATCGTTGTCTGCAAGCAAGTCTACGGCCTTTACAAAGTTCCTTGCAATTTCCCAAGATTGATTGTATCCTCTGCTTTTCTTCTTTTTCTTAGTTATAGGAACGGGAATTACTACGTCTATCTTAACTCCGTCAAAAGCGCTATGATATTTCTCTACGAGAAAATTTGCGATATACTTTGCAAAGTATTTTTTACCGCCGAACTTAATACCCCTGACTATCTCTTTTGCCACGTCGTCATAGACTATGCAAGAACGGGCGAAATCAAACTCTCGCTTATGCTGTTGACATGTCAAACAGTAATCGGCTTCGTTGATTTGCAATCTTCCGCATTTCTCACATATCTTGCTTTGAATAAACGTCAATTTGGATTTACACTGCTCGCAAAGTCCATACTTCAACGTATCTCTCAACTCTTCATCGCAAACTATACAATTATATTTATCTACGAATATTTCCGCCAAAACCTTGCCGAAAAATTCTTTTATCTCTATCTTTCGCATTCTTTATTTAATATCTCGTCAAGCAATCAAATTATGCTCATAATAGCCGTCATTACTCTTTCTTTTTGCTATAATATCCTTTATTACTTGCAATATTAACGCTAATAAACTTACTCCGCTAATGCTAAAACAAACTATAGGTAACAAATTTTGGCTTTTAACAAAAACGCACTTCGCAGGATTAGCAGGATTGTAAGCTATTTCGATCTCTTTTCCGATTCCTTTCGGCACATTCGTCCAAACGTTATTGTACCCTAGATAAACAGTTCCATCTACTTCGTATTCAACGATTTCGCTATACATCATTTCATAATCGTCATAGTCAAATTTTTCCCTATAGTCAACCACAACTGCTTTAACTCTTACGTAGCCCTTAGTTTGGTTTTGATTATTCACAACGACAACTATACCTATTACCGCAAGAGCTACGACCAAGACTGATAATAATGCGTAAATTACAAAATTTTTCCTCATTCCCATAAATATCTACTCTCCTTATCATTATATTATCATTTATTCATCAAGTTTGCAATTATACTCAGCTTACAAATCATAAGTACTAAAAAAAAATTGTAAAAAAGTATTGACAAAACAAAAAACGGAGAATATAATAATATTGAACATTTGAATAATAGTTCAAATGTGGTGAGGAATTATGAACGACCAAAAAGACTTGACAACTTCTATAAGAGCGCAACTGCCAAGCGAGGATACTACTTATGATTTGGCTGAACTGTTCAAAGCGCTAGGCGATCCAACCAGAGCAAAGATATTGAGTTGTCTGCAAATCCGCGACTTGTGCGTAGGCGAAATTGCCGATATTCTCGATATGAGCGTATCCGCAGTATCTCATCAACTGCGAGTTCTTCGCAATATCAAACTCGTCAAGGGAGTCAAAGAAGGTAAAGAGGTCAAGTATTCTTTGGACGACGACCACGTTACGCTTATAATGCAATGCGGTCTTTCTCACGTCAACGAATAAAATCAATAATACGGAGGTATTTTTATGAAAAAGATTTATAAACTTGAGGACTTGGATTGCGCAAACTGCGCGGCTAAGATGGAGCGCAACATCGCAAAGATTGACGGCGTAAGTCAAATCAACGTCAATTTCTTGACGCAAAAAATGACAATCGAAGCCGATGACTCCCGCTTTGAGGAAATAATGGACGAAGTCGTAAAAGTTTGCAAAAAAGTCGAACCGGACACTAGAATTATTCGCTAATATAATATATGGGAGCATGATTTCTATATTGTGCTCCCCTGCAGCGCAAAATGGGATAACCCGTTTTTTAATGGCGAATAATTGAATACTTGTTCAAAAGTACAACTAAATTAATAAATAACGAGGAGTATGCCTTACGCTGAATATAACCGCAGAATACGCTTTGGCTTATACTGTTGGAATTCGGTGGGTAAAAGAAAATGAAAAATTTGAATTTAACTCGAAAACAAAAAAAAGAATTGACGAGAATACTTGTTGCGCTTATAGCATTTTTGACAGTAATTATCGTTGACAAGATAGTAAATCTCGCAAGCGTCACCAATAGCTCAGTCGGTTGGTTGCTTCCCTTTTTCCTATACTTTGCAATATATTTGGTAATTGGTTACGATGTGCTTTTCAAAGCAATTCGCAATATATCTCACGGTCAAGTATTGGATGAAAACTTCCTTATGGGCGTGGCGACTATAGGAGCTTTCGCGCTTGGCGTCTATACGGGAATTTCCGGCAAAGACGTAGAGGGATTTGACGAGGCTTGCGCCGTGTTACTATTCTATCAAGTGGGAGAATTTTTCCAAGGATATGCGACAGGCAAATCTCGCAAATCTATCTCATCTCTTATGGATATACGCCCCGACTACGCCAACGTAGTGCGTGGCGAAGCCGTTGAGCAAGTCGCCCCAGAAGAAGTAGCTGTCGGCGATATCATAGTGATAAACGCAGGAGAAAAAGTACCGCTAGACGGCGTAATAATCAAAGGCTCGACAACTTTAGACACCAAGGCTTTGACGGGCGAATCTCTTCCCCGCGAAGCAGGCGTTGAGGACGAAGTTGTAAGCGGATGCGTCAATATGACGTCTCAAATCCACGTAAAAGTAACTAAGGTATTTTACGACTCCACTGTATCAAAGATTTTGGAACTCGTTGAAAACGCCTCGTCGCGAAAATCTAAGGCAGAGAATTTTATTACCAAGTTTGCCAAATACTATACGCCTATCGTAGTATGTACAGCATTGCTTCTTGCAATTATCCCCGGTATAGTTACACGCGACTGGTTCAGTTGGATATACAGAGCTTTGAGCTTTTTGGTCGTATCCTGCCCTTGCGCTCTTGTCGTATCCATACCTCTCTCTTTCTTTGCAGGTATTGGTTGCGCGTCAAGACACGGCATACTAGTCAAAGGCTCAAATTACTTAGAGCTTCTAAATAAGGCAAATACTTTTGTGTTTGATAAGACCGGCACGTTGACAATGGGTAATTTCGCCGTCACAGCTATATCTCCCGAAGAAAACAAAGACGAGGTATTACGTCTTGCTAGTATTGCAGAACAAGGCTCTTCTCACCCAATAGCAAGATCTATCATTGCTTGCTATGGCAAAGACCTAACTGATGACTACGCTCATACTAATGTGGCAGGTCAAGGTATAATCGCGACAAAACTCGACGATGTAATATATTGCGGTAATGAAAAGTTGATGATAGAAAACAATATACCGTATATTCCTCAAGATGGTATAGGCACCGTAGTATACGTTGCGCACGGCGACAAATTTGTAGGCTCTCTGATTATAAGCGATGAGATAAAGCCGGAAGCAAAGTCCGTCATCTCTGAGTTAAACGCGATGAATTGCAATACCGTAATGCTTACCGGCGACAACGAAGCAATCGCTAAGAGCGTAGCGCAAGAACTTAACTTGACAAGCTACAAGGCATCGCTTCTACCTCAAAATAAAGTGGAAAACGTAGAAAAGATGCTCGCCGATAAAAAGAAAGGCGATGTACTCTGCTTTGTCGGCGACGGCATAAACGACGCGCCTGTTCTAATGCGCTCCGACATAGGTATCGCAATGGGCGGAGTGGGTAGCGACGCGGCAATCGAAGCCTCCGACGTAGTGCTTATGCAAGACGATTTAAGAGGTATTGCTACAGCCAAACGCATAGCTAAAAAGACTATGGCTGTCGTAATGCAAAATATAGTAATATCTCTGGCAGTCAAAGCTTTAATAATGATTCTCTCCGCGCTAGGCATAACAGGTATGTGGCTCGCCGTAATCGGCGACGTAGGCGTAGCAATAGTGGCAATTCTCAACGCTATGAGAGTGAATAGAACGAAGAGCAAATGTTAATAAATACATCCACACTCACCGCAATTGCAAATTAGTTTTTTGCATACACAACAATATGTTGCCAACATTCTTAATATTAAACAAAATACTTATTCTCAGTATGAAAGCGGGCAAAGACAATTATCACTTGAACAGCTGATAAAATTATCTGAATTCTATAGCGTTTCTACAGACTATATTTTAGGCATAAAAGACATTTAGTGAAGAAGTAATAAGTGATAAGTAATAAGTAAAAATACGAACTCCCTTGGGAGTTCGTATTTTTTGGTACCGGTGATCGGATTTGAACCAATGACCTGTCGGGTATGAACCGACCGCTATAGACCAACTAAGCTACACCGGCTAATAATGGTTGCGGGTGAAGGATTCGAACCAACGACCTTCGGGTTATGAGCCCGACGAGCTACCACTGCTCCAACCCGCGATATTAAAAGCGTCTAGTCAATGCTTTACAATAATAAATGAAAAAAAGACTTTTGTCAAGAGTTTTTTGAAAATTTGTGAAAATTAATTATCCCTCTCAATATTTTCTCCTATTACTTCTTCCCTCTTCACTATTACTTCTTACTTATTCCCTTTTCCCTCTTACTTCTTACCTAATATTGATATTCCCATTTTACATTTTAGATATCCCTCTTGATTATCGCTTTCCCTAACTATGAGATAATCCCTCCCAAGCATACCCATAATCGCTGACAATAGTCTTCCTCCGCCCACAATTACGTCAGCTCGTTTTGGTTCTAATCCAGTCAAAAGCAATCTGTCTTGAATTTTCATAGCGTGTATTTGCTCAGTCAACTCATCAACTACAACTTTTGTCAACATATATCCGTCTACCATTTGCGGATTATAAATATTCATTTTTTCTTTGATTGCGACAAATGTCGAAGCCGTACCGCCAATAGCAAGCAAATTATCAAACTTCGGCAACTCGCCGTACTTGTGTATCAAACTTGCAATATACTCGTCGATAGCTTCCAGATTCTCTTTGCACCTATCGTATATACGTACCAAACCTATTGGCAAACTCTTAGCGTAAATCAAGCCTTTGTCATCTCCCACTGCAAGTTCCGTGCTTGCTCCGCCAATATCCAAAACGCAGCACACTCCGTCAGTATACGCGCCTGTGAAGCCCAATTTGGCCTCGTCTTGACTTGCCACCACGTCGATATCAATTCCTTTATCGCTCAATAACTTGATAAACTCGTCTTTGTTGTCTGCGCTTCTAACCGCCTCGGTAGCGAATACGAAAATCTTGTCGCATTGCTCGGATTTTGCTTGCTCGACGTATTCCTCAATTGCATTTGCCGTCGCAAGCATTCTATCGCCGTCAAGTTGTCCCGTCAAAGCAAGTCCCATTGCAAGGCGAGTTGTATTTATCTTCTTGTATTTCGTCTTCAACTCTTCGCTTACCATAAGTCTTACGGAGTTAGAACCTACGTCAATTACTGCATACTTCATATTTATCTCTTCTACGGTCTGAATTTTTTTATAAAACTTTGCAAATGAGTTTTATGTTTGCACAACTTTTCTTTACAGTTGGCGCACGAGAGCGATTTGTTGGTATTCCTGCAAAATCTTTCCGGATACTTGCGATATAAAATCTCCCATACCACTACTAGCGCCAAAGCTAAAACAAATATTGAAATGCAAAACGCATTTTTTATAAACACAATCGGCGTAAACATCATTGGATAGTCCCAGTTGTATATACGACAAGAAACGCAACAGCGATTTTGCATAAAAAATACTTGAAATGGACAGAAGAAAAGTATACATACCATATCTCCCACCGAATAGAGCAAACTGAGTATTATCAATACTCCGCCGTCGATTACCTTAGTAAAGTACAGCGTAACGAATACCGCATTGAGCGCTATCCACGCAACCGTTACGGCGAATGTTCTCCACCCCGATTGTTTAATCGGCTTTTCCGTCGGCTCTTTAGCTACGTAGTTGCGCTTAAACTGTTTTTGACAACCTATGCTTTCTAATTCCGAAGGGAAAAACCGCAATAGCGTTTCAATAACGAAAATCACCCAAATGCCCAACAGCGTTGCGCCCAAATACTTGTTTGATTTTATTCCGTCAAGTAAAGGATCAATTTGAGTGTTATCTACTTTCTTTACAATATAATAACAAATGACAGCTAAACATAAAAGCAAGCGCCCTACGAATTTTACATAATGATAAGTAGTTATTTTTGAAATTTTCGAACGTTTCATTCTATCCTTTACAGTCATAAAAGCAATTCTCGCTTTCAAAGTATATTATACAAAAACTTACTCGCTTTTGCAAGTAACTAAAATGCTTTTCACAGTAAATACGGCAGATATGAGTCACTATCTATACTTTCTTACAAAAAATACTTGCGAATTCATTCTACAGAGAATATAATAAAATCAAAATAGTAGTTATCGGAGGACAAACTGTGAATAAAAAAATTTTCATATTTATGACCGTGTTGATTATTATATGCGCTCTTTTGTTGGCAAGTTGCGATAACCGTAATGAAGAAGCTCCGCCAAGCGGGAACGCGGGCTTGCCGAGCGGTGAGCAAGACAACGAGTTAAGTAGCGGAAATTCTAATCCAGACGGATTTGTATACGAATTAAATGCCGATAAAGCTTCTTACACCGTTAAAGGATTGGCAAAAGATAACAATATTACTCAAATCGTCATTCCGTCTACATATCAAGGAAAACCCGTAACTCAAATCGACAGTTACGCTTTTAGGAATTGTAGCCGCATAGTTAGCGTTTCATTATCCCCAAATATAATGAGTATCGGTACGTACGCTTTTTACAACTGCACCGCTTTGCAAGGCGTATATATTACGGATATGTCAAGTTGGTGCAATATAAATTTCAATGGCAGTTACTCCAACCCGTTGGAATACGCGCATAAATTATATCTCAACAATAAATTAGTTACCGACTTGATTATACCTGCCGATATAACAAGAATTGATTATTATGCGTTTTATAATTGCGTAGATCTGGCAAGCATTACTGTAGAACCTAACAATGCCGTTTATAAGAGCCAAAATAATTGTTTAATAGAAAAACAAACCGATAGATTGGTTTTAGGTTGCAAAAACAGCGTTGTACCCGATTATGTGAAGAGTATAGGCTCCTCTGCATTCGAGGGTTGCAAAGGCTTGACAAGTATAGAAATTCCTTCAGGCGTGGACTATATAGGTTTTTATGCCTTTGCAAATTGTGTCGATTTACAAAGCATAGTTATTAAGTCCGAAGTGAATATTATATGCGATGGCGTTTTCAAAAACTGTAGCAGCTTAGAAAGCATTGAGATTCCTAACGGCGTAATGGAAATCGGCATGTCTGCTTTCTCCGGTTGCAGCAGTCTAAAGAACGTAGAGCTCCCCAGTGGAATTACCGATATCGGTCAAGGCGCTTTTTCTTCTTGCGTTAATTTGACGAGGATAGTTATACCGGTAGGCGTAACTCGTATCGGCGCTTTGGCTTTTGTAAATTGCCCAAATCTAAAGATATATTGTGAGCTCTCCACTCCGCCAAGCGGATGGGATAAAACGTGGAACGGCAGTTGCGAAGTCGAATTTGATTATTTTAATTAATCTATCAAAATTTATTTGGTCATATTATAAAGTGATATTCTTAGAGCATTTATATGATTTAAGAATATCACTATAAATTGCTATGTTACTTTCTATTCGGTTTTCTTTTTATAAAAAGCAATTTCATTAAATCTTCTACTATTAGATAATTAGTTATATTAAACATAACCATTTTCCATCGTGAAACGTTTGGGCATTATCATAAATTTCTAGTACATCAGACGAAAGTTCATTTCTTATTTCTTCAACTTTACTTCTCTCATCTTTACCAAAGATAATCATAAAGCCTAACATATTCTCTCTAAAATAAAATGCGCACAACGTTTTTCCACTCTTTCTAAACTTATATTCATAAGTCCATTTTTTACCGCCGTCACTCCAAATTTGGTCCATATCGTATAACGATGTTATTGTATCAACAATATCATAAAAGATATTAACTTTATCAATACCAACTAATCTCTCTAGTTCTTCTCTTTGCATATCCAACATTCTCCTTTTTCACGCATTGTGGCTTTGATGTCATGAGAAATCCGTAATTAAGAATTCAAATATTTTTGCAGTACATCAGCAAATTTACCTACGTGTATACCGTCTACAAACGAATGATGTACTTGAACTGATATAGATTGACACAAATCTTGACACAATTTTTCAAGATTGAAGTAATAAAAGAAGACTGCATCATTCTTAAATTGCCACATTCTAGAATAATGCAGTCTGAAATCTTAACTGGTGAAGCGGATTATTGCAAATAAGAACATAACAATATTCAAGGTGAACAATACGGAATTATTCTGCCAAGTGGAATTGCCGCTATCAGATTACCCGCTTTACGGCAAGTAAATAGCCGCAAGTTAATCTTGCGGCTTGTCGGTTGTCTTTTCGGTACTAATGGTTGTCATTGCCTCACGGTAAACGAGCCTTGACAGCTTTTTTGCTTGCTCTTTGTCGGGCGGTAATTCGGCATATATATTCTTGTCTTTATCATTGAAATAAATGACTGTTAAGCCGTTCGGTATATTATTCATAATAAATACTCCTTGATTTCCCAACCTATACCCACCCTAAATGGTACAATAAGGCGTAAAGAGTATTTTGTCATTTTTTATTGAATAATAGCCGATTTTACATTAAACGCCCCAAAATGTG
>CAJTPC010000012.1 GCA_910578245.1 uncultured Christensenella sp. | reverse complement strand
TAGCCCCAAAAACTATAAATGTACATAAATTGCAAACACCACTTAACGCCTTACAACTGGCTTTTTTAAGTTTTAATCGGATAAAGACCTTTCGACTACGCTCAAGGTGACGTATTAAAGACAGACTAACCGCTACCTAGCCGTCATATTGAGCGGAGCGTAGCGAAGTCGAAATATCTCTACGTCATTTCGACTGAAGCCAAACGAAATGGAGAAATCTCAACCGATTATTTCAATATGACTTGTAAAATTGCCGTACATTATTTAATCAACAGACTTTCTTCCTACAAGTTCATCTAACGTGCAACCAAAATAGTCTGCGATTTTTATAAGTTTATCCATAGTTGGAATATGTTTGTTATTATACCAATCGTCAACTACTTGGTCATAGAATTCCATATCTTTGCAGAGTCTATATCTAGTACACTTACGCGATTTTAATAATTCTTGAAATGATTGATAGAAAGGAGGACATGGTAAGTACGTTTTCTTTTTGTAGTCATTTGTTAAGCCAAATAAGTAGTCTAACGAACAACCAAAGTAATCTGCTATTTTAATTGCATATGAAAGTTCGGGATATGATCTTTTTGATAAATATTTTGTGATTGTAGACCTGTCAATACTTATTTGTTTTCCAAGTTTTGAAGCGTCTAAGTTGTGCATTAAAATTAGTTCTGACAGCGTTTCGCTAAAATTATCTAACATGATTAATTTATAAATATCTCCTTATTATCAGCATGTTGTTGCGTTATTCCGGGCTAAGCGACAGTATGGCGAACAATCAATATTTCATTGTGCGAGCATCAAAATTTTTGTAGTTATTTTAATCAACAGACTTTCTTCCTACAAGTTCATCTAACGTGCAACCAAAATAGTCTGCGATTTTTATTACATTATCCATTCTAGGAATACGCTTACCGTAAAACCAGTCAATAAGAGTATTGTTGGGATATTTAATATCCTTACCAAGCCTATATCTAGTGCATTTATTGGATTTTAATATTTCTTGAAATGCTAGAGAGAATGGTGGACAGGGAAGATACTTCTTCTTTTCATATTTATTAGTTAAACAAAATAAATAGTCTAAAGAACATTCAAAGAAATCAGCAATTTCTATTGCATTTGGCAATGTTGGGATGGTCTTTCCTTCTAAATGTCTTGTAATTGTTGACCTTTCAATCGGTATTAGTTTTGAAAGGTCTTCAGCTTTCAGATTGTATATTAACATCAATTCTGCCAACGTTTCGCTAAAATTCGACAAAATACTCATAAATTCGTCACTCCTATTATTACAATTATGTTAAATACGTACACAAATCACTTGAAATATGTAAATATATAACCTATAATATAGATACACGAAGTTTCGACAACTATGTGAAAAAATATAAGGAGGTACAACGATGAAAGATAATAGTAAAAGCACAGAACATATTTTTGATACTCAATTTGACGAATCTAATTACAAATTAAGTCTTGACGATATGCTACTAGATTTGAAAGTACTGCTCAAAGAATATTATTGCGCTACTTTTACTCACGACGGCAAGTCGCTTAAAATCACACTTAACAACGGACAAAAATTCTTACTCAATATGACGGCAATTTAATCATAGACAGTTTGATTCAGATATACATAAGAGAATAAAAATATACTTTTTTCACGGAAATACTATAGAAAAAATCACTTTTCTACAAAACAAATCAAAAATAAACAAAATTCGACAAAATATGTCATACCAACGCGTAATTTCGGTGGTATACTTTAGCAAAATAACTAGCGCGGTTATTAAATTTACTTTAGGAGGCAGACATATGATACAAAACCAAAGCAAATGCAGCGAACACATCTTCAATGCGCAACTAAACGATTTACAGTATAAAGTAGAGATAGAGGACTTGTTTCTTGACCTAAAAGTTTTACTCAAAGAATATTATATGGGTACTTTCACAAATGACGGGGAAGGCTTGACTCTTAATTTCACCAACGGCCAGAAGTTTATATTAAGTCTAAAGGCTGTCAATTAATACTTACGAATGAAAAAATTCAAAAGACGGTATGTCATTAAGGGCATACCGTCTTTTGTTTTGATTACTTATTTGTTTTCGTGATAATCTTCGTGTCTTTTGTGATGCGCCATGTCTTCAACGGCATGGATACGCTTTGGTGAAAACCTGTTGTAAATCAAATAAGCTATTAGCCATACGCCTGCGATACCTACGAGCGCATAGACAACTCTTGCTCCCACGTAAGCATTGGGCGTGAATATCCAGTTAACGATATTGAAATTAAATATTCCTACCGAAAGCCAGTTGAGAGCGCCGATTGTAACCAATATCAATGCAATAATAGTTATCATAATCTCCTCCTGTAGTTTTTTTAGCATATAAATCGCTCTTGTATGCCGTAATTAGTGTATATTTTTTGCAAATTATTATTCATACCTTGTCAATCGGGCAAAAATATAGTAATATATATCTGTTATCAGAAGTTTAGGAGAAAATATGGCGAAGAGGTCAAAAAGGAAAAACCCCGATGCTTTGAGCAATCAGCAAAGAGAGATTATGCGTCACAACCAAGCGCTTGACTTGGAGAGGGGCAAGTGGGATAAGAAGTTGAATATCACGGTTGCGATAGTCATAGCCGTAGCTGTTATATCTATTTTGCTACTTCCTTTGCTTAGCATGAATTTTACGGGGTCGTTGAGCGAGTTCTTGGGCGACCTTGTGACACAAGACGAAACTATGAGTATCGGAGTAGATATGTCGGCATTTGATTTTCTTTTCGCTACGACAAAAGGGTATTCCAATTCTATTGAATATATTGCCAAAGTCAACGCCGACTCCAATGATCTGAGTCCAGAGATAATTTACAACGCGTTCTTAATGAAAGTTACGCAAGAAGATATAAATATGCTGGATAGAGCGTATATCGTTGGATTGATACTGTGTATTTTGCTTTTTATCGCAATCGTGATATTCTTTGCGGTTACGGTGATAAAGAGGTCTAAAAAGCAGGACGGCAAATTGTTCTTTACGTCGGTCATTATCTTTTCCGCAATTGCGGTTTTGCAATGGCTGTTCTTTGTGTCGGTAGGTATCGCAAGCGCGGGCAGAGGTCAAATCCAACCGCACATAGGTAGCTATCTCTTACTTGCCGGAGCGGTCACGATGTGCGTAGTATACGGTATATATAGGAAGAATGTAAAAAAGCTCGACGCGCAAAGAAAACCTTTGGAAAGTATTCCAAACGATAAAATAATTAAGGAAGAAAAATAGTCTATGCAATGTCCGAATTGTCAGCATGAAAATAAAGACGGCGTAAGGTTCTGCGAGAAGTGCGGAGCGCAACTCGTCAGCGAGAAGAAGCGCATGTCTTTCTTCGAGCGCCGACAAGCCAAAGAGAGAGAAAAGCAGTATATACTGTCAAAAGCAAGTCTGCAAGCCGAGGACTTGCAAGATATTCGCGACCTTGATATGGGCGAGGTCGAGGCAACTGCCGTGTGCGATAAAGACAAGATGAAGAAAGTCACAAGCTTGAAATTAGCTTTGGCAATAATCACTATAGTAATTTGCGTGGGGCTTATCTTTTTGCTTGGAAGATTGCAATTTAATTCTACGTTGAGAATTGCATTGATATTTGTCATATTCGTAATATGCGCGACGGGCGGAGCTTTCGCGATAGACAACGGCTACAAATTGCGTATGGTCAAGGCTATGTGCAAAAGCAATTTTGCCGTCAAGAAAATCAGCTACGGCAAACCGCCGTATATGTTGTCAGGTAATACGTTTTACGCGCTCACTATCAAGACGCCTTGCGATATAGAGGGGTGCGGAGCAAGTATGCATATAGAGGAATACAACGGAGAATTTATCGCCGTATGCGACGCCGATAGAGCGCATCTTCGCCGTCTTGATTGCTCGCTTTTCAATAAGAATAAGCAAGAGCAAGTTGCGCAAGAGCAGACTGCGCAAGATAATATCGATAACGTCGAAAATAAGGTCGAGGAATTGTCTGCTCAAAATACTGACGAAAGCCAAATGCCGACAAGTAAAGATTAATTAAATCTCAATCCTATTAATTAAAAATTTATTTGATATTCTTTACAATTTATTCGGCGAGTGCTATAATGCTTTTGTAAAAATTTATTTATATATAAGGAGCTGTATATGAACAAGAAGTCAATCAAAGACGTACAGGTAAAAGGTAAGAAGTGTCTAGTAAGAGTAGACTTCAACGTGCCTATGAAAGACGGAGTTATTACGGACGAAAACCGTATTCAAGGCGCATTGCCGACGATTAAGTATCTTATGGACCAAGGCGCAAAGGTTATTCTTTGCTCTCACATGGGCAAACCGCACAGCATTTTCAGCGCAAAAGTGGGCTTGACTAAAAAGGAAAAGAAAGCTATCGAAGCATTGCCTGTAGAAGAGCAAGCAAAGGCAAAAGAAGAGGCAATCGCAAAGGCTTTGAAGAACGACCCCGTCAAGTTGACGCTTAAGCCCGTAGCCGACAGACTTAATCAACTTTTGGACGGCAAGGTTACGTTTGCTAAGGACGTAATCGGCGAAGACGCTAAGGCAAAGGTTGGCGCATTGAAAGACGGAGAGTGCGTATTGCTTGAGAATTTGCGTTTCCACGCAGAAGAAGAGGGCAGAGACGAGGCGTTCTGCAAAGCGTTGAGCGAGTACGCAGAAGTATACGTCAACGACGCTTTCGGTACTGCTCACAGAAGTCACGCTTCGACGGCGGGTATCGTTGAGTACGGCTTTGTAAAAGACGCAGTATGCGGTTTCCTTATCGAAAAAGAATTGAGCGTAATGGCAGACAGTCTTGAGCATCCCGTTCATCCTTTCGTAGCCGTTCTTGGAGGAGCAAAAGTTGCGGATAAACTCAAAGTTATCGACAATTTGCTCAACAAGTGCGACACGCTTATAATCGGTGGCGGTATGTCCTATACTTTCGCTAAGGCGCAAGGCAGCGAGGTCGGCACGTCTTTGGTAGACGATGAAAAGCTCGATTACTGTAAGCAAATGCTTGAGAAAGCAAAGTCGCTCGGCAAGAAGATTTTGTTGCCTGTAGACGCTGTAATCGCTAGTTCCTTCCCCAATCCTATCGATGCTCCTATCGAAGTAAGCGAATGCGATATTCGCTCGATACCGGCAGATAAAATGGGCTTGGACATCGGTAGCAAGTCAAGAGAGTTGTTTGCCAATGAAGTTAAAAATGCTAAGACGGTAATTTGGAACGGACCTATGGGAGTATTCGAGAATCCGACTTTGGCAAACGGAACGGTAGCGGTGGCTAAAGCAATGGCAGAAGCTAAGGGCGCAACGACCATCATAGGCGGTGGCGACAGCGCGGCGGCAGTAGCTCAACTCGGTTTTGCAGACAAGATGTCGCATATCTCCACAGGCGGCGGAGCTTCTTTGGAACTTTTTGAGGGAAAAGTTCTTCCGGGTATCGCTTGCTTGAACGAGAAATAAGACGTTGCTACGCTCAGAATAATTCGTCGATAATAAAAGTATGCTTTATCGCGTTATTTTGAGCAAATCGTAACAAAGCCAAATAAACTAAATTAAATAAAAATCAAATTGAAAAATTTTTACGAGGTATATATATGAGAAAACCTATAATTGCAGGAAACTGGAAGATGAACAATACAATCGCTGGCACTAAGGCTCTTTTGACAGACCTTATTCCGCTCGTTGCAGACGCTAAGGCAGAAGTAGTGGTATGCGTACCTTACACCGATATTGCTACGGCAGGCGAACTTATCGAAGGCACCAATATCAAACTCGGAGCAGAGAACGTACACTGGGCGGAGAAAGGCGCTTTCACCGGTGAAATCAGCGCAGATATGCTAGTAGAACTAGGCGTAGAATACGTAATCATAGGACACAGCGAGCGCAGACAGTACTTTGGCGAAACCGACCAAACCGTCAATGCAAGAGTTAAAGCCGCTTTGGCAAAGGGCTTGAAGCCTATCATTTGCGTAGGCGAAACCTTGGAAGAAAGAGAGGGCGGACTTGTCGAAGAAGTTTTGGTAAGACAGACTACCGAGGCGTTCAAAGATATTGACAAGAAAGAGCTTGAGAATATCGTCATTGCTTACGAGCCTGTATGGGCAATCGGCACAGGCAAGACGGCTACCGCTCAAGACGCCAACGATACTATAGCTATTATCCGCAATACCATGGCAAAACTTTACTGCGAGAAGTGCGCAGAGGAAAAGGTAAGAATACAATACGGCGGAAGTATGAATCCAAAGAACGCAAGCGAACTTATGGCTATGCCACAAATCGACGGCGGTCTTATCGGCGGAGCTTCTTTGAAAGCCGTAGACTTCTCACAAGTAGTTAAGTACTAAACGGTGTGATATGAAATTTACTGGACTTATTATTATGGACGGTTACGGTATCAACGAGTTTGGCGAAAACAACGCCATATCTCCCGTGACTTCTCCTGAAGTATTGAAAATAATAGAGCAAAATCCATCAACTCAGCTATCGGCAAGCGGACTCGCAGTCGGACTTCCCGAAGGTCAGATGGGCAATAGCGAAGTAGGTCACCTCAATATCGGCGCAGGAAGAGTTATTTTCCAAGACTTGCCAAAGATAAGCAAGGCGATAGAGGACGGCGATTTCTTTACCAACTCAGCTTTGATTGACGCTATGAACAACGCTAAGGAAGAGGGCAAGAGCCTTCACGTAATGGGACTGGTATCCGACGGCGGAGTTCACTCTCACTTGGAGCATCTCTTTGCTACGATAAAGATGGCTAAAGAAATGGGAGTCAAGAATACCTATATTCACTGTTTTATGGACGGCAGAGACGTATCTCCCGTCAGCGGTAAAGGTTTTATTCAAGACCTATGCGGTTATCTTGCCAATTTAGGTTACGGCAAGATTGCCACCATAAGCGGAAGATTTTACGCTATGGACAGAGATAATATCTGGGACAGAGTTGCCAAGGCGTATTCCGCGCTCGTAGACGGCGAAGGCGTAATGGAGAGCAATCCTGTCGAGGCTATGCAAAATAGCTACGACAAGGGCGTTACAGACGAATTTATGTTGCCTACCGTCATTATCGAGAACGGCAAACCGACTGCTACCGTCAACAAGGGCGACAGCGTTATTTTCTTCAACTACCGCCCTGACAGAGCTAGACAAATCACAAGGAGTTTTATCTTTGAGGACTTCAACGGCTTTGAGAGAGCAAAAGGCTTTTTAGCTCCCAAATTCGTATCTTTCACGACGTACGATGCGACCTTTGAGGGAAAACTCGAAGTTGCTTTCAAGAAAGAGCGTTACGCAAATACTCTCGGCGAGTATCTCTCCAAAAAGGGTATTAGACAATTTAGAATTGCCGAAACGCAAAAGTACGCTCACGTTACTTTCTTCTTCAACGGCGGTGTGGAAGCACCCAATCCTAACGAGGACAGAATACTTATAGACTCGCCGAAGATTGCCACCTTTGATATGAAGCCGGAAATGAGCGCGTACGAAGTTTGCGATAAGGCTTGCGAGGTTATCAAGAGCGGTAAGTACGACGTGATGATTCTCAACTTTGCCAACTGTGATATGGTGGGACATACCGGCGTAATGGAAGCGGCAAAGAAAGCAGTCAAAGTCACCGATGAATGCGTCAAAAAGGTACTTGACGCTATCAAAGAAGTCGGCGGTCAAGCGTTGCTCACGGCAGACCATGGAAATTGCGACTACATGTTCGATTTGGATACTAAGGCGCCGTTTACGGCGCACACCACCAATCCCGTACCTTTTGTAGTTATCGGCGCCAATGGCGTAAAAGCTCTCAAGGACGGCGGTAAACTCTGCGACATCGCGCCAACCATGCTTGATATTATGGGTATAGAGCAACCTAAAGAAATGACGGGCAAGAGCCTTATTGTTCGCTAAAGGACAATTATAATATCTACTGAGCGGATAGATATATTAAAATGTCATTTCGAGCGAAGTCGAGAAATCTCAACTGCTAAATTATTCACCTCACATTCAATGAATGTGAGGTGTTTTCAATTGGGGAGATTTCTCCATTCCGCTACGCTTCAGTCGAAATGACATATAAAATCCGCTGTCTTTATTTTCTCAAATTTTCTCCTGTGATATATCCCACGCTTAAGGAGTATTTTTTGTCTGTGAATTTAGACAAGAACGCTTCGCCGTAGCGACTTATTAAAGCGCCTGCGCCGAGCTGAGTACATATGAAGGTCTTTTTATTGTTCGCCATGCGTTTGTCGAGAGTGGAGAATAGATATTCTAGGGTGACGTTTTTATAGATAGGCTCCTCGCCGAAGTTGTCGATTATCAGCATTTCGCACTCGCTTATATAGTCGGCTTTTTTTGCTAAAGCCGTCTGCTTATGAGTATGCTTGTCGAGAAAAATATTGACGAATTCAAACGCCGATAGATAGAACACGCTTACGCCCGACTCTAGCAATGCGTTTGCAGTAGCTAAAGCAAGGCAGGTTTTACCCACTCCGCTTGCGCCCGATAGCATGAAGTTGTTCCACTTGCACCTCTCGAAATCTTGGCAAACTTTGCTTTGCATAATAGAGTAAAGTTTGCTCATACCTTTGGCTTGCGGTATTTCCATACTTGACAACTTATTATCGTCGAAGCTAAACTTCGGCAGAGCGGAGAGCGACGAATTTTCTTTTATCAATGCCAAATACTCGCGATTCAGACATTCGCACGGCTTGGCGTCTATATATCCCGCGTCTTTACAGTGCGGACAAAGATACGGGGGAGTAAAACGCAAATTATTTTGCGTTGCGTACTGCTTTATAGCATCGTTTATATTGTCAAGCGAGTTTTGTAAATCTGCAGTATCCAGCCCCTTTGATTTAGTCTTGACTATATTTAATTCGATTTGTTTTTTAGTTTTTAGCAACTCCTCAAATTTTGGGTGCAAAGCAAGTAAAGCCTTGTTTTCTCTTTGAGCAATATCTTTTGCCAAGGCTTTTTTCGATGAGTAAATGCTTTGAAGTTGTTGATTAAAAAAATTTATCATACTTATTCTATATCGTTGAGGTCATCGAGTGAGTAGAAGAACTCGGATAGTTGTTCTTTGCTATACATTGGCGTAGGTTGAGCGGTATTTGCAGCGGAATTATATGCGCAATGCTTAGCCTCGTCGATAGTGTATATATTGGTGTTTTTCCATTTCGCTAGTAAGTTATTGAGCGCAAAGAGCTGTTTGCCTTGGCATACGCTTGCGCCGTATTCTATCATGGCGTCGTCGAAATTCCACTGCTCGCTCCAGACTTTATACATATCTCTGTCGTTGTTGTTGACGTTGCGGGAGAAGCCGGTTAGCTCGATAATCTTCTTAATTTGCATGTCGCGTTGCATCATGCTCGCCAAATGCTCGTTGATAGCGTCTACGCTAACGCAACCTTGACTGTAGAACTTGACTATACACTTATTCATACCCTCTAAGGAGCGTATGGATTTGTTGAAGCAGTATTCGGCTACAAGTAAAATTGCGTTTTTGTCAAAGCCCTTTTGCAACCAACCCGATATATATTTTTCCACGATATACTCAACGTTTTCGTAGTATACGCCGAGAGTTTTGTTGACGTCGTATGCGAGTTGATACGTTGCTTGCTTATTAGCAAGGTACGTTTCCATTTCTTTTGCGCTCATAGCGTTGTTGCGATAAAATTCATCGAGTACGTTGTTGAGTTTGGCAAAACCGCCCTTATTCTTGAGAGTCTTTGCCGCAAAAAGTATTGCGTCAAGCCCAAAACCCCAACTTTCCGTCCACTTTAGGTATGCGTTTTTGTCCTCAATATCTATTTCCGATTTTTTGCCTACCGCTTTGCATATCATTCTCAAGGCTTCGCTAGAGAGTTCTAGACGTTTGATTTTTTCGTCTACGTCGGCAAGAGTACGCGCGCCCTCGTTAAGCCAGTCGCGCGCTACGGCTAGTATGTAATTTGCTTTTATCTTTTCGCCCTTGAGATTTACGCAATATCTTGCAATCGTGATAAGCACTTCGGGTTTGATTTTTGTTTCTTCGATAAAATCGTAATATACGGTATATTGATTGATATTCGTAAATGCAATAGATGGGAATAGCGCTTCGAGTTGGGCATTAAAGTCGGCGTATTTCTCCTTTTTGTAATGCTTAGCAAAGGTTGAGCGAATATTTTTGTACGTTACCGCAAAGGGCGAGTAGCCGGTTATATTTACAAGACCTATGTCGGCAAGTTCGCCGAATACGCTCTCTACTTCTTCTTGCGTCATTGAAAGCGCGTCGCAAATAAAGGAGATGTCGTTTTCTTGCGGTTGGGAACACAAAGTCAAACCCAAAAGATAGATTTTGAGCTGTTTTTCACTACATTCGGGAAGATAGTTGACGACAAAACTTTTATCGAGAAGTATCACTCCCGTTTCGTTGTCCTTTGACATTGTGCAAAAATTCATATTATCTCCTTGATATGTGATTTTGAGTATGTTAGAATATAATTAAATCATAATATAATATATCATAACTATAAAAAAATAAAAAGACAATTTGCTCTCGAATTTTCAAAACACAAAATATTGTGGGGGCAAAGTTTGCCGACACAAGTCGGAGGGAAGGATAAAATGAGATTGATAGAAATCAATGACGTATCAAAGACGTACAAGCCAAAAGGTCGCAAAAAAGGCTCGCCAATCACGGCGGTTTCGCATGCGACTTTAGACGTCGAAGAGGGCGAGATACTCGGCCTTTTAGGTTCCAACGGAGCCGGCAAGACTACGCTTATCAAACTTATGCTTGGGCTCGTCACTCCCGACAGCGGCAGCATCTCCATTGGGGGTTTTGACGTGATTGCATCGAGAGAAAAAGCTCTTGCTCAAGTGGGAGCTATTGTCGAAGCGCCTACGCTCTTCAACGATTTTTCCGGCATGGATAATCTCAAGTACTACTCAAGATTACAAGGAGTCGATTTGAGCGAAGAGAGATTGAAATCTATCGTTTCGCTCGTGGGATTGGAGGAAAGAATAAACGACAAATTCAAGACCTACTCTTTGGGAATGCGTCAAAGACTTGGCATTGCGCAGGCAATTATGCACTCGCCAAAGCTATTGCTTCTTGACGAACCTACCAATGGACTTGATCCCGACGGAATCGCTCAAATGCGCGATTTGTTCCTCAATCTAAAAAAGCAAATGGGTACTACTATAATAATTTCTTCGCATATACTTGGCGAAATGCAACAGACTTGCGATAGAGTTGCTTTTATGGCAAACGGCGAGATAAAGGCTGTCAAAAGCATGGAAGAAGTAAATTACGGCGTAGATTCTATGCGTAAGTTTGCCATCGAGTGTAGCGATTTGCAAAAGGCAAGCGAGTTAATTAGCGAGCATGGATTGCAGACGAGTTTGCAAAACAACGCTATAGTAGTGATAGTCAACCAAGCGCAAGTTGGAGAACTTGTAAAGACTTTGGTACAGAACGATATCGTGGTATACACCGTCAACAAGCTCAAGCGCAGTTTGGAAGACTTGTACAAGGAGGTATCAAAATAATGAATAACAAGATGTCTGACCTTTTATATTGCGAATTTTATAAAATCAATCGCAAGCATACGCTTTTGAAACTTGCAATCGCCGTTGTTGTTATTGCGCTTGCAATCACTGCGTTGTCGGCTGTATTGCACAGCGTTTTTCCAAGTGTTGTTATCTCCGAAGGCCTTTCAGATTACGATGCGCAGATAGCTTCGCTCAAAGCCGAAATGGAGGTAATATACGCAGATAGCAGCTGGATTGATAAACTAATTGTCACCAATTCATTGGCTGGTTATAAGGCGAGAATCGCTATCCTTGAATATCTCAAAGCTCACAACGTGACGTCCGGTAGTACTATGGCGTATACTTCGAATAGCGCTTTGGGGTTCTTTGGCTTTGACGTATATTCCTTTACCAATCTTTGTATGAGCGTTCTTATGAGCGTGGTCATAATCTTTCTTATCGTAGCTTGTTGCAGAACGACTTGCGGAGAATACGCAAGCGGAGCTATGAAAATGCAATTCTTAAGACCTCTCAACAAGAATAAGTTCTTTACCGCCAAGTGGCTTAGCGTAGTAATAGTCGCAGAGGCTTTGACTTTAATTTCATTCTTCTTATCGTTTATATTGGGACTTATACTTTACGGACCCAACGCGCTCAACGTTGCTTTCGTTGCGGGTTCTCTAGTGACAATAGTTCCGCCAATGGGCGCGCTCATGATAATTTTGCTTATCAATATGGTACAAGTCTTTGCTCTTACGCAAGCTACGATGTTTATTTGTTCGCTTTGCAATACTTACGGCAAGTCAATCGTGCTGTGTTTGCTCTTCTTGTTCTTTAGCTTCGGCACCTGGGTAGAGTACGTCTTGGCTGTTCCGTACGTAGGCTATCTCGGCTTCTTAGCCAACCTCGATTGGTCGAGCGGAATATCCGTAGACGGCACTATATTCAAAGGTATGAGCATATGGGGAATGATTCCAATTACGCTTTTGTGGTGCGCATTGTTTATGTGGTTCAGCTACAAGCGGTTTAATAAAAAGGAAGTATAATATCACAACGCAAAATAAATAGGAGGACGATATGAATAAGAAGTTCTTGAAGATTTCCGGCTTGGTATGTCTTATTTGCATCCTAATGCTTGCTTCGCTTTCGGCGTGCAGTAAGGATAACGATAATGGCGGTTTCTATTACGACGTAGAAAGTTATATCCAAACAATTAGTAATTCGTCAGACTTTGCGCAAAGGATAGATAGTTATTCCGAATTTACTAAGCTATGCGATGAGAAAGGCGTGTCAATTTATGACGAGAAGGATTGGAGTTATGACAGCGAATTATATAAGAAGTTAAGAGAGTATAATAAAGGATTTTTTAGAAATAAAGCATTAATTATTGTATATATAGAAAAACCGAACCCGTTTGGCTTGAAATTTGGCAATTTGACAGTAAAAGACGATAGACTAATAGTAAATATACTTAGCGAATACAATCCTTATGACAATAGTGTGCATTATCCGGACGCAACGGAGGATTACGTATATTTAATTGAAATCAATAAGAGTTTGATTGGCGATAGAAATCAAATAATCGTCAAAGAGTATAACAATCTTAATTAGAGGAGAAGCAACTATGAAGAGAAGTTTTACAAAAAGTTCTATCGTAGTATGCATTTTATCTGAAAGTATTAGCATTTATCTAATAGGGGCTTTATTCTTTGCAATCTTCTACAATCATTACGTCGTAGTCTAGAGTTTCCACAAAGTCGTCTTGCTTGAACTTGGTGTTGTGGAAGTTGACGAAATTCTTATAATGGTGGTTGAGAAGAACGGGATTGGGTACGTCAAGTTGGTGACAAATATCTCTTAGCCACTCTTCATAGTTGTGAGGAGTGAGTTTTAGAGGAGAATGATAGATTATATCTTTTTGAATTTTATCGTTAGTAACCAGTCTTGCCCAAATCTTCATATATCAATTTTATAATACGAACAACTGCGCTGTCAAGCCGTGGCAGGGAGTACGGCTTGCTTTTAAGCAATTATCTTAGATTAAAGGTTGATTTTCCGCATATTTGACAAAAAACTATTGACAAATTGCCATATCCTTGATTAAAATATACAAGACATACTGCGTATGTCGATGAGGAGGACTTATGATTTCGGAGGCGGTCATCAAGCGTTTGCCACGCTATTATAGACATATCAAACAGCTTGCGGACAGCGGAGTTACCAGAGTGTCGTCCAATAAGATTGCAAGTGTGCTAAATATCACGGCGTCGCAAGTAAGACAGGATTTGTGCAACTTTGGCGGTTTCGGTCAACAAGGGTACGGCTATGACGTCGTAAAACTCAAGAACGAACTTGCCGTAATTCTCGGTCTTGATAAAGAATACGATATGATTATCGTGGGCGCGGGCAATATCGGCAGAGCATTGGCAGGGTACAAAGGCTTTGTTGACGACGGATTTTTCGTAAGGGCGTTGTTTGACATAGACCCGCGTTGTACGTCTATCAACGGTATCAAGGTCTATGAAATGGATCTTTTGGAAGCATATCTCAAACAAAACAACGTAGATATAGCAATAATTGCTACCCAAAAGGATTCGGCAAAGAGCGTAGCCGACGAGCTTATTAAGTACGGCGTTAAATCAATATGGAACTTTGCCCCTGTAGAACTTGAAGTGCCTGAGGGCGTAACTGTGGAAAATATCTCTATGAGCGAAAGTCTTTACGTCTTGAGTTTCCGCAGTAAAAACAATAAATAAAGTAAATAAGCCGTTAGGCGAGGAGGATATATGGAAAAGAAATACTTCGTTACACAAGAAGGATATGACAATCTTAAAAAGAAATTGGAGCATTTAATCAACGTAGACAGAGCCGATGCAAGCGAGAGAATCAGAATTGCAAGAGGTTTTGGCGACTTGTCGGAAAATGCAGAGTACGATGCGGCAAAGGACTACCAAGCCCAAGTAGAAGCGGAAATTTTGACTATACAGGCCCAACTCGACAATGCTGAAATCATTAAAGATACCGAGGGTAAGCAAGGCGTCGTAGTCGCAGGTTGCAAGGTTAAGATTTACGACTATTCAGAAGACGAAGAGAGCGAATATACCATTGTAGGTACTACCGAAGCGTCTATTTTGGAAAATAAGATTAGCAATGAATCACCGCTTGCCGTAGCAATTATCGGTAAGAAAAAAGGCGAAGAGGCTATCGTAGAATTGGGCGACAATTCTTACAAAGTTAAAGTTTTGTCTATCAACTAATATTTGCAATATCGCAATCCGAGGGCGACCTTTAAGGTCGCCTTTTTATTCAAGCGGTATAGACTTTTGACTTCACTGCGTTTCGCTCTAGGTGACGTTTTGATGTCATTTCGACCGTAGCGGAGAAATCTCACTGGGGGACGAAATAGTAAAAACGAAATAAGGAATAATTATGTCAAGAGAATTGTATGACAAAATAAAAGAATACAACGATACAGTCAAAGCAAGATTTTGCATGCCGTCGCATAATGGACAGGCTAGTCTTGACGACTTATATTCATCTGCGCAATTTGATTGGACGGAGGCGCAAGGACTTGACAATCTTCTGCAGAGCGAAGACGTAATTGCCCGTTGTGAGAAAAAACTGGCAATCAATTACGGTTATCAAGACGCGCTTATGCTTACAAGCGGTTCTACGTGCGGTATGCAAATTGCCATGGCTTTAGCCAAGTCGCGACAGGGCGTAGCGCTTGCAATAGGCGATATGCACAAGTCGTTTTATTCCTCGTCAAGAATTTTTGACGTCAAGATTTGCTGTTGTAAAGATTTGACTGAAGCTGTGAAAGTGAGCAGTCAAGAGAAAATATCCGGCGTATTCGTCACTTCACCAAACTATTTCGGTAAAGTGTTTTCCTTAAAAGAATTCAAAGAATTTGCAGTGAGCGTAGGCGCGTTGCTTGTCGTAGACGAAGCACATTCGGCGCATTTTCCCTATTCGTCCTTACTTCCCGACAATGCGAGCCGCTACGCGGATATAGCGCTTGTGAGCATGCATAAGACACTGCCTGTATACGGAGGCGGAGCTATACTTTTGACCAACGGCAAAGAACTTTATCAAGAGTGCAGATTATTGAGAGCCGATATTCATTCCACTTCGCCCAACTATCTTGTAATGGCAAGTATGGATTTTGCCGACGATTATATGCAAAGTCACGGCGAAGAGGAGTACGCTAAAGTCAAGAGCAAAATTGATAAATTTAAGAGAGAACTCATAGCGGGCGAAGTTGTCGATACCGACGATTTTACAAGGCTAGTCGTCAAGATAGAGGGCGTAGATTGTAATAAGGTATCGGATAAACTTGCTACTCAAGGTATTTTCGCAGAGATGGCGTACGGAGATTTACTCGTGTTTATCGTTACGCCCTTTAATTGTGGCAAACTGGCTTTGCTTGCCGATGCGCTAAACAATATACAGCTTGAAAAATTAGAGGAAGATATAGACGTTGATTTGGATATGCAGAACGTAGCGCTACGCGGAGAAGTAACGCTAGTCGAAGTTGAGGAAGCGTTGGGCAAAGTATGCGCCGTAGAAGTGGGTGTGTATCCGCCGGGCGTTCCCATCGTTAAAAAAGGCGACGTAATAAATCAAAAGGCGGTAGATTTTATAAAAAAATATTCAAGTCGGCTGTTTGGACTTGCTAGCGGTCGTATAGCTGTGATAAAATAAACGTATACTGAATACAAGCGGAGAAATGTAGAGAGAATGAAAGGAAAATTTATTACGTTTGAAGGCGGAGAGGGCGTAGGAAAGACAACGCAGCTCGCGATGATTAGGGGATTTCTTGAGTCACAGGGCGTTGACGCAGTCTTTTTGAGAGAGCCGGGCGGTAATCCTATCTCCGAAAAGATACGCGATATAATTTTGGATATAGACAACGTGGGTATGACGGGTATGTGCGAGGCTATGCTCTACAGCGCTTCTCGCGCTCAACTGGTAGAAGCCGTAATCAAGCCTGCATTGCAAAGCGGAAAACTTGTTGTATGTGACAGATTTATAGATTCTACGTTTGCGTATCAAGGCGTTGCGAGAGGGCTTGGCGCGGACAAAATCGATATGTTGAACAAAATGGCTTGTTCGGATATCATGCCAGATTTGACGGTATTTCTCGACCTTTCGCCCCGTCTTGCTTTTGCTAGAAAGGGCGGAGCAGACACGTCGGACAGACTTGAGCAAGAAGGCGATAATTTTCACCAAAAGGTATACGATGGATATCTGCAAGCGTGCGAGTTGTACCCTGACCGAATTGCGCGCGTAGATTGCTCAGGCGACGCGGTAACTACGCACTCGAAGATTGTGGAGCTTTTGCGCCAAAGAGGTATAGTATAATGTTGAGATACTCATCGCTCCTCAAGGATACCAAGGCGTATAAGAGTCTGCAAAACGACATAAGCTCAGGCAGACTCAACCATTGTTACATGATAATGGGCGAAGACGAATTGGCGGTCGATATGCTTATCGACTTGTTTAGCGAAACTATCTTGTGCAAGGACGGCGGTTGCGGTAAATGCGTGGTATGTCAAAAAGTTGAAGATAAAAATCACGAGGATATTTTCGAACCCAAAAATCTCAAAGCCGACGGCATAAGAGAATTTGTCGAAAAGGTGTACGTCAAAAGCGTAGGCGACGTCAAGATTATGATTATTCGCGCGCTTGACAAGGTTGACGCAAAAGTACAGAACTTTTTGCTTAAGAGTTTGGAAGAGCCTATCGAAGGAGTAATATTCTTGCTGGGCGTGATAAGACAGTCGGCAGTACTCGATACCATTAAATCGAGAAGCAAAAAACTTTCGCTTTCGCCCTTTACAAAAAGACAGTTGACGCAGTTCTTTGACGACAATTATATCGGCAAGCCGAAGAGTTTGGTAGAAGAAGCGGTAGATTGCTGTCTTGGGTCGTTGTCTAGATGTGAAAATCTCTTGAACGATGAAGAGTATTTTGGGGATATGAGCGAAGTCATATTCGTTCTCAAAGAACTCACGTCAACGAAAGTCAATCTAAAAATGCAAAAACGTCTTGATATAAAAGATGGGAAACTCGCAAGATATCTTGACATAATGCAAGTGATTTTCGGAGTGTTGCTAAAGCGCAAGAGCGGAGTTAACATCGAGGGATTCGAGCGAGTCAACGTACTGCTTGACAGCTTTAATATAGCTACGCTGGTCAATTTCAACGAGTTGATAATAGAGGCTAAGCAAAAGATTGAGAGTTATTGCAATAATGAAAATATACTGGATAATTTGTTTATAAAAATGATGGAGGTAAAGTATCTATGCCGATGATTGTAGGCGTAAAGTTCGGGGCGACTTGCAAGCAATATTATTTCGACCCGCTAAATATAGAATTTGAAGAAGGGGACGGCGTGATAGTCGAGACGGTACGCGGACTTGAATATGCGAAAGTTACGCAATCCAACAAGGAAGTGTCTGACGAGGAGATAAAAGCTCCGCTTAAACCCGTAGTACGCAAGGCTACCGCAGAGGACGAAGAAAGAGTAAAGGAAAACCTTTCTAAAAAAGACGGCGCAATGAAGCTGTGCCAAAAGTTTATAGAAAAGCACGATTTGAAAATGAAACTCGTGGACGCCGAATATACCTTTGATAGGTCAAAGATTATTTTCAGTTTTACTGCGGACGGCAGAGTTGATTTTAGAGAACTCGTCAAGGATTTGGCGGGCAAAATGCACATGAGAATAGAACTTCGTCAAATTTACGAGCGCGACGATATTAAACTTAGAGGAGCTATGGGTATGTGCGGTAGAGAATGTTGTTGTATCTGTTCGGGATGCGACTACGAAAAGGCTACCGTAAAAATGGCAAAAAATCAAAATCTTTCGCTCAATCCCACAAAGGTCAGCGGAATGTGCGGTAAGTTGATGTGCTGTCTTAGATATGAAAATGACTTTTACGTCGAGGCTAATAAGCGTATGCCGAAAATAGGCTCAACCGTCAAAGTTGAGGACGGTCAGGGCAGGGTTGACGAAGTAGACTTGCTTAGAGAAAAAATCAAAGTTACGATAGAGCGCGACGGCGGTGTGGAACAGAAGTATTACAAGGTAGGCGAGTTTGAAGTGCTCTTTTCGCCTAAGTTTGGAGCAAAGAAGAATTACTCCCAAGACGAAGTCGACGAAAACGAACTTAAAAAACTTGAGGATTGATTTATTAATTGAATATTAGATTAAGAAGTAGCGGTTGCTACTTCTTAAATTTTTATTTATGAACGTCTAATATATCATTTATATTTAAGTTAAGAGTAATAGCGATTTTACAAAAGTTTTTTATAGAAGGTAAACTTTTTTTATCTATGTAATTTTTAATTAGAACGCAACTTATTTTCGTAAGTTTTGCTATTTCGATTGGTTTCATACCGCTTTTTTTGAGCGCATGTGATAAATTTGATTTGATTTGATTATGTCTTTTCTTGTCATAATTATTCTCCTAATTGAATATTACTTGCTTACAAGTATTTATATAATTAAAATATTTGAATACAAGTATGTCAAGGCAAATTATATAAAATTCGAATATTATATAAAAAAGGAGAAAAATCTATGAATATTGGACAAAACTTAAAAAATTTAAGGCTGTCTTTAGGTAAGACGCAAAATGAAATCGCAGAAATGGGCGGTTTCAATCAAGGCATATACGCGAATTGGGAAACTAATAGATTTGTTCCAGGCGCTGAAAGTTTAATGAAACTTGCAGATTGTTTTGGTTGCAGTGTAGATTATTTGCTTGGTAGAGAGAATGAAGAGAGTATTATAGTTATAAATGAGGATAAGAAGTATACGGCAGAAGAAAGTAATCTTATAGATTTGTATAGAAAACTCAGCAGCAAAAAGAAAGATTTAGTAATAGAGTTTATTAAATTTCAATTGTCGTAAAATAGTATAAAATATACATTGACAAAGACAAATTAGAGTGCTAAAATAAGGGTACTAACGTAAATAAAGGAGATATTTTATGGCATACGTAATTGGTGATGATTGCATTAAATGCGGAGCATGCGCAGAGGGTTGTCCTGTGAGCGCAATTTCAGAGGGTGATGACAAATACGTCATTGATCCGGATATTTGCATCAGCTGTGGCGCTTGCGCAGCGGGATGTCCGGTTTCGACAATATCCGAAGAATAAAAAAGAAAAACACCGCTTAGGCGGTGTTTTTTTTAAGTTTGGCAAGAAGCGAGGCTATGTAAATCTAAAACGTATCTTTTCCGCCAATCTAGCATTTGACTCAAGTCGACGTACATAAAGTACGACGGCTTTCGCCAAAAACTATCTTGACAAAAAATCTATCGTTTTATTTTTTACCTATCTCGCGTCTTGCCAAACTATAGGGAATATAGGATTCCGGTAGGTAAATAAAATCTATCGTTGTTATTTTAACAAAAAATAAAAACTATTATTTTTTTCTTTTATTTTTATATATTATATGCTAAAATATAATCGTATAGGTATAAGGAGATTTGATGAAAAGAGATTTTTTAGCGTTAGCGCAAGTAAGTCCCGAGGATATTGCTCAACTTTTGCAAAGAGCAAAGTTTATGGAAAAGAGCATATCGGGCGATAGCAAAACTCTTGACTTGCTAAAAGGTAAGAGTATGGTAACTCTTTTTTATGAAAATTCAACTCGTACGCGTTGTTCTTTCGAACTTGCAGGAAAATATCTTGGAGCCAAGACGGTGGGTATCACCACTAGCGGTTCGAGTGTGAAGAAAGGCGAAAGTCTTATAGATACCGCTGTTACGCTCGACAAGATGCAAGCCGACGTCATTGTCATTCGCCATTCGGTAGCGGGAGCGCCCGCGCTTATCGCTAAGCACGTAAAGGCTAGCGTAATCAACGGAGGCGACGGTATGCATGCTCATCCTACGCAAGCGCTGCTCGATATGTATACTATGCAGAAGACTTTCGGTAGTCTTAAAGGCTTGGAAGTCGCGATAATAGGCGACGTCAAGCACTCAAGAGTTGCGCAAAGCAATATAGTGGGGCTTAGCAAAATGGGCGCAAAGGTCAAGGTTTTTGCTCCCAACACGCTTATGCCGAAGGGTATAGAAAATCAACCGTGCAAAGTTTGCAAGAACGCAAAAGAAGCCTTTGAGGGGAGCGACGTGATAATGGGCTTGAGAATACAGCTTGAGCGTCAGCAAAAAGGACTTTTCCCAAGCGTCGAAGAATACAATCGCTTCTACGGCGTGAGCGCTGAGAGAATGGCGCTTTGCAATAAAGGCGCAATAGTTATGCATCCCGGTCCTGCCAACAGAGGTATAGAAATAGACTGCGACGTACTTGATAGCGATATGTGTCTAAAGGACGAGCAAGTTACGGGCGGCGTAGCTACGCGAATGGCGCTTTTGGAATATTGCGCCAAGTAGACGGATTAAAAAATACACGAAGGAGTATATATGTCATTACTTATCAAAAATTGTATTGTAGGCAAAGATAAATGCGACGTAGCAATTGAGGACAATAGAATTGCTCAAATCGGCAAGAATATTAAGGGAGATTTTGACGAGGTAATTCAAGCTGACGGCTTGACTGCGCTACCTGCATTCATAGATATGCATACGCATTTGAGAGAGCCCGGCTTTGAATATAAAGAAGATATAGCAAGCGGTAGTTTGGCTGCCGTTGCAGGCGGTTTTTCTACAGTGTGCTGTATGCCCAATACAAAGCCCGTTACGGACAATAGATATATCGTCAAGTATATAGTCGATAGGGCAAAAGAGGTAGATCTTGCAAAGGTCTATCCCATAGGCGCAATTACCGTAGGTTTGAAAGGCGAAACTATGGCGGAAATGGGCAGTATGAAAGAAGCCGGCGCAATAGCAATGAGCGACGACGGACAACCTGTTACGACCGCGCAAATGATGCGTCTTGCGCTTGAGTACGCCAAAGATTACGACCTTTTGCTGTGTTCGCACTGCGAAGAAAAGTCGCTCATCAACGAGGGCGTTGTCAACGAGGGCGAGAACGCTACTAAGGCGGGACTTAAGGGCATTCCTTCTTGCGCGGAAGACATAATGATTGCAAGAGAAATTATACTCGCAGAGATGTTGGATACCAAAGTGCATATATGCCACGTAAGCACGGCAAGCGGAGTTCAGCTCATAAGAGAGGCTAAGGCGAGAGGCGTTAAGGTATCTTGCGAAACCTGTCCGCACTATATTGCAGGTACGGACGAATTGATACTCGACTACGACACCAATTCAAAGGTTAATCCGCCATTGCGTACGGAAAAAGACAGGCAGGCGATATTGGCAGGCATTGCCGACGGTACTATAGACGTAATCGCTACCGACCACGCTCCGCACCACTATGAAGATAAGAACGTGGATTTTTCTATGGCTGCCAACGGCATTAGCGGACTTGAGAGCGCGTTCGCTCTGTCATATACTTATCTTGTAGAAAGCAAAGTGATAACGTTGGACAAGCTAGTTGAACTTATGAGTAAAAAGCCTGCGAAGCTGCTAGGTTTGGAAAGCGGTAGTCTGCAGATCGGCGGACTTGCCGATATTACTCTCGTTGACCTTGACAGGAAGTACAAGATAGACGCCAAGAGCTTTAAGTCAAAGGGCAAGAATACGCCTTTTGACGGCCTTGAGGTTAATGGCAAAGTTTGCGTTACCGTAGTAGAGGGTAAAGTTAAATACAAATCGTAATTATTGAAATAAATAAATTTACATGCAGGAGATAAAATGATAATCGACAGACTTATTGACAAAATCAAACTCACTGACAATCCATCGGTAATAGGATTGGATACTTGCATAGATTATTTGCCAGACGATATGAAGGCAAAGTGCGTCAACTTGGCGGAAGCGGGAAAGCAGATTACCAAGTTCAATTTCGATTTAATAGATACGCTCAAAGACGTAATACCCGCAGTTAAGGTGCAAGTGGCTTACTACGAGATGTACGGCGTAGACGGTATGATTGCATTCCGCGACACAGTTAAGTACGCAAGAGAAAACGGACTATTTGTAATTGCCGACATAAAGCGTAACGATATAGGTTCTACGGCAGGCGCGTACAGCAAGGGATATATCGGCAAAACGACTTTGGCCGACGGTAGTAAGGTTACGCCGTTTGAGAGCGATTTTATTACGATAAACGGTTATTTGGGAAGCGACGGTATTTTACCTTTCGTAGCAGATTGCAAGGAATACGATAAGGGCGCTTTCGTGCTTGTAAAGACGTCCAATCCAACTAGCGGTGAATTGCAAGACAAGACTATGGAAAACGGCAAGACGTTGTATGACAATATGGCTACGCTTGTCGACGGCTGGGGCAAAGAACTCGTAGGAAAGTACGGCTATAGCAGTATCGGCGCTGTAGTCGGAGCAACGCATATGGAGCAGGCAAAACTTATACGCAAGGCGCATCCTAATACATTTTTCCTTATCCCCGGTTACGGCGCGCAAGGCGGAAAAGCCGAGGACCTTGCGGTATGCTTCGAGAACGGTATAGGCGGTATAGTCAATTCCTCCAGAGGCATTTTGTGCGCTTACAAGAAAGACGCGTACAGAGGACTTGATTACAAGCAAGCCGCTTTGAAAGCTACTATAGATATGCAAAAAGACATTACAAGATGTATCAAATAAGAGAGAGTATATAATGGCAAGTTTGAAGGACAGAACGGGTGTAATTACGCTCAATCAAAAAATCGCAAAAGATATTTACAAGATGATATTGCAATTTGAAGATATGCCCGAAGCAATCAAGGGCGGTCAGTTTGCGCACGTAAAACTCAACGACAAGAGCCACGTTTTGCGCAGGCCGTTCTGCATTTGCGATTATGATATGAATGCAAAGACGATTACTATGTGCTATGCGGTAGTAGGCGAAGGCACGAGGATTTTGTCAAGCTACGGCGTTGGCGAAAAGTTGCAGGTAATTCTGCCGTTGGGCAACGGATACGCTCCAGATAAAAACGTCAAGAAAGTCGTATTGCTTGGGGGAGGTATGGGTAGCGCTGTTCTTCCGGCTATACCCACGACGTATCCAGAGCTTGAATACTATACCTATCTCGGCTTTGCCAATAAGGACAAAGTTGTGCTTGAAGAAGAGATGAAAAAGGTATCCAAAGAGTTGACGGTGGCTACAGACGACGGCAGTTACGGAAAGAGCGGTTTTGTCACCGATATTCTAGCCGAGGATATGGCTAGGCTTAAGCCCGACGTAGTATTTTGTTGCGGACCCGAGCCGATGTTTAGAGCGCTCAAGAAAGCGCTGGAACCGTTTGACGCGCCGATTATCGTGTCGCTGGAAGCTAGAATGGGTTGCGGAATAGGCGCTTGTCTGGTATGTAATTGCAAAGTAAAGAGAGCCGGCGAGGACGAAACTTACGTCAGAGTATGCGTTGAAGGACCTGTGATGAAGTTGAGCGAGGTGGCGCTATGAGCAATTTGAAAGTTAATATAGCAGGCGTTGAATTCAAGAATCCTATCATCACCGCAAGCGGGACGTTCGGCTTCGGCAGAGAGTACGATAGATTTTACAATATTGAAGAACTTGGAGGTATATGTACCAAAGGGCTTACGATTAAGCCTAAACTCGGCAATCCGCCTCCTAGAATAGCAGAGAGCTACGGCGGAATGCTCAATAGCGTAGGCTTGCAAAACCCCGGCGTGGATAAGTATTTGCAAAGCGATGATTTGTATCTTGCAAAGCGCGACGTTGTGGTAATTGCCAACGTTGCGGGAAGTTCGCTTGAAGATTATATCGCAATAGCGGAAAAAATCAACGACAGTAACGCCAGTATGGTAGAACTCAACATATCTTGCCCCAACGTAAAAGAGGGCGGTATGGCATTCGGCGTTTTGCCTCAAAGTGTGGAAAGAGTTACCTATGCCGTTAAGAAGGCTTGTCCCAACAAGCCTGTTATAACCAAACTTTCGCCCAACGTGGCTTGCATTGCCGACAACGCAAAATCGGCTGAAGCAGGCGGAGCAGACGCGATTTCGCTCATCAATACTTTGTCCGGTATGGCTGTCAACTATAAGACGAGAAAGCCTATACTTTTCAACAACAACGGCGGTATGAGCGGACCTTGCGTAAAACCCGTTGCGCTTAAAATGGTGTGGGATTGCTTCAATGCTATAAAGATTCCAATCATCGGTCTTGGCGGTATTACGAGTTATACAGACGTACTTGAATTTATGATTTGCGGAGCTAGAGCCGTGCAAGTGGGAACTTATAATTTCACTAATCCTTACGGAGCAAGAGACATTGCAAAGGATTTAGCGACCTACGTTGAAGAAAATAAAATGGATATCAACGATCTTGTGGGTACGCTTATATTGAATAGTTAAAAGTTAATAGGTATTAGTGAAAAAGTTACGAAAGTATATTTAGATTCTCCGACTTCGTTACACTTCGCGCAGAATGACGTATTTACAGCGCAGTTTCTGCGCTCTGTGATTACCTTGAGCGTAGTCGGAAGGTCTAATATAGGGATAAAAATTTATACAAAAAGTCAATAAAAAGGAGAGGTAGACAAATATGTTGACACAGGAACAAGCGCTTGATTGCTACAGAAAGACAGGAGCTATTTTGAAAGGGCATTTCAAACTTACGTCTGGCAGACACAGTGATACATATATGCAGAGCGCAAAGCTCTTCATTGACACCAAGCAAAGCGAAATCGTATGCAAAGCCTTGGCAGAAAAACTTGCAGGCGAGAAGATAGACCTTGTCGTATCACCTGCAATAGGCGGTATACTTATGGGCTACGAAGTTGCAAGACAGCTTGGCGTACCCAACATTTTCGCTGAAAGAGAAAACGGCGAGATGACTTTGAGAAGAGGTTTTTCAATAGAGAAAGGAACAAAAGTCGTAGTAGTAGAGGACGTAGTGACAACGGGCGGGTCAGTTAAAGAGGTGGTTAAACTCGTGCAAAGTATGGGCGCGGAAGTAGTAGCCGTCGCATCGCTTGTAGATAGAAGCAACGGCAACGTCGACTTTGGCGTAAAATACGTCAACCTTATCAGTATGGAAGTAGTGTCCTATGAGGCAGACGAATGTCCGCTTTGCAAAGAAGGCAAGATAGAACTTATCAAGCCCGGTTCAAGAGCGGTATTCAAATAATGAATGACAATACGCAAGAAATTCTCAATAGAGCGTATGCTTCGCTCAAATCTCAAGTCGAATTTAGTCCAAAAGTTCTGTTGACTTTGGGTAGCGGACTTGGCGATGTAGTTGAGAATATGCAAGTAGAAAAAATCGTAAATTACGGCGATATAGAAGGTATGCCCGTCAGTACCGTAAGAGGACATAAAGGCAGATTTTTGTTTGGCTATATAAAGGACGTTCCCGTTGCGGTAATGCAAGGTAGAATACACTATTACGAGGGATATACTCCTCAACAGTGCGTACTGCCCGCGCGACTGATAGGACTTATGGGCGCAAAAGTTTTTTTTGCCACCAACGTATCGGGCGGTATTACCTATCCCGAGAAAGGAACGCTGATGCGTATCACCGACCACATATCGCTGATACCATCACCGCTCAGAGGGAAGAATATTGCAGAACTCGGCGTAAGATTTCCGGATATGACTAAGGCATACGATGAAGAACTTGGCGCTATCGTCGATGACGTGGCAAAGAAGCATAATATAGACCTGAAAAAGGGCGTATATATACAAATGCAAGGTCCCAACTTTGAGACGGCCGGCGAAGTGAGAATGGCAAAGATACTCGGCGCGGACGTTGTGGGTATGTCTACCGCCATTGAAGTAATCGCCGCAAGACACATGGGACTGAAAGTCATCGGCTTGACGTGCGTAGTAAATCCCGCTTGCGGAGTTACCAATGAGCGCCTAGACAACGTGGTAGAAGAAGACGCTTTCAGAATCTCCGGCGACAAAATAAAGACTTTGATTTTTGAAAGCATAGCCAAAATAGGAGAAATTCTATAATGATGTTGAGAATATACAATGCAAGAATATGGACGGGCGAGAGATATATCGACGGCGGAGAGATGTGGACGGAGGACGGGAAGATACGTTACGTCGGCGAAGTTTCACCGCTGATATTGTTGCCGTGGGACAGAGAGATAAATGCAGGCGGTAATTTGATTATACCTTCCTTCAAGAATGTTCACGCTCACTCGCCAATGGCGTTTTTGCGTTCTCAAGCAGACGATATGGCTTTGAATGATTGGCTATTCAAACAAGTTTTTCCCAGAGAGGCAAAGCTTACTCCGGAGGATTGCTATTGGCTGACCAGACTTGCAATACTTGAATACTTATCGAGCGGCATTAGCGTAGCAAGCGATATGTATTTCCACTTAGAGAGCATAGCAGACGCTTGCGTAGACAGCGGTTTTCGCAACGTAATACTCGAGGGCGTGACGGCAAATAATTTGCAAGGGCTGGAAAAACTCTTGCAAAATGATATGGATATTCTAGGCAAAAAAGGCGAATTGATAAACTACCGTCTTGGCTTGCATGCGGAATATACCAACAGCGAGGAGAGTATAAGAGCATTGGCGGAGTTTGCTAGGGCAAATAAGATGCCGGTATATACTCATTTGAGCGAAACCAAGAGCGAAGTAGAGGGATGCGTTGAGCGTCACAGCAAGACTCCTGCGATATATCTTGCCGAGCAAGGCTTGTTCGACTTCGGCGGTATAGCGTATCACTTCGTACATCCAAGCGATGCCGATATAAAGGCGCTGAAAGATAAGGGCGTAAGCGTAACGAGTTGCCCTGCAAGCAATCTAAAACTTGCAAGCGGTATTGCTCCGCTCAAAAAACTCATTGACAGTGGAATTAACGTAGCGCTTGGCACTGACGGACCTGCTAGCAACAACTGTCTTGATATGTTCAGGGAAATGTTCCTTGCTACGGGACTGCAAAAGGCTACGCTTTCAGATCCAACGGCTATTGACGGCGAAACCGTGTTGAAGATGGCTACGGTAAACGGCGCTAAGGCAATGGGACTAAAAGAATTAGAGAGTATTGAAATGGGCAATAGCGCCGACTTCGTCATGATAGATCTAAGACAGCCAAATATGCAACCTATCAACAATCCGCTTAAAAATCTCGTATACGCAGGAAGTAAATCAAACGTTCTAATGACTGTAATAAACGGTTTGATAAGATTTGAGAGGGGCGAGTATTTTGTCGGCGAGGACGTAGAGAAGATTTACTCTAAGTGTCAGGAAATTACGGATAGAATTTTGGAGAGATAATGAGACTTAGCATAAAGGCAAAACGCAATATAGGTCTTATCGCCGTGACGATTGCGATAGTAGTGGCAATTATACTCGTCGTATATTTCGTGCAAAAGAATGAAGACAACGGCAAACTCAAGACTGGTGCGATAGGTCAAGTAGTGTCTACCTCGCAAGCAGATATTTGCGTCAAGGATATGCGTATATTGCAAAGCATCGACGGCTTAACCGCTGGTGACGGGAAGTGCTTTTTGCTTTTGAGTGTAGAGCTAAAAGCCAATAAGAAGATAAATGTATTAAGTGACAAATTCGAAGTCAAGGGCGGAAAGAATGTAATGTCCGAATGGCGACATGAAATCTCAAGTGGAGCTACGATGGAAGATGTCATTGCTAATGGTGGCGAGCTTTTCAAAGCCGGTAGAGAAGAGACGTTTAATTTGCTGTATGAAGTGGAGTATAACAGGGCTGAAAGTTATTTTCTTTACGCATACGGCGCAAGAATTGATTTAGGCGGAACAATTCCCGTCCAAATGAAAATGCTCGGCTGCACTCGTATTGCCACTACGTCATTCTGAGCGAAGTCGAAGAATATAAAAGAAAAAGAATGAGATTTCTCGAATACGCTCGAAATGACAAATGTAATGTAGACAAACAATCTTAAAAAAGATAATAATATAGTATAATATCTACACGAGTACGACATATAATATTATTTTCTATCAGTAATCGAGTAGGAAAATAAGGAGAGATAATGTTACAAGTAAACGACGTATTTTTGCAATTTGGCGGAAGAAAACTCTTTGAGGACGTCAACCTCAAGTTTACCGACAACAACTGTTACGGAATTATCGGCGCGAACGGCGCGGGTAAGTCTACTTTTTTGAAGATTTTGTCGGGAGCGTTGGAGCCTACGAGAGGAAGCGTCAGCGTCGGCAAAAATCAAAGAATAAGCGTACTCAACCAAAATCAGAACGATTTTGACGATTGCAGTGTAATGCGTACCGTACTTATGGGACATAAGCGCCTAGTAGATATAATGGACCAAAAAGACGCGTTGTATTGCAAAGCAGACTTTAGCGAAGAGGACGGAATACTTGCGTCGGAACTGGAAACGGAGTTTGCCGAGCTGGGCGGTTGGGAAGCCGAGAGCGAAGCTGCGTCGCTTCTCAACGAACTCAAGTTTGGCGAGGAATATCACGACAAGCTTATGGGCGAACTCGACGGCAAACAAAAGGTAAAGATATTGCTTGCGCAAGCGCTCTTCGGCAATCCCGATATTCTCATACTCGATGAGCCTACCAACAACCTTGACGCAAAGTCGATAATGTGGCTGGAGAACTTTTTGCTTGACTTCAAGAATACGATAATCATCGTATCTCACAACCGTCACTTCCTCAACAAGGTGTGTACGCACATCTGCGACGTGGACTACGGTCATATCAATATGTACGTGGGCAACTACGATTTTTGGTACGAAACCAATCAGTTGCTTGCTAAGCAGGCGAGAGAAGCAAACAAAAAGGCTGAAGCGAGAGCCAAGGAGTTGCAGGAATTTATCGCAAGGTTTTCCGCCAATGCCAGCAAGTCCCGTCAGGCGACGTCCAGAAAGAAAGAACTTGAAAAACTCACGCTTGAGGACATCAAGCCTTCAATGCGTAAGTATCCTTATATCAACTTTGAATTTGAGCAAGAACTTGGCAAAGACATACTCACGGTCGAGGGCTTGACGAAAAAAGGCTTCTTTGAGGACGTATCGTTTACTATCCAAAAAGGCGAGAAAGTAGCGTTCCTTTCCGATAAGTCCATTAACGTATCGATGCTTTTTGACATACTTATGGGTATAGAGAAAGCCGATAAGGGTACTTTCAAATGGGGCAAGACTATCACTTTGAGCTACGTTCCGCAAAACTTCGATAATTTCTTTGACGGAGTGGAACTGTCTTTGGTAGAATGGATAAACCAGTATGCGGTCAAAGACCACACGGAGAGCTATTTGCGCGGTTGGTTGGGAAGAATGTTGTTCTCAGGCGACGAGGCGAAGAAAAAGGCTTGCGTGCTTAGCGGTGGAGAAAAGGTGAGATGTATGATGGCGAGAGCAATGCTTCAAGGCGGTAACTTCGTCATACTTGACGAGCCTACCAATCACCTCGATTTGGAAGCCATTACGGCGCTCAACAAGGGAATGATAAATTTCAAGGGCGGAATGTTGTTTGCCTCGCACGACCAAGAACTTATGCAGACTGTAGCCAATAGAATAATTGAAATCAACGGCACAAAGACTTTTGACAAACTTACTACATACGAAGAATATCTAGAACTTACGGAGTGATTAACAATGGATAATTTTGACAACAAAATACTAAAAGTATTGAAAGACGACAGCAGATTTACGGCGGAGCAAGTTGCCGACATCGTAGGACTTAGCGCAAAAGACGTACAAAAGAGAATCAAGGATATGGAAGACGCGGGAATAATAGCCAAGTATACCGCGCTTTGCAATACCGAGAAGCTCAGCGAAGATATAGTTACGGCGCTTATCGAAGTCAAGGTTACTCCGCAAATGAGTAGCGGTTTTGACGCCATAGCTCGCGATATATATCAGTTTGAAGAAGTCAAGGCGGTATATCTTATGAGTGGCGCTTACGATTTGTGCATAACGGTTGAAGGTAAAAATTTGAGAGAGGTTTCGAGATTTGTATCGGAAAAACTTTCTACAATGAGAGATATTATTTCTACCGCAACTCATTTTATACTCAAGAAGTATAAGACTGAGGGCGTAATCTTAGATGACGAGGACATCGAACAACAAAGACAAGTGATACTATGAATTACGAAAAATATTTGAGCAAGACGGTCATGGAAATTCCACCGTCCGGAATAAGAAAGTTTTTTGACGTGGCAGACAAGGACAAGGAAGTTATCTCCTTGGGCGTTGGCGAGCCTGACTTCAACACGCCTTGGTGCGCAAGCGAAGCAGGCATAAAGAGCATTCAAAAGGGCATGACGCATTACACCAGCAATAGCGGACTTCCCGCGCTCCGCGAGCAGATAGCAAAGTATCTCAAGGCTAGGTTTGACATAGAGTACGAAGCGGAGAAAGAGATATTTATCACGGTAGGAGCAAGCGAAGCAATCTATCTTGCATTGAGAGCGATACTCAACGACGGCGATGAAGTAATCGTGCCGGAGCCGAGTTACGTATCCTATTGCCCAAGCGTAGTTATGTGCGGTGGCAAGGCTGTGCCTGCAAAGTGCTACGTTGAGGACGAGTTTAGATTGACTGCAAAGAATTTGGAAGAGGCTATTACGCCTAAGACAAAAGCGCTCATATTGCCGTACCCCAACAACCCGACCGGCGCAATTATGCCTAGGAAGAGCCTAGAAGAAATTGCCAAAGTGGTAAAGAAACACGATATTTTGGTCCTAAGCGACGAGATTTATTGCGAAATGACCTACGGCGGAGTTCGTCATACGAGTTTTGTAGAGATAGAGGGCATGAAAGAACGCACTGTGCTTATCAACGGCTTTAGCAAGGCTTTTGCTATGACGGGCTGGAGAGTAGGCTACGCTTGCGCTCCCAATGAGATTTTTAAGCAAATGCTTAAAATTCACCAATACATAATTATGTGCGCGTCAACAAATTCTCAATACGCCGCGCTTTCCGCATTGAAAGGCGGATTTGAAGACGACTTTGCGGAGATAAAAGCAATGGTAGACGAATACGATATGCGCAGACGCTTCTTGGTAAAGAGATTGAACGGGATGGGTTTGACTTGCTTTGAGCCAAAGGGCGCGTTTTACGTATTTCCTTGCGTCAAGTGCACGGGTATGAACGGAGAAGAATTTGCCAACAAACTCTTGCAAGAGAGTAAAGTCGCCGTAGTCCCCGGCAACGCTTTTGGCGAAAGCGGTAATGACTTTGTGAGAATAAGTTACGCTTATTCTTTGTCAAGCCTTAAGAAGGCAATGGATAAGATAGAGGAGTTTGTCAAAAAGTATAAGAAGAATTAAATTTATTCATTTTTTGTGAAAAAATATGGACAAATAGTGATATACCACAAAAAATTCTTGTTTAACTATGTATTTAAGCAAAAAAATGTGAGTTTTTTATAGTAAAAAAATTTTTTGAAAAATTTTTGAAAAAATAGTTGACAAAGTATTTTTATAGTAGTATATTATGAGTGTAAATAAGATTTACACATCAATTAGCTCATAATTTTCCCCCTTATCATATAAAGGAAGGGCGATGGTTCGTAAGAATTATCGTCCTTTCTTTTTGTGTTCGGCTCAAAGAGAGGCTAAGCAAATCTAAAATGCGTCTTTTCCGCCAATCTAAGTCTTGGCTCAAATCGACGTACATCCAGTACGACGCTTCTCGCCAAAAATTATCTTGACAAAAAATTCGCTATTTTATTCTTTGCCTATCTCTCTTTTCGCCGAACTGCACATATATCAGCCGTCTTTCTATACAACTAATTTCATATGTCATTTCGACTGGAGCAAAGCGTAATGGAGAAATCTCTACAGTATTAATCGGTAGAGATATTTCGACTTCACTTCGTTTCGCTCAATATGACATTAAAATGTAACGTCGATAAATCTATACGTCATTTCGACCGCAGTGGAGAAATCTCAACCTATTTAACATGCTGTAACTTTAAGGAGAAAGTATAATATAACCTCACGCCTAATGGGTGTGAGGTGTAATGACAATATCATGATTGAGTTGAAGTTAGACTTTAATCTTCAATACCCAACAAGTAGTCAGAACTAACATCAAATAATACGGCTATATTTTTTATTGCGCTTGCTGTAGGTTCACTTTCTCTCTTTTCCCATCTTGCAACCATCGACTGGTCGTAGCCAATAAGGGTAGCAAGTTCTTTTTGTGTGTAGCCTTTTTGTTTTCTTAATTCTTTAAGTCTTTTGTTAAACATATTTTTCCCAATACAATTATTAATCAATAGATATATTATTGATTAAACAAATTTTTGCAAAGAATATCGTTGGCATCTAAATCTAGCACTGCGCAAAGATTTGCAAATGTTTCTAATGACGGCATTTTATCTCCCTTTATATAGTGGGATATGTTGGATTGACTTAAGTTTAATCTTCGAGCAAGTTCACTTTGAGAAATACCGCTATTTTTAATGGCTTCAGCTAATTTTTGATGTATTTTGTTAGATTTAATCATAATTATTTCCTCCTAAAAATATTATATGCCTATTAGCGATAAAATACTTGACTTATCGCCATTGATCATAGTATAATGTAATAAATCATTAAAATAGAACAAAATATTGTATAAAAAGGAGAAAAAATGAAACGCACTATCAAAGTTAAGCAAGAATTAGACTGGTACATAGTGATTGAGTACTTGGAGAGCATAAGGACTTTTTGTCCGCTATTTGAGGACAAGAAGTTTAGCAAAATGCTTGAAGAGATGAGAGCCTACGTAGAGGAAAAAATCGACGTGCCGTATGAAATTGTGGACAAATACATTACGTTAGAGTGTAAGCCCGAATAAAAAGGCCGTAGATTGCTCCACGACCTTCCATTTCTAGGAGGACAACAAGTATTTCAAACACGTATGGAATAAACACCGGTTGTTCTCCTGCGTTCTAAGCTAGTTGTTACTCTTTGGTACAACCGCAATTAGAACAGCTCTTTTTTTGAGATTTAGCTGAGCCGGTAGACTTACTCTTTTGAGAGTTAGAACCACTGGTTTGTTTAGAATTTCTTGCCATAATCTCCTCCTATATTTTTGCAAACTTATATCGCTTGCATTAGTATTGTGTACACTTATAAAGAGAAGTATACGTCAAGTTCTTTTACATTTTATGGCAATTATTTGAGATGCTCACACGCTTGCGACCCAGTTTTTCATAAGAGCGCTTGCATCGGCAAAAGCATTGTCAAGACATGCGTATAGATTATCGGGCGTAGCGATTTTTAGTTTATACGTGGAGTAGTATTCTTGCAAGGCTTTGAGAATGGTATCTTTGCCTAACGTATCTTGCATATACTTCCACATCACCAAAGACTTGTTGTAAGTAATATTGGTGTAATAATAGTTGCTGGGGAAGTCGTTGAGCCTTCCGCCCAGTTTGCCTTTTGCCGATTCGCCTACGGAGTTTTGGATATCGAGGAATCTATGGAATTGCGAGTATGCGTCGTTCATCATAAGAGAAGAGTATTCGACGTTGCCCACGGTGACGAAGTACAGATACGTTGCGTAGCTCGTCAGTCCTTCGTCTTGCCAAGCCTCGGTGAGATTATTACTGCCTACCGCGCCGTACCACCATTGGTGAGCAATCTCGTGCGCGACGACTTCTTCATACGTTGCTCCGCCCAGAGAAGCGTTGATTACGCAAAGCGCGCCGTACTCCATACCGCCTGCGACAAAAGGCATATCGGCAATAGCCAGAGTGTCGTATGAGTATTTGCCAAATAGATTTCCGTATACCTCTAATGCCTTTTTGGCGATTTCCAAAGTTTCAATCTTTTCTCCGAGATAGCTTATTTCCACTCCATCGTAATTGCTTACGCTTTTATTGAGCGTAGGCGAGAGTATCAATGCAAAGTCGCGGATATTTCTTGCTATTGAGCTGACGATAATTTCGCCGTTTTCTTCGCTTCGTTTGCTCTTACCGCTTGATACGTATTCCCAACCGCTTGGGAGATTAAAAGTCACCTCATATTTAGCGACGTCGGAGAAGTACGGGTCGCCGATTGGCGAGTATTCGTCATAATACCACTCTCCGTCAACAAATGCGCAAAGCATTGGATAAAAGCCTGTCAAAGATATGCCCTTTTCGTTAAAACCGTAACGCCCGTTGGTGTGCGGAAGCGTGATAGTATATTGCATATCTACGCTTGTTCTTTGACCTACTTCGAGAGGAGAGTTCAACTCAACGCTAATGATATTGCTATCAAAGTCAAAGTCGTATTGTTTTATTTCTCCGTATAAGCTTTTAAGAGAAAATTCGCCGTAGCTTATTCCGTCGGGATAAAATTCGCCTTGTTCTTCTTGCGCGCAAGGCAAAGGCTTGCGCTTGTCAAAAGCGTTGGAGTATACGTTGAATTTCAACTCGTCAATCGCCACGCCGTAGTTGTTGACTATTTCGACTTTTTGCGAACATTCTACAGTATTATCGTCTTGAATATCAAGCCAGATACTGTAAGTAGTGATAGGCTCTTCAGCTTCTTTGTTGCAAGATACGGCAAAAATTAGTAGCGCGCATACGATAAAAGTAATACATATAATTGATAAAATCTTCTTTTTCATACAAGATTTTATGCGGGAACAAATATAATTATGTAAAAACTGCAACAATTGGTTCTTGACATATTATATAAATAGATATTAAAATAGATATGTAAGTAGAAATATTTACAATAAAAACAAATACAAAATAAATTAATCCGAGGATAGACTTAGGAGAATGCAATTTTACTTGTAAAATCGCGAAGCGTCTAAACAGCGGAATTTGTGTTGGATTGCGTTTGGCGTGAGGTCAAGGCGTACTGGATGTACGTCGACTGAGCGACGGGCGGAAGCCGACCAAAGTACGCGTTAAGATGTATTCAACTAAGCGTATCATCGGATGGAGGCTAAAATGGGATTCTTAAAAAATCAATTTAGAAAAGTAATTCAATGGGAGAGCGATAACGTCAACGACATTATCTACAAGTACCCTTTGGAGAGAAAAGAAGAGATAATGCGCAAGTCTACTCTTGTAGTTAGAGAGGGACAAAAGGCTCTCTTTATTCAAGAGGGTAAACTTGCAGACGTCTTCGGTCCGGGTACTTATCAACTCAACGATATTCGCAACTTCCCGTTGTTGACGCAGTTATATAATTGGAAATATCTTTGGGAAAGTCCGTATACGGGCGACGTATACTTCATATCCACCAAGCAATTTTTGAATATGAAGTGGGGTACGTCCAATCCAGTAATGATGCGCGACAAAGACTACGGAGTAGTGAGAGTTAGGGGCTTCGGCGTATACTCTTTTGCCGTAGGTACGCCTACGAATGCTTTGAGAGAACTTATTGGTTCTATGAGTAGTTTTACCGTACGCAACGTTGATGAATATTTTAAGAAAATTATCACTTCTACGCTTTCCAACGTAATCGCAGAGTCTAAAATTCCTGCGCTTGACCTTGCTATGCACTACGATGACTTGGCGCAAATGGCAAAAGAAAAACTAGCTGACGAGTTTGAAAAGATTGGTATAGAGATTAAGGCTCTCGTAATAGAGAACTTGTCCTTGCCGGAAGACGTGGAAAAGATGCTCGACAAGCGTACCAACGTCGGCGTAATGAAAGGGGCTATGAGAGAATATACTCAAATGCAGAGTGTAGAAGCTATGCAAAGCGCCGCAGAAAACCCATCTGGTATGGGCGGTATGGGCGTAGGCATGGGCGCAGGCGTAGCTATGGGCAGAATGTTTGCCGATACAATGTCTACGATTTCCAACTCAATAGAAGAACCGCAAGTCGAAGAGAAAGTACTCTATGACGATAGCGTAGAATGTCCTAATTGCCACGCAATGGTGGCTAAAATGAGCAAGTTCTGTCCCGAGTGCGGAAACAATATGACCCCTCCTAAAAAACTTTGCCCAAGTTGCGGCGCAGAAGTAGGCGCTAAGTCCAAGTTTTGTCCGGAGTGCGGAGCAAGAGTGGACGAAGTTAAATGCAAAGAGTGCGGAAGGGTGTTGAAGCCCAACCAAAAGTTCTGTCCGGATTGCGGAACTCCACAAAAATAGTAACTGAAGTATCTAATATAAATATCAACTATTATAAGGGTAAACATGGAAGATAACATAGCACAGGAGAGGGCAAGTTCGGTTGGCGGACAAATATACAAATGCCCTAGTTGCGGTAACTTTTTGCGCTACGATCCTGAAAGTAAAAAGATGAAGTGCGATTACTGCAATACTACGATTGATACACAAGAAGTCGGACCGGCGGAGGAGTTGCCCTACAACGACGGCGTTGAGCAGGGGTTTGTAAAGTGGGGCGGAGTGAAGAGCGTCAAGTGTAAGTCTTGTGGCGCAGTATCGCTATTGCCTGAATATGAAACGGTGTCCAACTGTCCGTTTTGCAACGCTCATAATATCGTTGACACCGATGAGATAGACGGGCTTCAACCCAACGGTATTTTGCCTTTCAACATATCTAGAGCGCAAGTACCTACGATATATGAGAAATGGCTCAAGAGCAAGACGCTTGCGCCTAATAAACTCAAAAAGGAAGCCAAGCGTCAACCTGCTAGGGGCGTATATATTCCGCTATTTACTTTCGATGCGTTTGCAGAATGCGATTATACGATAAGATACGGTCAGCATTATACGGTTACCGTTGGTTCAGGCAAGAATAGACATACTGAGACGAGAACAAGATGGTACGTTGCAAGCGGTTACATAGAAGACTTTTTCAATGACGTGCAAGTAGAAGCAAGCAAGTCTATTACGCAAAAGAACCTCAGAAAATTGGGCGGTTTCGATACGGACAACTCTTTAGAGTATCACAATCAATTTATCAGCGGTTACAGCGCTGAGCGCTACGACAAGAGTTTGGACGAGAGTTGGGACGATGCAAAAGAACTTATCAAGGCGTCTTTGCGCCAACAAATCGTATCGAGATACAACGCAGACGTAGTAGATTACGTCAATATGGGATGCGCGTATAAGAATAAAACCTATAAGTACGTTCTTGTTCCCGTATGGATATTCAATTATCTTTATCACAAAAAGTCTTTTGAATGTATCATCAACGGTAGGTCTGGCAGAGTAGTCGGCAAATATCCCAAGTCCTTTATCAAAGTGGGCAGTATAGTTCTGTCTTGTCTTGCAGTTGCGGGCGTGTTGATATGGCTTTTTGTCAAATATTTTGGTTAAAACGATAGCCAACTAGACAATAATATTATATAATCAATAAGAAAAAACTTTTGGAGGCATAATTATGGCAATAACTAAGGATATGCTCATTGCGGAAGCATTGCAACAAAACAACAGCGAAGCTATCGCAGAAACTCTTTTGAGTATCGGTATGCACTGTTTTGGTTGCGCAATGGCAAGAGGCGAAACTATCGAAGAAGCCGCTATGGTGCACGGAGTGGACGTGGACGAGCTAGTTAAAAAACTCAACGAAGTCGCCGGAAACTAAAGCCTTAAGTAGAAAATTCTCTGCTTAATAATTTTTCACACAAAAAACACGCAAAAAATGCGTGTTTTTAATTTTACCCTAAATTTTTCTATTATTTGAAAAATGTTTTTGTT
>CAJTPC010000011.1 GCA_910578245.1 uncultured Christensenella sp. | reverse complement strand
ATATATTACAGTCATAATAAATAATTCTTCGCTTGCATAGCGCAAAAAAATAACAAATAGATATAATTACGACAAAATTTGACTGCAAAATACAATAAATTAAAAATTGTGTAAAATTTACTTGCAATAAAATTTCATAGGGTATATTATGTATGTAGAAAAATTTTTTAATTAGGAGATTTGGATAAATTATGAAAAAGAAGATTTTGATCTCGACGGTATTAGTCATAATGATTTTATCAATGTCACTAATGCTTTTCGCGGGATGTAAAACCAAACTTTACGAACTTACCAAAGACTTTGCTATTCCAAAAGCGAATATCGGCGCAGGCACAATGTCGCTCACGGACGACGCTGTAGAGGGAGGTATCAAAGGTATTAACAATTCCATGTCGGCATTTGAAATGTTGCAAGTAGGTATGGAGAATTTCTACAATGCTAAGTATGCTATCAACGAGTATAACGGCGGCGTAAATATGACGCTTGCCGGCGCTATCAAAGTTGACCAAGCCGTTCAATCTACCAAAATAAGAAACGGTGTTGGCGATGCAGACGGCAACAATGCAAACAGCGCTACTTATTTTGCAGACAACAAGTCTTACTCAAGTTTTGCAAAGATATATGAGAAGTTTGTTATTACTCCTGACTCTTGGACAAGAAAAGCCGCAGCTAAGGGCGATATAACTTTCTATAAGCCTGGTGACAAAATAAGAAACGTAACTCCTGGAGATACCAGCGTTAGCAAGAATGATAGAGCCGGTCGTTTGGGCTATTGGTATATTGATGGCAATAGATTCAATACTCGAAGCACATACGATTCTTTGAGTGAATTAGTTACGGCAAACAGCAATAATCCTAGCATTCTTTGGATGTATGAATTGTCAGCTGATAATATTCAAAAGAAAATCGATCCTATCTACGTAGAGAGCGAGAAGTCTTATAAATTCGCATTTGACTTTAAGCCAATGGAGTCTACCGAGAAATACCGTCAAGTAATGCTTAAGCAACTTGAGAGCAATGCAGGTATGCCTATTGAAAACCTTGGCTTCAACCAATTGGTATTGGAAGTAGTTATGTGGGAAAACGGTATGATTAGATCTATCAACGTAGTTGAGAACTATCAAATGAAGATGGTTTTGTCCGGTATAAAGATCAACAGCGCAGTAGTACTTACCGCAACGCAGTTGTTCTCATACAATCCAAGCGAAGCAGGATACGTTATAGCTGATCATATTGCTAAGTTCTAATAAGAGTTTTAAGTTAATTAAAAAAGGAAGAGCAAAAGCTCTTCCTTTTTTTGCCAAGTGAAATAGTATTTTTAACTCAATGAAAGAAAAAGTTATTTTCTACAAAAATAAAGCAATTAAAGTAATAAATAATATTGCAAAACTTATATATATAATGTAAAATAGAAGTACGATACTTTATAAAGTTTATAGTAGGGGTATTATGTTGGAAGAAGAAAAAAAGAATAGAATCATATCGATATCAATTCATGGCGCGATAGCGCTTGCGCTACTTGCAGTGTTGATATTTCTTTGTTTCAAAAATAGCGCAGGAGAATACTACGACTTAGTTATAAATAAGGCGCTTTCTAAGTCAATAAACGGAAATTGGGCTAAGACTGCATTTGCATTTGTATTTTCGATAATTGCAGAGTATCCCGCATACTTCATTTTGCCGATATTTGCAGTAATGCTCTTCTATAGCGATGACCTTGTTGCTTACAAGTGGCGTAAGACGTTTAAGGTAGCTATGGCGTTTATGAGTATTGCAGGTTGGGTCATTCTTTGCTTTAAGAGCGAAGTTGCCGATATGATACAACAAAGAGGCTTGGACGGCATGAAATTCTATGCCTTAATGGGAATTCTTGCGCTTTGCGCATCGGGACTTGGTTTGTATCTGGGCAAGTTTATCCCCAAGAAAACTAGATATATCCTCTTTAAGTTTGCCATATTTGCAATATGTTATTTACTTGTTGCGCTTGTCGTAAATCAAGCAATTAAAACGGTATGGCACAGAATGAGATTTAGAGATATGCTAAAAGAAAACAATCTCGGACATGAAGGATATTCTTATTTCACGCCTTGGTTCAAGCCTGATACGTCAAGAATAGTATTGAATGACGATTATCATTATTCATCTTTTCCGTCCGGTCATACCAGTTCGGCTACTCACATATTCTTATTGTGCGCGCTTTATAGAATATTGCCTAAGTGGCGTGAGAAAAAGTGGCTTAAATATACGCTTTACGGAGCATGTTCGGCTTTCGTACTGTTGACGGCGATATCGCGTATATGCGACGACGCGCACTTCCTTTCTGACGTAATTTGGGGATTTGCAATATCTTATACTATATTCAAAGTTTTGGAAAAATTGTTTTTTAAGAAAGGCAATAACTTCTCCGTTGCGGAGCAAGCGTTGGCGAGTATGCAAGATAGTATTAAATTAGAACAACTTTCGCAGTAAGGCGGGCTATATACAATGGCAAAATTCGATAAGTCAATGTTTGCATATCTTCAAGACGAAACGAAAAGACTTCCCGATACCAACAAGGTCTGGGACTTTTTCGGAGCGTCGATAGGTATTAAAAAGTTTAGAGAAACTGTCAAGAGCTTTGGCGGTTATCTTCAATCTTTGGGAATTGGCAAGGGAGACAACGTAGTGTTGTGTCTTGGCAATATTCCCAATGCTATCGTATGTTTTTATGCCATAAATGCAGTTGGCGCGGTAGCTAATCTGGTGCACCCTCTAATTCCGCGCGATGGACTTGAGAGAATAGCAAAAGATATGAATAGCAAGGCTTTTATACTTTTTGACGAATTTTTCTATAAATACGATTTTTTGAATGACAGCGACAAGCCGGTGATTCTGTGCAGCGCAAGCGACTTTTTGCCAAAGGCTTTTAAGATACCTTACAATGTCTTTAAGTATGGCAAGGTTAAGGATATTAAATATGGCGGTCATATAGTCAAATTCAAAGATACTTTGAACAGATTTCAGCTTAAGGCAGTGGATATTAAGGGCGATGATATTGCCATATTTATGCACAGCGGCGGTACTACCGGCATATCAAAGACCGTAATGCTTTCCAATGACTCTTTTAATCACTTGGCTGATAACGCTATAGACCTTATCGGCGGAGGCGTTGATGATAAAGATGGAATGCTTATGGTCTTGCCGTTGTTCCATAATTTCGGTTTGGGTATTTGCATGCATACCGTTTTGTGCGGTGGCGGACAAGCCGTTATGATGCCTAAATTCAATCCCAAGGGCGCATGTAGACTGATAAGTCGGGCAAGAGTTACTTATATAGCAGGCGTGCCGAGTATGTATTCTAAAATGCTTGCATGCGGCAAATTCAAAGGCAGGAAGCTCAAGAAAATCAAGAATTGTTATTGCGGTGGCGAAAAAATTTCGGCAGAACTTAAGAAGACTTTTGAGGATACTATGGCGAAGTACGGTAATCCTATTAAGCTCTGCGCGGGTTATGGATTGACTGAGGGCGGTATTTGCTGCGTCAATACAATGGATATTCATAAGGATAACTCTACGGTCGGCAAACCCATAAAGAATAACTATTTTGCAATAATTGACGACAATAATAATTTTCTCAATCCGATGGAACGCGGTATGATTGTAATATCTTGCAATACTATGATGACTGGTTATTATAATTCCCCCGAGCTTGACAAAGAAGTATTTTTTACTGATAGTCAAGGTCTTAAATGGCTAAAGACCGGCGATATAGGTTATATGGACGAAGAAGGTTACGTTTACTTCGTCGATCGAATTAAGAGAATGATTAAAATAAGCGGAATCAACATCTATCCGCAAGAGATTGAGGACTGCGTCAACGCTTTTGACGGCGTATTGAGGTCTTGTATAATACCTTATCAGGAAAACGGTAAGAACTTCCTTAAGTTGTATATAGTGACCGAGGACGGCGTATTGTGCGATGACGCCTTTATTGACGCTCTGCGAGAGCATATCGGCAACAATTTGCTCAAATACAATATGCCCAAAGTTATTGAGCGTGTTGAATCGTTGCCGCTTACTCAAATAGGCAAGGTGGACTTCAAGAAACTTCAGGAGTCTTTGTCTAACGTTAAATAAACTTCGTATCAGTATGCGTTGTGCGAAGTAGTCAACGCATATTGATATGCTATCTTACTGACGTAATCTACTATCTTTGAGTTGTTGTTGCGGTCATAAACGTATATTTTTTTGTCGAAATCGGCAAGCTGATCAAGCATTCTAAGCAAAGTTTCCTTATCTAAATCCTTTTCTTCGAGCATTAGCGCATAACCGTTTTGGGTAAGATAACGCGCATTAAGAACTTGGTCGCCTCGAGAGGATTTATTTGCCAAAGGAATATATAAAGCCTTTTTATTCAGCGCGTTTATTTCCGTAGAGGCGCCTGCTCCGCATCGAGATATAATTAAATCGCTAGCGGAGATATAATCTTGAATATCGTCGGTATATTTAATTTGGATATAATTCCTGTGTTCAATCGTTTCCATCGTATTACCGCAAATATGAATAACTTGGTATTTACGGCACAGTTCGTCAAGGCTTTTGTAAATTACGTCGTTGATTGACTTTGCGCCAAGCGAACCGCCCATTATTAAAAGAATTGGGGTGAAATGGTTGAGAGAGTGCTTTTCAAATACCTTTTGCGGATGCGTATCAAAGAAGTCTTTACGGATTGGATTGGCAAAGACTTTGGTCTTTTGCTTATTGCAAGTGCTATCAAAGCATGTAATGATACCTTTGGCAAAACGACTGTTGAGCTTGTTGGCAAGTCCCAAAGAGTAATCGGATTCGTGGCATACCGTTGGTATAGAGAGTGATTTTGCCGCGTAGACTACTGGCATGGCCACGTATCCGCCTTTAGAAAATACTACGTCTACGTTATTATCTAAAAGAATTTTCTTTGCGTCTTTGATATATTTGGGTAGTTTTATAGGTATAAATAAATTTTTGCTTAGTTTGCTTCTATCTAGCTTTATACAATCGCAATGATAGAAGGGGACATTAAACTTTTTGCATATGTCATATTCCATTTTATCCTTGTTGCCAATATATATTACTTTGTCGAATTGCTTATATAAATCGTCAAGTAGCGCCATGTTGGGCATTACGTGTCCTGCAGTGCCTCCGCCCGTAAGAGCAATATTCATAATTGTACCTCCAAAATTTTATCTACGTTAGTGTTTGCGTTAAATGTAAATTTATGAGCGTAATCGCTTATTCATAGGTATGATTGCGTAAGCTAAAAAGTGAAAGTTGACGCATTTGAACAATGTTCAATATAAAACTTTGCGGTTATTTTAAGCGAATTTTAAGGTAAAATGGGTATAAATCGGCATAGATGATATTCTCTGAAATGGGCAAAATTTGCAAAAAATGATGTTTTGGAGATATAATTTACGATAGCGAATGGAGCGCTATGCTATGATAAAAATGTCTAAAAATCACTATTTATGTATAATTGAACAGTGTTCAAATGTAAAATTTGAGTTAAATTTTCAAAATTTCGAGGCGAAATCCTTCTTTAATACTTGAAAATATTAAAAATATATTATATAATATACGTGTCTTGCTGTATTAAACGGCAAACGACTATTAAACTCAAAATGTAAGGAAATAACCTAAATGGAAAAGATAGAAAAAACAATAAAAGGATTTGACGATTATCGCGTTGTGATGTCGATCTGGGAACCTGATTGCGCTCCCAAAGGCATCGTGCAGATTTTCCACGGCATGGTGGAACACATTGACAGGTATGAAGATTTTGCTAAATACCTCAACTCTAAAGGCTATATAGTAGCGGGAGACGACCATAGAGGTCACGGACGCACCGCGGGCGTTGATTATTTGGGAAAAGTGCCTTTTGGGCATACTTATTTCGACACGATTGACGATGAAAAAGTAATTACCTCATATCTCAAAGAGAGATATGGAGACTTGCCTTTGTTCGTATTCGCGCATTCTTACGGCTCTTTCTTGGGGCAAGGATATATACAGCAAAATTCCCACAATATCGACGGCTGTATTTTGAGCGGATCGGGAAATATGAGCGGTATTGAGCCGAAAATCGGTAGATTAGTGGCGAATATTCAGCATAAACTCTATGGCAAAGATAAGACTGCGGAATTTATAAAGAATATGACGTTCGGAGCTTACGAGAAGCCTTTCAAAAAAGAAAAAAGACAAAATGCTTGGCTTAATAGAGATGCGGGCGAGTGCGAAAAATATAACTCCGACAAGTATTGCAATTACACCATGTCGCTTGGCTTCTATAAGAACTTTTTTGACGGATTGTGCAGAATTTACAAGCCTGAAAGACTTGCAGGCATAGATAAAAGATTGCCTATATTTATTATTTCCGGCGATAAAGATCCCGTGGGTAAAATGGGTAAGTCGGTGAGCAAACTCTACGATATGTACAACCAGTTGGGCATAGAGGACGTCAAAATTAAACTCTATGAGAACGCGCGTCATGAGATTGTCAACGAAATTAACAAGGATGAAGTTTACGCAGACGTATTGGAATGGTTGGATAATTTGGCGTCGACTGCAAAGTCAAATGACGAAGGGAATGAAGTCGTTGCTGACGTAGTGGAAACAAAAGCCAAAAAAGAGCCGGAACTTGCCGTCGCAAATTAATATAATTCGAGGAGAAAAATGGAGAGAGATTACGGAGCTAAAGACATAGCCGTACTGAAAGGTCTTGACGCGGTTAGGAAAAGACCGGGTATGTACATTGGCACTACGGGTATTAAGGGTATGCACCATATCCTGTGGGAGATTGTCGACAACGGTATGGACGAGGTTCTCAACGGTTACGGAAACTCTATTGAGATCGAGATTTATAATGACAACAGCATAAGCGTTACCGACCACGGAAGAGGTATCCCTGTAGATATGCATCCAACGGAAAAGGTGACGGGAGTTGAACTTGTATTTACTACTTTGCACGCGGGCGGTAAGTTCAACAACAAGAACTATACCGTATCCGGCGGTTTGCACGGAGTCGGCGCATCTGTTACTAATGCGCTTTCCGAGTGGCTTAGCGTAGACGTGTATAAAAAAGGCTTGAAGTACAATATGAAATTTGCTTCCGTAGAACTCCCTAACGGCAATATAGCCAGCGGAGTCAAGGTGCAAGATCTTAAGTCGGAGCCTTGCGATCCAAAACTTAAAGGCACTAAGGTTACGTTTAAGCCAGACCCGAAAGTATTTGGCAATGAAGAATTTTCTTTTGATACAATAGCAAAAAGACTCAAGGAACTTGCTTTCCTCAACGGCGGCGTAAAATTCTCTTTGACGGATAATAGGAGCCTTAGCGAGGGCGGTAGACCTAAGGTACGCAAATTCTGTTACGATGGAGGTATCAGCGACTTTGTAATACACCTCAACGAGGGTAAGACGTCGAAGTATAATCCGCCGATTTATATTGAGAAAAAACAAGATAAATTTGTCGTAGAACTTGCATTTCAGCATACAGACACGTATACCGAAAGCGTATTTTCATACGTCAACGACATTCCTACTACTGAGGGAGGAACTCACGAAACCGGCTTTAAGTCGGCTTTGACGAAAGCTCTCAACGATTTTGGCAGGGCAAAGAACATCATTAAGGAAAAGCAGGCTAATTTCAGCGGAGAGGATTATCGCGAGGGCTTGACGGCGGTCTTGACTGTCAAAATGCAAAATATGCAATTCGAGGGGCAGACCAAGACTAAACTGGGCAATCCGGAAGTTAAATCGCTTGTAGAAAACTTGCTTACCGACGGTATAAAGGACTATCTCAACAAAGCCAAGAAAGACGTCATAGACGCAATCTATGAAAAGGCGAGAGTTGCCGCCAAGGCAAGAGAGAGCGCGGCTAAGGCAAAGAGCGTAGCAAGAAATATCAGCAATATGACAGCGTCCGCCCTTATAGGTAAAATGGCAAACTGCTCGGGCAGAAAACCTGAATTTAACGAACTTTTTATAGTTGAGGGCGATAGCGCCGGCGGTAGCGCAAAGCAAGGCAGAGATAGAGCTACGCAAGCTATTTTGCCACTTAGAGGAAAACCGCTCAACGTAGAGAAGAAGAAAATTGAAGATATACTCAAAAACGACGAAATAAAGTTGATTATCAGCGCGTTGGGAACAGGTTTTGGCAACGAATTCAATATCAACAATCTCAAGTATCACAAAGTTATTATTCTTGCGGACGCCGATCAAGACGGAGCGCACATCAGGGCAATTTTGCTTACGATGTTCTATAGGTATATGCGCGAACTCATCACCGGCGGATATTTGTATATCGGTATGCCACCGCTATATAAGATTACCGAAAAGAACAAAGTTCAGTACGCCTATGACGATGAAGAACTCAAGAAGATATTGGAAACGGTAGGCAAGAATTATACGCTTCAAAGATATAAAGGACTTGGCGAGATGAACCCAGAGCAGCTTTGGGAAACGACTATGAATCCTAAGACCCGTTCGCTTATGAAGGTATCAATAGAAGATAATGCAGAGGCGGAAAGTCTTATCGTTACGCTTATGGGCGACAGCGCGGATTTGAGAAGGGAATATATATTCGAGTACGCAGAATTCAATAAAGAAGATTCTTTGGCAGAAGCTACTAAAAAGGCGGAGAATAAGCGTCATAACAACGGCTGAACGTTGTTCAATGGCACTATTTATTGATAAAATATTAGCGCGTCTATTACGCGCGTAACATAAGTAACATAAGTAATATAGTATTTCTAAGAGTATCGGTAGACAAAAGCAAAGGATAGATATGGCTAAGAAGAAAGAAAACGAAGAAATTATAGACAATTCAAAAATTATCGACGGAACTTTTGAGCAGGTAATGCACAATTCGATGTTGCCTTACAGCGAGCACGTCATCCTTGACAGAGCTTTGCCGAGAGTAGAAGACGGATTGAAACCTGTTCAGAGAAGAATATTATATACCATGCTGGAGCTTGGCACAACGCCGGACAAGCCTCACCGTAAGTCTGCCCGTATAGTCGGCGACTGTCTTGGTAAATATCACCCTCACGGCGATAGTTCGGTATACGGCGCTATGGTCAAGTTGGCGCAACCGTTCAACACCAAAATGTTACTCGTCGACGGACACGGTAACTTCGGCTCGGTAGACGGCGACAGCGCCGCGGCAATGAGATATACCGAGGCGAGAATGACGCCGTTTGCTCTTGAGATGTTGAGAGATTTGGAGAAAAATACCGTTCCTATGACGCTCAACTTCGACGATAGTCTTGAAGAGCCTGCAGTACTGCCCAGCAGAATACCCAACTTGCTCGTAAACGGCACAAGCGGTATTGCCGTTGGTCTTGCTACCAATATCCCACCGCATTCTCTGGGAGAATCTATTGACGGTATCGTAGCTTATATTGACAACAAAAATATCACCTTAGAGGAGATGATGAAGTATATTCCGGCGCCGGATTTCCCTACAGGCGGAATTATCGTAGCCAATCAGGGAATATATGACGCCTATAAAGAGGGTAAGGGCAAGATTATACTTAGAGCTAATCTGCACGTCGAAGAAGAAGGCGGAAGGAAGAATATCGTCATCACGGAGATACCGTATCAGGTCAACAAAGCCGAACTTCTCGGAAGAATAAACGATTTGAGAGAAACCAACAAAGATTTGTTTGGCGGTATTATGGATATTGTGGACGAGTCGGACAGAATGGGTATGCGATGCGTAATCAAATTGAGAAAAGAAGTCGACGCTGACACTATGATTGCGCTACTTTTCAAAAAGACAAACTTGCAAGTCAACTTTTCCGCTAATATGACTGCTATCGTCAACAATAGACCAATGCAACTTGGACTTTTGGATATCATAAGACATTACGTTGAATTCCAAAGACAGGTAATTTACAAGAGAAGTAAATACGACCTTGAGGTTGCGGAAAAGAGAGAACATATTCTTCAAGGTCTGTTGATAGCCGTCAACAACGTACGGGAAGTCGTTGATATAGTGCTTGACTCAAAGACGTACACCGAATCAAAGGAAAGATTGATGTTAAGATTCAGCCTAAGCGAAAAGCAGGCTATCGCGGTGTTGGATATACCTCTCAAACGACTTAATAAATTGGATATCAACAAGATGCTTGAAGAGCAGAAAGAATTGCTTGAGCGAATTGCCAATCTCAAGGATATCACCAATTCAAAGGCTAAGCAGTACGCCGTAGTACGCAAAGAGTTGCTTGAGATTAAGAAAAAATACCCCGACAAGAGATTGTCCAAGATTATTCACGAACATGCGCTCAACGACGTTGAAGTAGATCTCAACGCTAAGATAAAGAAAGACGGTTTTGTCGTATTGCATTATAACGGCAACGTCAAATTCGTACCCGAAAAGGGATACAATACCGCTGTTAAGTCTATAGTTAACTGCGCTCCCAACGATATCGCCAAAAAAGTAATCAAGAGCGACAGCGAGAGTTTGCTCTTTGGCATAACGTCCAAGGGCAACGCGGTCACCTTCCCGGTGTCGGCGCTTGGCGAAGATAAGTGGAAGAGCAGAGGTCTTGGTATTAATAAGATTGCCAAAGTGGATAGCGACGATAAGTTGCTTGATATATTCACGGAAAAAGAACTCAAAGGCAATAAGTTGCTTATTGTGACTTCTATTGGTATGGCTAAGTACGTCGATATATCTGAATTTGTCTTTGACAGAAAATCTTTGACGACAGCCATGGCATTTAAGGACGAAGACGATTTTGTCGTAAGCGTGAGCGTGGTTGCTCCGCCTGAGTTTGACGACGGCACCAGAGAAGCCAGAGGCTTTGTGCTTTCTATAAGCGCCGAGGGTATGGTACTCAATTCTTATGACGATATACCTACGCAGGGCAAAAAGGCAAGTGGCGTAAAGTTGATGAAACTAGACGAAAAGGATAGAATTATCTTTGCTCAGCACAACGACGGTAGCGGAGAGGTCGTCAACGTGTCGGATAGCGGTTACGCAAAGAGAGTAATACTCGGTTGTATCGAGCCGAGAATGAGAATGTCCAAGGGCGTTAAGCTAAGCGACTCCAAGGCGGGCGAATGTATCTATGCAGACCTAGTGACGATACCTTACGATATTGCGTTGATATTCCCGGGCGGAGAAGTGCGTAGTATCAATACCGAGGATATTCCTATCGACGAGAGAACCAATAAGGGTAAGAACATAATTAAAGCCGTCGCTAAAGATAAGAACGTAATGACTATAAGCGACGCAAAGCGTCATAACTTGGCGTAAGTTAAAAGAATAGTATTGATAATTGACAAATGGCAGAACGCAAAGCGCTCTGCCATTTGTATTTAGCCGTATTGATATTTCCAATTGATAGAAATAGATTGCAGATAGAATTAAGACTACTATATGTAAAACATTTGTAAAACGAGTATTGACAAGGTAAAAATCGCAAGTTATAATGAAGTTGAATAAAAGTATATTTTGCTATTATCAAAGCTAATATCAAGTATATCTTTTATGGGGAAAATACATATGATTAAGGGAGGGGAATATGAAAAAGAAAATAATAATCGCATTTGTTTTAATAGTATGCGTACTGTGCGCGACTGTAGCAATTTCGGCGTGCACGGGAATCATGAAGCATTTCGTCATAGAAGATAATACGATTGTTGACTTAACGTACTATGGCAGAAGATTGGATAATATCAATATTCCCGACGGAATAACGGGTATTGGAGATGAGGCTTTCTCATATAGTTCAATGTCAAGCGTAAATATCCCAAGCAGTGTGACGAATATCAATCCGCGAGCTTTTATTAATTGCAAAAATCTAACGAGAATAACCGTAGACAAAGAGAATACTGTATATGCTAGCGACGGCAACTGCATAATAGATAAAAAGACCAATAAGGTAATAGTAGGTTGCAAAGGGAGTGTTATACCCAATTACGCAACTGGCATAGGCGAATACGCTTTCTATACGTGCGGAGAGTTGACGAGTATAGAAATTCCTGAGGGAGTTACGGAAATAGGTAGATTCGCATTTGCCGAGTGTGATAAATTGAAGAGTATTGATATCCCCGAGGGTGTGACAAAAATTGACAGTATAGCTTTCTATAGATGTAAAGAGTTGACGAGTATAGAAATACCGGAGAGTGTGACAGAAATAGGTAGATTCGCATTTGCCGAGTGTCGTAAATTGACGGGTATAAAAATACCTGAGAGAGTGACTAGCATAGACGAATATGTTTTCTATAGGTGTAATTCGTTGACGAGTATAGACATACCCGACGGTGTTACGAAAATAGGTAAATACGCATTTGCCGAGTGTAATAAATTGACAAGTATTGATATCCCCGAGGGAGTAACAGATATCGGTGAATACGCTTTTTACTATTGCACTGGCTTAACGGACGTAGTTTTACCAAGTACAATTGATCACATTGCCAATGGAACTTTTAATTTTTGCAAAGAGCTTCCAAGTATATCCATACCACAGAGCGTGACGAGGATAGGTTCAAGAGCCTTTGACAGTTGCAGGTGTCTGACAAGTATAGATATCCCTTTGAGCGTGACGCAAATAGAGGACAAAGCCTTTGGCAATTGCCCCGGCCTTGTAATTAGATATCAAGGTACGACTAAGCCCGAGGGGTGGGGTAGTAGTATGTCAACTGATGAGGTAGAAGTACCTGTGATTCTCAATTGCAATAATAATGAAGTTGCCGACGACGGCTATATCTATACGTTGAGTGACAACGGTCTGGTCTACGCCCTCAAAGACGGAGTAGCAATACTCAAAGGGCACGGCAGAGTCAACGGCGATATAGTGATTGACAGCGCTGTGGAATACAATGGGCAAACGTATCAAGTCAAAGAGATAGGAGGTTCCGCATTTTATTACTGTAAGAATATTGACAGCGTTGTTATTCCCAAAGGCGTGACACGGATAGGGAATATGGCGTTCTTCTGGAGTGGTATCACTAGCGTAGAATTGCCAAATAGCTTGGAGCAAATAGGGAACGGTGTATTCGCTTTATGCATGGAGTTAAAGAGCGTATATATTCCCGCAAGCGTAGAGCAGATTGGAATTGGCGCTTTCTGGTCAGCAATTGAGAACATATACTGTCAAGCGACAGAAGCGCCCGAGGGTTGGGACAGTCAATGGTATATAGGTGATGGCGAAACTACGGTAGAATGGGGCTATAATCCGGATTAGATTTGATTTCACTGAAGCATTAATATGATTATAAAAATAAAACGCATTTCTGCGTTTTATTTTTATTAAGCGTCATATTTACTTGTAATTTGCTTATATTGAGAATTTAATTTTATACTCTTTGTTCTTTTCTAAGTTGACGGTTTGGGTTTCGTTGGATAGTCCGCAGGAGATAGTCACTGTTTGGTCAATATCGGATACTATTGTCGCGGTTAGAGTCTTTTTATTCACGTCCCATTCCATATTTGTCAATATTGCTTGTGCGCGTAATCTCAATCCGCTGAGCTTTCCTTTATCAAAACCGCTTGTGGGCAGACAGGGGAGAAGTTCTATTTCGCCTTTGTTGGAGAATACAAGACATTCGTTGACCATACCTACGTAACCAATACTGAAATCAGTGCAGTATCCGCTGGATTTATTGGTATGGTGATTTGTCATAAGCGAATTGTAATAAATCATAGAATTCATAAGTCCGACCATTGCTTGGGTTGCGCTCTTTCTGTCTTTCAATCTTGCGGAGATTAAAGTGCGGTGAATTAAAGCATGGCTTGCTTCATTTTCACTTGCTCTATTTTCTATGGCGCGTAAAGCCGCATTGTATAGGTCGCTGTCGTATCTCGTGTCAGAGAGTGGCCAAGCGCAGTATAAGTGGCTCAGATGTCTATGCGAGTTGTTTTCCTTAAAAGAGTAGCTTGCCCATTCTTTTAGCGATCCGTCTTGGTCGTAAAGAAGTTTTGGTAGGCTCTCTTGCAACTTAATCCATTTTGACGTATCGTATTGCGGGTCAACGTCTTTAGCGATATCCAAAAGCATTTCTATATTACTGTTGCAAGCGGATATATCTATAGCCGAATTTGCGCATGACGGGCTATTATAGTTAGACGGATTGTTCTCCGGCGAATAAGACGGAATTATGCAATAAGTTTCTCCGTTTTCAAGGGATGTCTTGCCCTTTTGATATTTGATGTATCCATTGGCGTCCGTATAATACTCGGGTGTCATAAGTTGTTCCCAATAATTTGCCGATTTTATAAGAAGAGGGAAGAGGATATCTTCTTTAAGCATTAGGTAGCCTCTTTCTTTAAGAGCGTTGATTTTATTATCGGATAGAGGAGTTGGCGATGGGGAGAGGATGCTTCTTAATTTGTCAAGATCAAATTCATCGCATATGGGTACTTGAAGATTGCCATAGCAAAGTATCGTTTCGTAAAGAGGTTGCAACATCCAACTCGTTCCGGCGTTCCAATACCTAAATGGATAGCCGTAACAACTTTCAGTGATCGCCTTATCTCCGTCGCTATTAACAGGCGCTTGTAGGGCGTCACTCATTCCGTGAGTAGCGTACGCATTATCCTCCCAATCGGGGACTTGTCTGAGAATAAAGTTGACGTAGCCGATAGGAGCGGATATTATATTGCTCGTATTCATAGACGAGGTCTGCAAATTCACGTTTGCGTCCATAGTATATTTAGAACCCCAACGGGCATTCCATTCTCCCGTCCACATTCCGTACAGTCTGCTTGTAGCAACGCCTGCACAGCATAGGTACGCATATCTTCCGGCATAGTAAGCTCTTTCTGCAAGCGTGTTAGACAAGGTATTTTTAAGTCTTACGCTACTTAAGAGATCGTTATTGGAAATGCTGACGTCTGCTCCCAAATCAAATGATAAAGAGTTGAACATCGGCGTAAATATATCTGTATGGTTTTTGAGAGCTTTGTCAAAATTAAACTTGGAATTTTCTGTATATTTATCTGCGATTGAACTTACCTTATTGTAGAGTTCATTGGCTAGTTCATAGTTGACTTTATTTGCAAAGTCATCGAATTTGCCTATATCGTAGGAGCGGTCGGATACGCTTATGATATATACGTTGTTAGCGTTGGTAATTGAGATAGCGGGATTATCAGAGCCGACGTATTGAGTTTCTTTAGGCATAGCGTCTGTTACTCGTTCTTTCTTTCCGCCTTCGCATACTACAAAACTGACGGTAGAGTAGCCTCCGTCCTTGAGTTCGCTATTCTCATAATTAGGGTAATGAGCTATAAACGTCAACGCGTTGGCATCTTCGTCGACGAGTTTTTTATAGAGCATATCGACTTCGCCGCATTCGCTGTCGCTGTCGTACGGTTTGCCGAAATTCGCCATAGAGGAAATATTGTCCATAGAGAGTTTGACATTGATTTTAGAACCTTTACTGGACGCGCTTAACTTAGTGATAGATACGCCGTCGCATTGAGAAGTAAAACTTACGCGTTCCCATTTTCCTTGCGAATCGCTATACTGTACGCCTACGCATGCGGTGGTATAATCGGTATAACGTTTGTAATCAGAAGTATCCAAGATTTTACTCGATATTCTTAGAGTAGCGCCGGGGTGATAGGTATATAAGTGGTCGTAAGTTTGATTATCCACGATATCTCTGCCGTTGACGATATTTTGTCTGACGGAATCGAGTTCTTGGAAAGTAACAAGATTGGTCCTTGAGTTGGTGTTGGGCATAACAAAGTGAATATTTTGATAAATTAAAGTGTCGTTATACGGCGAGCCACTCGTTATGAAGCCCTGAAGTCCGTTGCCGGATACCATTCCTTCTCGCCATTTACTGGTTGCGTTATTCTTTTCGGACAGCGTTGAATAAGTTGTGGCGAAAGAACTTTTATTGGCTTGAGAATTGTTGTCATCCTTGGAATCGCAAGCTGTGGCGCAGATTGCCAGCGTAAAAGCCAATACTAGCGCGCAAAAGAATTTTAAGAAGTGTTTTCTCATAAATATCCCCCCAAAATTTGTAAATATAATAATATATTAACATTTTATTAAGCGTTGTGTCAATGAGTAATCAATGATAATGAGAATTTTCTAAATGTCCCTAAAATGTCACAAGTAGAAGAAAAATTGAATAAAATTCATAAAAATACGAACAAATGTTCAAAAGTGTGTCACAAAAGTTTGCTTTTTAGAAAAGTACTGTCCTATAATTGAGTTGTCGCAAAGAGAATGGTTAATTGAGTAAATCGTAGCGATTTTATAGATGAAATATATTAAGAAAGTACATACCCTAAACTTACTTGATTGAGTAGAGGGCAACGGGAGGTGATTTAATGGATCAAGAGACGTGGTCAAAGAGTTTACTTGCCACATACAACGCGCTACCGCTAGTGGTTAAGTGCATTGACAGGAGCAATATGCAAATGGCGTTGGGTAGTTTTTCCTATCAAGGCAACGTACTAGACCTTATGAACAAAATGTTGGCAAACAACGCTAGAAAAGAAGCGTTGGTAAATGCAAAAGTCATTGTAGACAACACGCTTGCTATGCTAAAGCCGAAGCATAAACTTGTCTTGGAACTGAGGTATATCAAACGCAAGAGCTTCGAGCAAATTGCAACGCTTATGAATATATGCTTGCGGAGCGTGTTTAGGTGGCACGAACTTGCTCTAAAGCAATTTTCAAGTATACGTATTATGAAGGGCTACGACGATGAATGGTTGAGCAAATATTACGCCGACGATCCCGTATTTGTAAAGTGCTTTAGGTATTGCGCCGAGAGGGACGAGCAGGAGAGAGAAGAAAGAAGAAATTTGCAAAAGCAAAGTCAGAAGAAAGAAAACTTGGCAAAGGGTATAGTCGTTGCGCTCTCCGCATCTGCGAGAGCAGGGCAAAGCGCGGTATCGATTTAGTCTAATCGGTATCAGCTTGCCGTTAACCTATAAAAGCAACGTATTTTGATACGTTGCTTTTAGTTAGGGTTTAATAATTATAAATTGTTACTTAGTTATTGACCGCGGCGTTTTTTAGTCGGGGCAAAAATCAAAATTATGATTACTACGCACAAGACTGCTATTACGGCAATGAGGATATATCTTTCAAAAGAGTTGGAAGTATCTTTTGGGGTAGTTCCGTTATTGCCGCCGTTGTGGTCGCCGGAATTTATATTACCGCTTGTAGGGGGATTATTATCAGTTGCCGTTTGGGCTTTGTAGCCCTCGCTTTGAGGGATATTGGACACGTTGACTTTAGAAGTGGAGAAGTCGCTTGCTTTGACATAGCGCTTTTCCATATCTATTCCGTTTGCTACGTTGATAACGAAGTCTATGAGAAAATATACTTCTTGATTGTTGTCTTTGTAATATCCGTATACGTTCTTAACAGTTATAAGACTTGCGGGAGTTGAGTTGCTTTCCGCCGTCCAAACGTTGTTATCGTAATAGTATGCCGTCACGTTGTCCACGTTAAAGGCGTTAAAATCGGTTGCGTTAAAGGCGTAGGCATAAGGATTATTGCCCCATTTAGCGTTGACTTGCGCGCAACTCGAACTTAAGTCGCTTACCAAAACGTAACCTTTGCAACCGTTGTATTCAATCTCTACAAAAGTATTGTTTTCTTCTTTGACGTATTTGAAAGCGTAAGTCGATGGAATTTGCATAATTGTACTGTTGCTTCCTATCTGGGGAGAAGAGTATACCGTGAGCTCTTTACCGCTGTTCACGTAGTAATACGTCGAAGACTCCTCGGCATAGCAAACGCCTGCGGACATACCGCATACGCATAACAAAGATAATAGCATTGCAATAATTATTACTTTTTTCATATATACCTCGATTGTAGTAATTCTATAGACCGCTGTAATAATTTAATTATATTGCATTTGGTAAATTTTTACAATACTATTGCGGTAATAAATAAAAAAAATATCAATAGAAATTGGCGAATTATGAGAGAAAAAGAAATACTTTTTACTTTGTTATCTATAGAAAAAGAACAGGCAAGGCGCAAGGCTGGCGACAGGTTGGCGGGATACAACACGGGCGAAAAGGTGCATCAAAAGCAACTTGACTTTCACAAATGTCTTAAGCGCAATCGCTGGGTATTCGGCGGTAATCGCTCGGGCAAGACGGAGTGCGGGGCAGTAGAGGCGGTGTGGTGGGCAAGGGGTATTCATCCATATAGGCGCAATCGCAAGAATGTGTCTGGGTGGATAGTTTCCCTGTCGTACGAGGTGCAGAGAGAAGTTGCGCAAAGCAAATTTTTGTCCTATCTCAATCCCGATTGGATAGAGGACGTAGTAATGCTTTCCGGCAAGAAAGGCTCAGCCGAATACGGTATCATAGACTACGTGCTTATCAAAAACGTGTTGGGCGGTACGTCTAAAGTTGCGTTCAAGAGTTGCGACCAAGGCAGAGAGAAGTTCCAAGGCGCGTCGCTTGACTTTGTGTGGTTTGACGAAGAACCTCCCAAGGACGTATACGACGAATGCCGAATGCGAGTAATCGACAGAGTGGGAGAGATATGGGGGACAATGACGCCTCTCAAGGGCTTGACTTGGGTCTACGATGAGATATATCTCAATTCGGCAGGCGATAGAGAGGTGTGGCACGAACATGTTGAATGGGCTGACAATCCCTTCCTTGACGAAAGGGAAGTGGCGAGCCTGTCGTCAAATATGGACGAGCAGACTTTGGCTTCCCGTAGATACGGCAGATTCTGCGAGGCGGAAGGAATTGTGTACAAGGAGTTTTCTCCCGAGAGAGATATTATCCCGCCCTTTGACGTGCCTTTTGAGTGGCAAGACGAAATATCTATCGACCCCGGACTTAACAATCCTTTGGCGTGTCTGTTCTTTGCGATCGACTATGACGGGACCGTCTACGTGGTGGGCGAGTGGTATATGGCGGGCAAGGATATAGATTATCACGCCGAGCGCATCAAGGAGCTTGCTAATAAATTGAATTGGCATACCGACGGCAAGGGCAGACTTACCGCCTTGATAGACAGCGCCGCCGATCAGCATACCCTTGCTTCGCGAAAAAGCGTAAGCGAACTCTTCTACGACAGAGGAATACTCGTCAATACCAACGTAGACAAACAACTCTTCAGCGGTATCGCAAGCGTGAAGAGTTATTTTGCCGAGGGTAAAATAAAGATATTTTCCACTTGCGTAAATCTCATCAGAGAACTCAAAAGCTATTGGTGGGGCAAGGGAGATAAACCTATCAAAAAGGACGACCACGCGCTTGACGCCTTGAGGTATTATATCGTATCTAAACCTCAACCGGCTAGACTGCCTCAGACAAAAGAAAGCGAGATACAAAAAGACAAAAGACGGCTGATGAATAAAAGACGATAGTTAAAAATAAAAACACACGCTTAGGATATAAGCGGACAATGGAGATATATGGAAAACGACGATATAGAATTTGCCATTTTACGCAAAGCCGTGGGTTATGACGTGCAAGAGGTAGTAGAGGAGTATTCGGGCGAAAACGAACTATTGAAACGCAAAGTCAGTAGCAAGCATATGCCGCCGGATATGACGGCAATCAAGACGGTACTTGAACTCAAAGGTCAGGAAAACGACTTGGCGAAAATGAGCGATGAAGAACTTATTCAACTCAAAACAAAATTGTTGGGTCAACTCAAGGACTTGACGAAAGGAGATAGTAATGAAAGTAATAATTCAAACAAACAAAATCAGATGCGATGTAGGCAACTGCCGAAACCTCGCTAGCTTTTCCGTTGCGCCAGACGGAGTGGGCGCAGGACAGTACATCAATTTATGCGAGGAATGTATGCGTCAGCTATACGGCGAGATAGGTCTAGCGCTTACCCCAAGACGAAAAAGGACTAAGAAAACAACTACGGGAGAAAGTGAAAATGACAAAGTTTAACGGTAAATTCAGCGAGGACATAGTCAAGGAAGTGCGCAAAGATTTTGAAAGACGCAGACAGGAGCGAAAACCGCTTGAATTGCAATGGCGTCTTAATATGAATTTTTTCAGCGGTAACCAATATGCCGAGATAACTCCCGTGGGCGACGTCGAGCAGTACGGCAAGCAATATTATTGGCAAGAGAGAGAGATATACAACCATATTGCGTCTATTGTCGAAACAAGACTTTCCAAACTCAACCGTCTGAAGTGCGGAATAAGCGTCAGACCGTTTAGCAACGATGATAGCGACGTGCAGACGGCAAAGCTGTCTACGCAAATAGTCAAAGCGCTATGCGAAGAAAACGACTTGCCTCGCTTGCTCAACGAAGCCAGTTGTTGGAGCGAAGTTACGGGCAGTTGTTTTTTTAAGACAGTATGGGCAGGCGAGAAGGGAAGAGTAATCGGACAGAGTAAGAATGGCGCTGTGCGCGAGGGGGACGTAGATATATCTATCGTTCCGCCGTACGAGATTCTCCCTGACAATATAGGCACAGCCAATCTTGACGACTGCATGAGTATAATACACGCAAAAGCGTATCACGTAGACGAAATCAAGGATATATGGGGAGTCGAAGTTAAGGGCGAGGACGTCAACGTATTTTCGCTTGACTCGGCTCAAGGCGGTATAGTATACGACAATTCTTTCAATACGCTAAACGGCGTGGCGCACGATATGTGCGTGGTGATAGAGAAGTACTCCCGACCTACGGCGGATAAGCCTAACGGCGAGTTGAGTATTGTCGCAGGCGACAAATTGCTGTACCACGGCGACCTTCCGTACATCAATGGAATCAACGGAAGTAGAGGTTATCCGTTTACAAAGATAATTTGCCTTGATAAGTTGGGATGCTTTTACGGCGCGAGCATAATAGAACGACTTATCCCGCTTCAAAAAGCGTACAATGCAATCAAAAACCGAAAGCATGAATTTATCAACAGACTGTCTATGGGCGTACTCAGCATTGAAGACGGATCTGTAGATACTGACAATCTTGAAGAAGAGGGGTTATCTCCCGGTAAGGTATTGGTATACCGTCAAGGCTCTACGCCTCCAAGGCTTTTGGAGAGCGGAAGAGTGCCGGTAGACTTTCAATACGAAGAAGAGAGGATACTCTCGGAGTTTACGACTATATCAGGAGTAAGCGAATTGAGCAAGTACTCCAACGTGTTTAATCAGATGTCGGGTAAAGCCATAGGTTTGCTTGTCGAGCAAGACGACACCCGACTGTCGATAGCTACGACGTCCTTGAGAATTGGTATCAAGAGAATATGCGAGCAAATGCTAAGACTGTATAAGCAGTTTTGTCAGACCAAGCGCATGAAGAGATTTTCAGGCGACAACGGCGAAGTTGAACTAGCGTATTTCACGGCAAGCGATTTGCAAAGCGACGATCTCGTATTCGACAATGAAAACGAACTTACGGATACTTTGGAAAACAAAAGAAATATGGTAATCGAACTTGTAAAGATGGGTATTTTCAACGATGAAAGCGGAGCTATATCCTCTCGTAACAAACTCAAGATTCTTGAGATTTTGGGCTTTGGCAACTGGGAGTCAAGCAGAGATATTGATGAAAGTCACCGCAAAAAGGCTATGAAAGAAAATCTTGACTTCGGCAAAGAAGAAGTTCTAGTCGCCGAGTATGACGACCATGATTTACATATTGACGAGCATCTCAAGCGCTTGCTTGAAGAAAAGGACGAAAAACTTGCGGGATTGATAGACGAACATATCAAACAGCACAAGATGATGAAGACTATCGATATGGCGCAATCGCCAGACGAGGGAGGACAAAATGGAAACAGCATCATACCAACCAACTGATCTCAACGGCTTGGAAGCAGACGCCGAAGAGCTTGAGAATATACCCCGAGAAGCAGAGGGGGAAGAAGATAAGAAAGAGGGCAAGTCCGCCGACAATGACGCTTGTGACGGGGCAAAAGGGGAGGAGATAAACAACGCTTCCGAGAATGAGGATATACCCGTATTCGAGCAAGTCGGTTGGAAAGCTAAAGTGCAAAAATTTTTGCAAGAATATCCGATAGCCAAGGACTTTTCCTCTCAGATAGGCGAGATTATAGCCGAAAGTAAGGAGTTGTCGCAAGACGAAAATTGCTTGGAAAAAGCATTGGCGACAGCGCTTGCAAAAGCGTACGTGGCTCCCGAAAAACTTGCAAGCGACGAGGAATTTCTACAAAAATTCGTCTTTGGCAATCAAGAATTAAAAGACATGATTATCGAAGAATACCTAGACGCTTTGCAAAGCAATCTTCCCCCTAAGTCAATTTCTTCAAGGGGACAAATCACACTCACACCGCCTTCAAGACCGACGAGCATAGCCGAGGCGGGCAGTGTATTTAAGGCTATGTTCAACAACAGGAGGATATAACAACAATAATGGTAACGTTAGAAACAGCAGAAAAAGCGCTTAAAAGCGTGTACTTAAACGTAGTGGCAGACCAACTCAACGTAGGCGTAAATCCGCTTCTTGCAAAAATTGAGCAGACAACGAGCGACGTATGGGGCAAGGAGATTATCAAACTCGTACCGTACGGTATCAACGGCGGTATCGGCGCGGGTACGGAGACGGGCGAGCTTCCCACTCCGGCGTCCAACAACTACGACAGATTTAAGTTGGAACTCAAAAACCTTTACGGCACGATAGAACTTTCGGATAAAGCTATCAGAGCCTCGCAGTCAAATACAGGAGCGTTCGTCAATCTTCTCAACGCTGAAATGGAAGGCTTGCTCAAGGCTTCCAAGTTTAATCTTGGCAGAATGTTGTACGGCGACGGCAGCGGTAGTCTTGCAACCTGCAAGTCAAATAGCGGTAGCGTGATTAATCTTGACAGCGTACGCAACGTTATGGAGGGTATGGTAGTAGACGTATACTCCAAGACAAGCGGAACTGTATATTCAGACCTTAAGGGCGTGAGAATCGTCAGCGTAGATAGAGTAAACAACGCCGTCACCGTATCCGCAAACGTAGCTACATCAGTAGAGAACGGCGACATAGTTACCGTACAAGGTTCAAGAGAAAACGAGTTGACGGGACTGGGGGCAATCTTCTCTGATAGAGATTTGTACGGTTTGTCGAGAGAGGGCAGAAGCTGGCTCAAACCCAAGCAATACGAAAACGTTGGCAGTATCAACACAGCCAAGATACAAAGCGCAATCGACTACATCGATGAAGTAGCAGGCTCGCAAATCGATTTTATCGTATGTTCTTACGACGTAAGAAGAGCGTATCTGGATTATCTTGCTTTGACGAGAACCAACGTGGACTACATGAATCTTGACGGAGGTTTTAAGGCGTTGTCTTACAACGGAATACCGCTCATTGCAGACAGATTCGTAGAGAGCGGAACTATGTATTTGCTCAACAGCTCGGACTTCAAGTTGCATCAACTTTGCGATTGGAGATGGCTTGAGGGCGACAACGGCAAGGTAATCAAACAAAAAGCAGGTAGCGCTACTTACGGCGCAACGCTTGTCAAGTATGCGGATATGATTTGCGATAAACCTATCGGACAAGCTAAGCTCTCCGGAATCACCGTTGAATAAGCAATAATAAGAGTAGTTGAGAGGTAAAATGTGGATAGACTGACTGAGATAAAGGACGATCTTTTCGATATATCTTCAAGGATAAAGAGCATAGACGAAGACTACAAAATCTATTTCAATAGGGGAACTTGCAGATATGAGTTGCACAACTCGTCGAAGACGCCTACGTTTCAAGCCGTCTTTCCGCATACTACTCTTGACAAAAGGGCGCTTGATTTCGCTAGGCAAAGCCGTGTCGGCAACAAAGAGCTTATCCTAGCCGAGATTGACGCCCACAACGCTCGACTTGAAAAACAGCGTCAAGACGGGATTATTCAAAAGGTTTTGAACGGTTTAGAATTATAGGAGGAAGAATGCAACTTAAAGAAGCCATACAAATTTGTTTGACGTATCTCGGCGATGAGGACGCCAACATTAATACGCAGACGGCTCAACATCCCAAGCTCAAACTATTGGTTAATTGCGCCAATCTCGTAATAAAAGAAATTGTCGGCGAGTATCTACCATTGATTGAAGAAGAGGAAGTCGAGGTCAAGGACGGCAAGATATATTACGAAGAGCTGACGCACAAGTTACTGGAGGTACGCAAGGTCGAGGACTTGGACAGCGGATTGCCGTCTGACTTTTATCATACGCCGACTTACTGCAAAGTAGTCAACAACGGGGTAAAGAGAGCCGGGATAGTCTATAGCTATACACCGCTTGACATCGACATCGAAGAAGAGTGTCCTCTGCCTCCGCTTGTGTCGGCAAAAACCTTAGCGTTGGGAATATGCGCGGAGTACAGCATGATTTTTGGTATGTACGAGCAATCTGTCGCGTATTCCGACAGATTTAAGCAGGATATGCGCACGGCTGTGCGAAAGAAAGGGGAGATAAAGATCAAACCCAGAAGGTGGTATTGATATGTATTACGATAAGAATTACGCGCTCGCGAAACCCGAGCGAAGAAGGGTAGTACTCTCCAACTTTAAGGGGTATGACGAAACCAAGTTATCTCGTAATTTGCCATGCGACTACGTTGATTGCGTATACAATTACAAATTCAAGAATTCGCGATTGACAACGCCGTACGGCATAAGCGCGTTGGAGTTTGACGGAGAGATTATACCGTCTATTCCCGATGGCTTGGGCGATTGCAAGCTCTTTATCACCAATACGCAAAAGGACGGCAAGCTCAAAAGCAGACTTGCGCTATCTCATCAAAATGGACTGGAGTACTTGACGGCAGGCGATAGGGAATGGACGCACATCGATTGCGAGGGTATCTTCGACGTGGGCGTCAATTATCTATACGGCGACGTCGATATATTACTGCTGTCGGGAGAGCGCGGGCTAAAGGCTTTGTCGGGCGAGCAGCTCGTAGAGATCAAGGACGGCGTAAAAGTACTGGATATGTGCGCGCACTACGAGAGAATTTACGCAGTCGTAGAGGGAGTTCGCAACAGCCTTTGGTTTAGCGATGACTTTGACCCGTTCAACTGGAACGTATCTCTCGATGAGGGCGGATACATAGACTTTGACGGCTCGCTCGGCGATGTCAACGCAATCAAGAGCTTTGACAATTATCTCTACGTATTTTGCGAATTTGGGATTTACAGATTGACGGCGTACGCCGACCAGACGCAATTTACTATGAAAAAGGTGTATACGTCTAGCGGACGAATATTTGCAAATTCAGTTACGCAATGCGGTGAACGCGTGGCTTTTGCAAGCGAAGACGGAATATATCTATTTGACGGCTATGACGTGTCTAGATACTCCGTCAAGACCAACGATTTGTTGCAAGGCGGATTCAAGGACGTATCGGCGTGCTACGCGCATCATAAATATATCTTATCTTTTACCAACGAGGTAGATTGCGATTACGGAATTTTTTCACAAAAGCAAAACAACAACGTTGTCATGCTCTTTGACTTGACGGACAAGTCTGTGGACTTTATGAGAGGTATATCCCTCTTCGATATCAAGACGGTAGGAGCTTACGGCGAGGGTAAGATAATAGGACTTTCCAAAGATTGTTCTTCGCCCGTACAACTTGACGAGAGCGGACTGTATTTGGGCGCGCCGTATCAAAAGTATTGGCAAAGTCCTGAGATAGATTTTGACAGACCGGCTACGCTTAAAGTTGTGAGAGGAGTGGAGTACGGCGCAGACGGTCAGTACGTACTTGGCATAATTGCAAACGGCGAGAGGAAAGAATTTGTTCTTTCGCCGTTGGAAAACCGCCGCAGTATCTACGTCAAATCCGACAAGTTCGTATTCTATATCCGCTCCGACAACGTGGAAGAAAGCATTCGTCCGCCGATACTTGAAATAGACTTTTTGAAATAGACTTTTTGAAATAGAGAAAAAAAGCTCTTTAAGGAGATACAGCGATATGAACGTAAAGAGAATGGAAGTAATGATTGAAGATTTAAGCGAGAATTTAGACAGACATATCTCAACGTCGTCTGAGAATTACTACTTTGTTTTGCCTATCGATGACGGCGAAAGCAGGCTTACGATAAGGCTCTATTCGCAAGGCAGGGAGTGCGAACTTGAAGTGTTGGCGTTTTCTGCAAGCGAAGAACAGCCTAGTTGTCAAATTAGCGTTGACGGCGAAATAATAGACGAGAGAAAAGGGGCGATCACAATTGCGCCGATACCGCTTGCGAGAGGCTGGCGAGTAGTGGAGATAAACGGACGTAATTTATCTTCCGGCAGAGCGCGCATAAAGGGAAGTATATCAAATGCGAGTATACTTGAAAATTAGAATATATACAAGGAGAAATTATGACTTGGAGTGATTTTACAAATAAAGTCAAGGCGTTTTTTACCGGCAAGAAAGTAGCGGATTACGTTGATACGTCACCATACGTTGACGGAGAGAACGAGCTTCTCGATAAGCTGGGACAACTTGACGAAGAATATAAGAACAGCGGGGCGTACGACCCGGGAAAAGGGTATGAAGATTTATCTGATTTACTGCCCGAAGAACAGACCTTTGAGTACCTAAAATACGAGGGCGACGACGAAGATACGATAAGACAAAATACCAAAGACAAATACGACGGCTTGCTGGAAGACGAAAAGCAAAAAGTAAGCGATAGCTTCGACGTTAAGACGGCGGTCGTGGAAAACAAAAAGGACGCGACAAACGCCGAATACGACCAAAAGCAAGAGCAAGTAGACAAGGATTACGACGATTTCCAAAAAGCTCTCATGCAAGAACTCGTCAAGAAAGGGCTGTATCGCTCTTCTATCAAACAAGGTCAGACGGACGCCAACGAGCAAGCAAGAGCGTGGGAGAGTAGCGAGTTGACCAACAAGCGCAATATCGACGTGAGCAAACTTGACGCAGAGATAGCAAAATTGCAAGGCGAAGCAAATACCGCTCTTCAACAACTTGACATTTCCTACGCAAGCAAGTTGGACACGGAAATCGAGCGCTTACTTGACAAACGCGCTAAAGAAATCGAGAGCATAGACAAATACAACAATACGCTAAAAGAAAAGGAAGCCAAATACATTCAAGACAGAGCAAAGGCGATAGAAAATCAACTTGCGCAAAGAATTAAGGACCAACTTGAGATTAATAATCTTGAAAACAAGTACGGCTATGCAGGTGAGAAAAAAGAAAATTACAAACAGCGCTATGACCTAGCGTATGAGTATTACACGTCGCTTCCGCATGACGTAGCCTTGAGAATGTTGCAAGATAATAAAAAACTTGAAGATTATCTCGGCGCGTACTACGGCAAGTTGGTTACGGATATAGCAAGGTCGAAAGGTTGATATGTGGGATAAGATTTTAGAACTTGCAATAGGCGACGGTCTATGGGCGTTGTTATTTTGCGTATTGTTGATTTATGAACTAAAGGACAGCAGAGCTAGAGAAACGAAGTATCAGTCAACTATATCGTCTTTAGCGAAAGACCTTGAATATATCAAAGATATTGACGAGGAAATAAGGGAAATCGATGCGGATATAGAGCAGATGAACGAAGCGGTAAGGGAGTATATGGAGAGTACCGTCAAGGAAGAAAAACCAAAATCAACTCCCAAAGCCAAAAAGGAGAGCGTATGAAAGAAAAACTCAAGAGCTATGAGTTTTGGGTATCAATCGTCAGCGCAGTTATGGTAGTATTGCAGAGCCTATCCCTCAAATTCGACTTGCCGTATATTCAAGAGAGCGTAACGGGCTTTTTGGGTATACTGGCAGTTGCGGGAATACTAAAAAAAAGCAAAACGCCGATAGGAGAGGAAAATACGCCGACGGAAGATAAGCCAACGGAAGAAACTCAAGAAAAAGAAGAAACAAATAAAGAAGAAGACAGTCAAGAAAAAATTGATAAATAATAATAGATAAATTAATCACAACTCACAGGCAAGTCCGTGCGTAAGAGGCAAAATATATGTCTATCTATACGTAGTGGCAAGCGCGCTCATACATAGGCGATAGAGAATGGTTGAGGAATATACAAAAAGCCCGCGCATTATGCGCGGGCTTTTTTGAGGTACACAGACGAGCGCCAATCTGAACCCGCTTTGTAGCAGGTGGGTATCCTGTGTAAGTCTTTTGTAATCCTTAAAGACCGTTTGCGCGGCAAGGCACGCCAGCCAACTTCCAACTCCGGATTCCCTTTTCAAGAGTGCGGTACAATGTGCAACCCGTTTGTGTACCTTTATTATACTATACTAAATACACAAAATCAATACCTATTTTCAAAAAATCTTTCATATAATGTAAGATTTGCGGAAATTTAACAAAAATCTGCGATATATGTCGATTGATTTGCTTTATTGGCAATTATTAACATATTTGACGTAATTCTAAGCGAACGTAGCGAAGTTGAAATATCTCACTCAACGGTACGTCATCCTGAGCAGAGCGTAGCGAAGTCGAAGAATCTATAGTGATTTTGTCTAAAAATATTTGTATTTTAATTTTATATATGCTATACTCATATAAATTACACTTTATAGAAGCAGAATTTATATAATATAAATAGAGGAATAGGTGTTTATGGCAAAACTTTCATTAAAAGAATTAGCGCAAAATTTTGAAAAGTACGCAGACCAAGAAGTAAGCGTTTGCGGATGGGTGAGAACGATAAGAGATAGCAAGAGCTTTGCTTTTATAGAACTCAATGACGGAACTTATTTCAAGTCCACGCAGATTATTGCAGACGAGAGCAAACTTGAGAATTACAAGAGCGTTATTTCGCAGAACGTAGGCGCAGGTCTGAGCGTAGTAGGCAAAGTAGCGCTTACTCCTCAAATGAAGCAACCTTTCGAAATCCAAGCCAAAAGCATAGAGATAGAGGCTACGTCCACGCCGACTTATCCTTTGCAAAAGAAAAGACACACTATGGAGTATCTCCGCGAGATTGCGCATCTAAGACCCAGAGCCAATACTTTCCAAGCGGTATTTAGAGTTAGGTCGGTTGCCGCGCAAGCCATACACGCATTTTTTGCTTCCCGTAATTTTGTATACGTAAATACGCCTCTTATCACCACTAGCGATTGCGAGGGCGCAGGAGAGATGTTCAAAGTTACCACTTTGGATTTGAACAATCCGCCCAAGACTAAGGCAGGCGAAATAGATTATTCCAAGGACTTTTTCGGCAAGTCGGCAGGCTTGACGGTAAGCGGACAGCTCAACGCCGAGTGTTTTGCCTTGGCTTTTAAGAACGTCTATACCTTTGGACCTACATTCAGAGCGGAGAAGAGCTATACCAATCGCCACGCTTCGGAGTTTTGGATGATAGAGCCGGAGATAGCCTTTGCCGATCTCAAAGACGATATGAACTTAGCAAGAGATATGGTAAAATACGTAATCAAAGACGTGCTGGAGAAGTGTCCTGAAGAAATGGCTTTCTTCAATAATTTTATGGACAAGGGACTTATCGAGAGATTGCAAAGCATAGTCGATAGCGACTTTGCGACAGTCACGTATACCGAGGCTATCAAGTTGCTTGAAGAGCATAAGGACGAATTCCAATTCCCGGTATTTTGGGGCGCAGATTTACAGACCGAGCATGAAAGATACCTAACGGAAAAGATTTTCAACAAGCCGGTATTCGTCACCGATTATCCAAAGGAAATCAAGGCTTTCTATATGCGCCTTAACGATGACGGCAAGACTGTCGCGGCAGTCGATTTGCTTGTGCCGGGCGTAGGCGAAATAATAGGCGGAAGCCAAAGAGAAGAGCGTCTTGATTTGCTTATCGAGCGTATCAAAGAACTTGGTCTTAGAGAAGAGGACTATTGGTGGTATCTCGACTTAAGACGCTTTGGCGGCGTAAAGCACGCAGGTTACGGACTGGGCTTTGAAAGATTGATTATGTACCTCACAGGTATGCAAAATATCAGGGACGTAATTCCATTCGCCCGTACGACAGGCAACGCGGACTTTTAGAAAATTTCCCATTTAAGTCGTTGACATATAAAAAAATGGGTAGTATAATAAGAGGGCTTGAATTTAATATTATGCGACGTTTCCCGTCGCAATTTGCTACTGTGGCTCAGCAGGTAGAGCAGTTCACTCGTAATGAACAGGTCGCCAGTTCGAATCTGGCCAGTAGCTCCATACAGAAAAGGCTCGCTAGAAAGGAGCATAAAAATAGAAGGGTTTTCCCTTCTATTTTCTTATGCTCCAAAGGACGCTCGCTTTTCTTTGGTGGCGACAAGCCTAGACAGTCCGAACAGTGACGCTCGCAGGCTCGCTATGCCGTCGCTACGCTCCTTACGAATCTGGCCAGTAGATTTTCATTGTCATTGCGCTTGAGCGAAGCGAAATGGAAAAATCTCAACTGATTAAATTCTATAATCAGTTCTGCCAAGTAGATAATCTGGCGATACCTTGAAAAAGTCTGCCAGTTCAAAAAGATAATCAATAGAGGGCAGTGTCCCTATTTTATTCCATTGATAAATATAAGTGCGTTGAAAACTGGTTTTTGAAGCCACACGTGCAAACTTTGTCTTATATTCTGTTGTCAATTCGGCAAGTCTGGTATGAAAAGTAGTTGGATTTGTCGACATTATAAATTCATTATTATCATCAATACCCATAAGGTACTTAAGCGATAATTCCAACTTGTCGGCAATTTTTATCAAAGTTCTTAGACTAGGGTAGATGCCGAATGTTACCGCTTTTGAAATTATTGGCTCGCTAACACCTAAAAGTTTTGCAAATTCTGAATTTGACTGGCATTCATTTTCATAAATTAGGTGTTTAATACGCTTAGAGTAATTTTCAGACATTCTATATTGACTATTTTCAGGTGATTTCGACATATTTACTCCATATTCAACCTATTAAACTCTATAATCAGTTCTGCCAAGTAGATAGTCGGGAGAAACCTTAAAGAAGTCTGCTATTTGAAAAAGATATTCCAAAGAGGGCAGAGTGCCTTCCTTAAACCACTCGTAGATATATGTTCTTTCAAAACTCATTTGTGAAGCAATTTTTGCGTACTTTAATTTCTTTTCTTTGGCTAACATATCAAATCTATCGTAAAAGGTAGTTGGCGTATCAGTTGGGATAAATTCATTTTGCTCATCAATACCTAATAAATATTTTAATGATAAATCAAATTTATCTGCTATTTTAATCAAAGACCTTAAACTAGGTATAATGCCATAATTAACAGCTTTAGAAATTACTGGAGTACTTATTCCAATAAGGTCAGCAAGGTCTTTATTAGATTGGCATTCATTCTCATAAATCAAGTGCCTTATGCGATTTGAGAAGTCACCAGAAACTTTAATTTGACTATTTTCGGGAAATTTCGACATAATCTCTCCTTTTTAGACAAAATTCGTAAGAATAGATAGTATCTTTTCCTATCAATTCAATGATATACTTTGTAAGCGGTCATACCGTAAGGGAAATATTTCTACCTATCATTTTTAGTTTTTAATTTTCCTGTTTGGCAGATTTCACCTATGAGTATACCCATTCATACTAATAGCAACACATGAAAATAAAATATATATGAGGTAAAAAATATGAAAATACAAATCAAGCAAGAGAATTACAAGCAGTTGGTACAATGCATATATCTTGGCAATTTAGTTATCAACGAATTTCGCAAAGTGGGAGAGGAGAAGAAGGAGTACGCAGACTTTTTAGAGGACGTATTACTGCAAATCGTCAAATCTATGCCCAAGACTGAACTAAAGTTTGGATATGAATACAAGGCAATACCTTATGAAAAAACTCAAGACAATTTATTCTCCGATCTTTGCGACAGGATAGAAGACTCGATAAAAGAATACTATCAAGAATATCGCAATGCAGTATTTGACGAAGTACTTGCCGAGAAGTTAAAGTTATACTAAAATCTTTATCGGCAATAATCGCAATGCGATTTTGTTGATTTTTTGCCGATAGCGGTATATAATATAATCAATAAGATTGCGGAGAATTGCTGTGGAATTTTTATCGGTTGCTGAAATTGCAAAGAAATGGGGGAAGAGCGAGAGGTCTGTCAGAAATTACTGCGCGCAGGGACGGATTAAGGGCGCATTTTTGGCAGGCAAGACTTGGAATATTCCCACGGACGCTGTTAAACCCGATAGAGAGAACAAGGCAAAAGTAAGCGATAATCTGCTTTTGAATATCTTAAGAGAACAAAAAGATATGAGATTAAAAGGCGGAATTTATCACAAGACGCAAATTGAGTTGACCTATAATTCCAATCATATAGAGGGTAGCCGACTTACGCAGGAGCAGACAAGGTTTATATTCGAAACCAACACATTAGGAGTTGTCAACGCAACTATCAACGTCGATGACATTATTGAAACTTCCAATCATTTTAGATGTATCGATTACGTTATTGACAATGCAAAAAAGACCTTGACGGAATTTATTATTAAAAAATTACACTATATTTTGAAGAGCGGTACTTCTGACGCTCGCAAAGATTGGTTTAACGTCGGCTCGTACAAAAGACTTCCCAACGAAATCGGCGGAGAAGCGACCTGCCAGCCGGAAAACGTAGCAATCGAAATGAAGCAGTTGATTGCTACTTACAATGCTAAGACGGCAAAAACGCTGGAAGACATAATTGAATTTCACCATAATTTTGAAAAAATTCACCCATTTCAAGACGGCAACGGCAGAGTTGGACGACTGATAATGTTCAAGGAATGTCTTGCCAACAAAGTCGTTCCGTTCATAATAGATGACGACATAAAGTTTTATTACTATCGCGGACTAAAAGAATGGAACAGCGAGCGAGGTTTTTTGCTAGATACGTGTAAATCGGCGCAAGACAAATACAGACAGTGGCTGGAGTATTTCAAAATAGACGTTGACTTCACTTGAGGACGGTTAAATGAAAATTTATATTTTACGAAAATCTTTATCGGATATCAAAACTCCCATTAAGAGGTTGGAGTATGATACTTGCGCATTGACTACGCGCGAGTTCATAAGTGAAATGGTGGAGCGCAACTACAATTCCCGTCCTATCGAGGACAAGCTCGAAGACTGCATACAGGTAGCTTTGGACGACTTTACAGACGGCTGTTTTTATATCGTAAATGCTACTCAAAATATCAAGTATATTACGTTGGACGAAAAACTTAATCTTAGCAATGGCGACGAAATTATGCTCGTCAAACTCAAGTACGTGAGGGGATTTATATGGTAGAGAAGATAACCAACGAAAAGTTGCTCAAAATTATCGGCGCGGTCAAAGACGAAAAGGCGAGGGCGGTTATGCTCAAGAAAGATAGCGATTTGTGTTCGGTAGATTTCCTAAAGGAACACGAGGACGCGTTCCGCTCAATCATTCCCGATTATTTTGATAAGTTCAAGGACGAGTATAGATACTTCGGCAGAATCGACGACGGCGTTAACTACGTGGTGGGTAGAGAAAACTTTTTGCTTTACGCAGGATTGCAACACGGTATAATAGATCCCGACGATTTTACCAGCGTAATTAGTTTTTCTTCAATCGGCGTGAGCGTAGAAGATTCGATTTTCTTCAAGTTGACGTCGGTGGATATTTTCAAAGACGGCTTATCTAAACTTAAAGACGGCGATAAGAAGTTGATTGAATTTATTGACAGAAATCCCAAGTATATATATTACTTTCTACCGCTTGTATGCGCCGTTGACAGCGACGTGTTTTTTCAATGGTTGACAAGTCGTATACATTCGGCGGGGCTGGAAGATACTATGCGTATATGGATATTGAAAGCAATGTTGCAATCGTCTGACGAAAAGATGCTTACAAGGTGTCTAGACGCAATAGAGAACAACAATTACTATCGCTTAAAGGCTATGAACGAAGCATGCGCAATACCTGATGAGTACGGCGGACTTCCGCCTAAGGATGTTGTGGCGGCGCTTCGAGATGTAGTTGACGGCAAGCGCGATAAATATCTCAAAGCCGACTTTACTCATGCGTATGTTTTTATCAGCGGATACAAGAGGGTATACAAAGATAAGTTCCGCGACTTTGCAATCGACGCGCTAGAGCGAGGAGGAGAGAGGGCGAGGTGGGCGTTGTTGTATTGTCTTCCGGCTAAGTTGCTCAACGGCGAATATGCAAGTGAAATATACTCAAGGAAGTTGAGGATAGAGGACTTGCCTTACTTTGCGCATAAGATACACGGCGACCAAATGCGACCTGAGGACATTCCGCTTGCATTCGAAAGACTATTTGAATTACTTACTTCAATGGATAAAGTCAACTATCACTTCAAAGTTGACAACGATATAGGTTTTGCAAGGGACTTATCAAAGACGGAAATGATTACCGCTCTGGGCGAAATTGCAATACAAATAGGCGATGACGCCTATATCAAGCGTCTTGACGGCATTTACGATACCTTGAAAGAAGAATCGCAATCTCACTATTTGCATATCGTTAAGGAAAGGACTTCGCTTGACACCAGACGTTGCGCGATAAAGTTCTTAAAGAGCGACAACTATATTGCGCTAAGGTATTTTGATAAACAAAATATAAAGTTGACTTACGAAGAAGCCGTTAGGGTATCCGACTATCTCAAGTCTAAAAAGCAAAGCGTCAAGTCTAAGATAATCAAGTTGTATCTTTTGTCAAAAGACAGCGACAAGATTGAGCAATATCTGCTATCTTGCAAAGAAGATTATAAAATTTCTGCCGGCGAAGAAATGCAAAAAAGCCGAGGCAAGGTAGACGGTAAAAAGTTGAAAAATAAGACCCAAATGTCATATTACCGCAACGAGAGCGTATTTATCGTCGATAGACCGGACGGCGAAATCAAAAGCCTAGCCAATCAAAAGATTGACGTCAAGCCGTTGGAACTTATCAAGCATAAGCGGTTGCAAGAGTTCTTTCAAGCGATTGGCGACTTTATCCAAGACAATAAGGACTATGAGTATGAGTCGGATTTGGACGACGGACTTAAGCAGTTCGGCTCTAGTTTTGAAAGGCTTAAGGGCACTGAATTAGGCGCAAAAGATTGGCAAGCGTACCCCTTGGGACTTGAGATAAAAGCCTTGATAGAGAAGTTTACGGCTGACGATATAGCAGGCGTAGTAATTCTTTTTAATTGCGTGGACCATGACGCAAAGAAGTTGTATTGCGGTATCTACGATGGCAAGTCGTCAAAAGAGGCTGAAAAGAATTACGATTATATAGTGTCGCTTAGAAAAGGCTATTGGTACGCCACCAATGGGTACAATATCGTCAGAAATTTTGCAAACAATATGGCGCGTCTATTGGGCGAAGAACAACTTCTTGCTATAATATCCGCATATGCAAGCAAAGGCGCGCTGGACAAATACGAAAAGTCGTATTGGTATCCTGATATATACAGTAGTATTTTGATAAATAAAAGCGAGAATATAGAGTTAATCAAAAAGTTATTGCATTTTGTCGGTTTATTTATTGACGCCATAGCGGATTACAGTCCCGATACGAATTTGACCGTCAAGGCTTATGAGTACGGTTTGATTTCGCAAGACCTTGCGCGCTACTTTATTCTCAAGCGAGAATATGTCGGCTATTTTGTTACTCCATCATCTGATATGTGCGTTATGCGTCCAGACTATAAGTACCCAAAGTTCAAGGCTTTGCTTTTCGATTTTCTCGACAGCGCGTTGGAAGTCGAGTTTAGTCGCGGAAGTCTGGAAACTCCGTATAGCTATCTCTTGGCGCGCGCCGAGAGAATTTACGGAGTGGAGAAGTTCTGCAAAGCCATAGTTTCGCTAAGGGGAATGACTTGGGTGCGCTCGCCGTACGGAACGGAAAAGAACGCCGTATTGTCATATATACTCAAGTGTTGCGTAAAAGCTCAGGACGATGATTACGCAAAGTTTATTCAACTCGTTGAGAAGTATAAGATTACCGATGATGAACTTATCAAGGCTACGCTGTTCAATCCGGAATTTGTAGACTATACTGCTAAGTATTTAGAAGTTCCTTATCTCAAGATTGCCGTATTTTGGTTTATCGCGCACCTCAATGAAGATCTTCAAGGCGATAAACAAGATAGACGAATCGAGCAGATAAAAGAGTTCTCAGATATTAGCTATCCCGATTTTAAGGACGGCGCTTTCGACTGCAAATGGTATGAAGAAATGGTGGAGAAGGTGCCTCAAAATATTCTCAAGCGGGTATACGATAATGCTAAATACGTCACCGTCGGCGGTCTGCATAAGCGCGCTCAGAGGTTTTTCGACGCTCTCAACGGGCGCGTCGACAAAGCCGTGTGCTTGGAGAAAATGAGCGGTACTCGCAACAAAGACTACTGTCTTATCTACAGCCTTATTCCTATAGAGAACAGGCAAGATTTGTTCGAGAGATATTCGGCGCTTGCCGAGTTTATTCAGAGCGGGAAGCAGTTCGGAGCGCAACGTCAGTTGAGCGAACGCAGAACCGTGGATATTGCCATGGAGAATCTTGCCCGCGTTGCCGGATACGCAAGTTCCGATATATTCATATTTGAAATGGAAGCGGAAAACCCAAGCGATATTTTCAAGACTTTTGAGATTGACAATATTGCTATTACGCCTTATATTGACGAGAATAAATTCAAAGTAACTTACTCTGTTCAAAAGGACGGTAAGTCGCTTTCGGCGATACCAAGTAAGTACGGCAGAAATGAAACCGTTGTCACCATACGAGAGGAAATAAAAAAGCTCAATCAGAAGTTGCGTCGCATTATCGCAAGTCTGGAAAGTACTATGAACAACCGCGTTGAGTTTAGCGTTGAGCAACTTCGCAATATGCGAAGAGAGCGCATAATGGCGTGCGTAATTGATAAATTGGTATTTGTCGCGGACGGTAAACTATGCGTATTCGACAAAGAACTTAAGAGTATTGACGGGGAGATTATCAAGTCGGGAAGCGTATATATTGCTCACCCCGTTGAGTTAAAGAAGTCGGGGCTTTTGACATCGGCAATAGAATACGTGGCAAGACGCAATATCCGTCAGCCTTTTAAGCAAGTCATGAGAGAGATTTATACCAAGACGGAATTGGAGCTTACGCAGGAAGAGGTATTGCGTTTTAAGGGATTCGAGGTGGATCTCAAGAAGTGCGTAGCTACGCTGAAAGGCAAGGGCTGGGGAGTGTGCGAAGAGATAGGACTTAGAAAGATATATTATCGTAGCGACGTTGTTGCGGCAATCTTTAGGGAGTTTGATTTGTTCTACACGGCAGACTATACCAACGTCAATAGAGAACTCCACGGAATATACTTCTTGAAGCGAAAGAGCGGGGAAATAATTCCTATAAAAGACGTGGACGATATTACTTTTTCCGAAACTTTGCGCGACGTGGATTTGATGGTATCCATAAGTTCCAAAGTTATCTACGACTTTGATTTGGCTATGTCTACGGTGGAGATGCGCCATGAAGTATTGAAGTCTATAGCGGGTATACTCGGACTTACCAACGTATCTTTCTTGAAGGACAATATAAAGGTTGAAGGCAAGTTGGGGACTTACGTCGTCAATATCCGCACCGGACTGGTGTTTAAGGAAGGCAAGGGCAATCTTGCTCTTGAAACGGTGTACAGCGTAGATAAGCCTATTCTTCTCGATTTTGTAGACGAAGACCCAATGACGGCAGATATTATTAGCAAAGCAATCGTACTCGCAAACGACAGCGCGATAAAAGATACTGCAATATTGAGAGAAATAAAAGATTAATATTGATTTGCGTAATTTTATATGTTATAATTAATTTATTGAATTAAATTGATAAAGGGGATATTTATGTTAAAAGTTAAACCGCTGAGCAGTCTTGTCAAAGTATTTTCCGACGAAGAACCCAAAGCCAAGTCATTTAACAGAGTTAGTATTTTTCGCAACGAAAAGTCAAGTATGCAAATTGCATTGATGAGCGACGTCGACTGTAAGTTGACGGTCGGGATAAATTCCGCAATGGGCGATATGCTCAAGGCGTACATTGTCGAAGAGTTATATTCCGGCTTGCCACTAGGCAAAGATCAAGACGATTATACATTGAGAAAAGATTCGGGAATGTTTCCCGAGCTTCTTAGACCGTTTGAGGGCGAGATAAGTCTTAAGGCGGGAGCTTGGACAAGTCTTTGGCTTTCAACCGAGCCAAAGGGAGAGTTGCCTAGCGGAGAGCAAAAAGTCGAGGTTTCGCTCCAAGGCAACGGCGTTGACGAAAAGGTAGAGTTGACCTTTGACGTCATTGACTGCGATTTGCCAAAGCAGACCCTCAAGTATACAAATTGGTTCCATACCGATTGTCTATCGACTTACTACGATGCGCCCGTATTTTCCGATAGATATTGGGAGATAGTGGAGAATTATCTTATTACTGCGCATGAATACGGAATGAACGCCGTGCTTACGCCGATATTTACTCCGCCGCTCGACACCAGAATAGGCGGAGAGCGACCTACCGTTCAGTTGATAGGCGTGAGCGTAAAGGACAAAGAGTATTCTTTTGATTTTTCCAATCTCGACAAGTGGATTGATATGTGTCACAAAGTAGGCTTAGAGTATTTTGAAATGGCGCATTTCTTTACTCAATGGGGCGCATGGAGATGCCCCAAGATAATCGCCACCGTAAATGGCAAGGAAAAGAAAATATTCGGTTGGCATACTTCCGCAACCGGCAGAAAATACAAGACCTTCTTGTCTGCTCTTGCTCCGAAACTCAAGGAGTATATAAGACAAAAAGGCATTGCCGACAAAGTATTCTTCCATGTGTCAGATGAGCCTTATCCAAGGATATTGCGTCACTATCGTAAGGCAAGCTCTATAGTCAAAGCCAATTTCGGCGAGTTCAAAATTATGGACGCGCTCAGCCATTACAAGTTTTACGAACTAGGCATTGTGCAATACCCTATAGTCAACAATTATCACGTAAGCGAGTTTCTCGGCAAGGTGGAAGAGCCTTGGACGTACTATTGTTGCGGTCAAACGGTTAAAGTGTCCAATAGATTTTTCTCAATGCCATCTCAACGCAACAGAGTGTTAGGTTGTCAATTATATAAATTCGATATTAAAGGCTTTTTGCATTGGGGATATAATTTTTGGTACACCAGACTTTCCAAGAGAAGAGTAGACCCGTTTAAGGAAACTGACGCGGGCAAGGAATTCCCGTCCGGCGATTCTTTCATCGTTTACCCCGGACAGGACGGCAAACCGCTTATATCATTGCGCCTAAAAGTATTTTACGACGCTTTCCAAGATATGATGGCGTTGCAACTTCTAGAGAGTTTAATCGGCAGAGAAAAGACGATAGAACTTCTTGAGCAAGGGATAGATACGCCTATTACTTTCACCGAATATCCGCACAGCGATGAATGGCAGTTGCAAATGCGCGAAAGAATAAACGACGCGATAAGACAACAGCTAGTAAAGTAAAGAGAAATACATGATACGATTGGCAAAGCCCGAAGACGCAGAGCAATTATTTTTGCTCAATCAAGAGTTCAATGGCAAAGATGTTGTTGTGATGGAGTCATTTTGCTATTCTAAGATATATGCGGAAATAACCGAAGTATTCGTGACAAAAGAATACCGTAGAAGAGGGTACGCAAGCAAGATGATTGAGTTTGCGCAGAAATACTGTCAAGAGAATTTTGCCGTAGAAAATTTTCAACTTTTTACGGGGCGGTCTAATAAACGCGCTCAAAAACTGTATAAATCTCTTGGCTATTGCAAAGACGATGCAATACTTTATAGAAAGTCATAGACTTAGTTATTGAAAATGTTGGTTAATTGCAATGCTATGTATAGAATTAGAAAATACGGCAAGCTCTAATGAGTTTGCCGTATTGACTATGCATGGGGCAATTCGGGGCATAATGGGCGGCGCAGTCGGGTCGCTTATAAGCGTGGTGACGGTGTTGCTATAAGTTATCACGGGAGTATCGCCCGAGTTATCTACTACTTAGTGTGGATTGAACTTGAGCCGTGGCGTTTGCCGACCTTACGTAAAATCCCACGGTAATGTTGTATGCGGAAAATACTGCATACAACTCCTAAGTCTTTAAGAGTAAATATGTAGCGTTATTCAATAAATCTATTATTACGTTCAATACATTATATGTCGTATAGTATGTCTTTGTTAAAGTCTTTAAGCAATTTATTGCGATACTGCGTATTGACATACTAAAGTTATTACTATATAATTGATATAAATTAAAATGTCATCCGAAACATTGGCTAGTAAGTTTGCAGAGGGAGCAATATCCGCATGCAACGATACGGAAGTCGTAGCCGTACGCGACGTTGATTTGAAGTTTTGCATAGGTTGCATGTATTGCCAATCGCACGACGGGTGCGTACTTAAAGACGGCATGAACGCTTTGTATAACAAATTTCAAAACGCCGACGTACTAGTATTTGCTACGCCGATTTATTATTACTCCGTTTGCGGACAACTCAAGACGTTCTTAGACAGACTTAATCCGCTTTATTCTCGCGACAATAAGTTCAAAGAAGTATATCTATTGGCTACGTCGGCAGAGGACGAAGAAAGCGCTATGGACGGAGCAGTCAAGGATATTCAAGGTTGGATAGATTGCTTTGACGGAGTAGAACTCAAAGGCGTTCTTCGCGGTATAGGCGTAACTGACAAGGGAGATGTAGATAGTACCGACTTTCCGCAAAAGGCTTTTGATATGGGAGTGAAAGCGTAGTTTTATTTTTTCTTGCTTTTTGAAATGCACACCACTCCGCCAATGATCATTGCTCCGCCCATAATAAACAGTGGCCAAAATATGTAGACTCCCAAGAGAGTGATCATTGCTCCGGATACAATCAAAACTATACCACCGCTTTTCTTTCCTTTGCCGGTAGACGATTGAGTTTTTTCAGTATCATTGGTTTGGGAGGCAGTAGCAGTTGAGTTTTGTTTATATTCCGAATTTACTCTTTGATAAATTAAGTCGCCCAAAATATTGTAGAGTTCATTCTTTTGGTTTTGAGAAAGCGTACATCTTTCTACTTGAGATTTGAAAGCTTTGGCAATTCGCTTACGCGATTCGAAAGCTATTGTAGCAAGCTGTTTTAACGAGCGACCGTCATTCAATAAAGAATCTGAAGAGTAGTTATTTCCATTGAACATATTAAGTACTCCGGCGACTTTATTTAATTTTGCTGAATACGCAATCATATTTAGTTTTGATACGTCGCCTATGGATCTAGCCATTTTTTTAAGCAGTTCAAACAATTCGTTTTCACTCATTCTTAGACTCAGCGCGTTTCTTAGTATGAGTTCTACAATTTTGTCTACTCGGCTGTCGGTTTGAGCTTCCAGAACGAGTGCGCGTATAAAGCTCAAACTTGTTTCGGCGTCTATATTGCCATATTCTTTTTTCAGATAATTTTCAAGCGGGGCTTCGTTTAATTCCAAAAAGGGAAGGTCTTCATACACACTTACCTTGAAATCGCAATCGTATATCATTTGAGCCAACGAATTGTCAGGGTTCAAATCAAGTACTTTAAGCGCTCGTTCTTTTAAGTACTCTAAGTCCATATTATTTAAGAGCATAAGCAGAACTTTGCATTGTTTCTTTTCCTTTTCAAATTCGCTGTTGAATGATTGATAGCTTTCTTCTTTTACGTATGCCGTAGAGTAGGGAGCGCCACATTCTGAACAAAATTTCCCCTCGAAATTATGTCCGCATTGATTACATTTGTGCATTGTTTTTTCCTCCAATAAAAAAAGTGTGTTCCCGAAAACGGAAACACACTGCACAGTATCTCCGAGTTCGTTACCACACAAAACCTTTTTACCCTGTACACAAGCACATACGATAAAGAGATACACAATGCCTAGTATTGCGTACTTGTAGACAGGTTATTAAATTTTGTGTGGTATAAAAAGTGTAACATAAGAAAAAGTATTTTGCAAGTACTTTATATTGTAGCAAAATAAATTTGTTGTTGCATTTGGTAATAGAGTAGAATGTATGAATTTGTGTGAAAATAAGAGAAGAGAATAACTTCTCTTTTTCATACAGCCTAATCGACTTTTTGTCAATGATGAAGATAATAGCGTACTAAACCGCCGAGAAAGGGAGGCAACTCCGAAACATTGACTAAGAAGTTTGCGGAGGGAGTAATAATATCCGCAGGCAACAACGCAGAAGTCGTAGCCGTACGCAACGTTGATTTTGAAAGCGTACTTAAAGACGGCATGAACCGCCGTTTTGAAATTTAGTAGCGTGTAAGCGCTTCGGTTGAGTTGACAAACGCGTTATGGCGTGTTATTATATAGTTAATTAAACGGACAGTTCGTTTGCGCCATCCTGTCCTCAAACAAAACCAGGGCATCTAAAGGGGAATAGTCTTTTTAGGTGCAGTCGTTTTGTTGCGACTGTATTTTTTTGCGCAAAGGGAGAGAAATGTATTATTTGAAAACTTCGGCATGTTTTGACAGCGCACACTTTCTTCACGGATACAATGGCAAGTGCGCAAATATCCACGGTCACCGCTGGATTGTGGAAGTAAAGA
>CAJTPC010000010.1 GCA_910578245.1 uncultured Christensenella sp. | reverse complement strand
ATCTAAATTCGTAAGTTGGTAGCCCCAAAAACTATAAATGTACATAAATTGCAAACACCACTTAACGCCTTACAGCTGGCTTTTCGTATTATGTCATTGACGCTCGCACAAGACACATCTGCTTGCTCGCTATGCCGTCGCTGGAGCGTAGCGGAATGGAGAAATCTCAACAGTATGGGAATCGGATGAGATTTCTCGACTACGCTCGAAATGACAGGATGTATACAAGGCACAATAAATCGCTTCCTAGCCGTCATATTGAGCGAAGCGTAGCGAAGTCGAAATATCTAAAACCTATGACAAATAATTACAATTTAAGAGCGAGGCAGAAACCCGCTCTTAAAATTTTAGTACAAAAGTTTTGTACTCTTAACACAACGTCAAATTTATGTGCTATTCTTAATTGAGGAGTAGACATATGTACAACATTGGTAAAGAATTAAAGTTTCAAAGAAAAGTCAATAAGCTGTCGCAAAGACAAGTCGCCAAAGTTTTGGGAGTGGGAGCAAATGCTATAAGCAGGTGGGAAATGGGCGACAATACGCCTTCTATATATGAATTGATTGCATTAGCCAACTTCTACGATATATCGCTAGACGAACTTGTTGGGCGAGATTATTATGGTAGATTATAAGTTCTTGAATAGAAAAAACTACCAATAAAAAAATCTTAAATTTTCTCTTCAAAATTGTAGTCAAATTTTCATGACTTTGATATAATACAGTAGATAAAGTTTTTAGAGCTTGCAAGCGTAGCGTTTGCAAGGCTCGCAAGAGGACGTATGAAGAAAATAGGAGTTTTAACAAGTGGCGGTGATTCGCCGGGTATGAACGCTTGCGTAAGAGCAGTCGTTCGTTATGCAATTTACAAAGGTTTAGACGTATACGGCGTTGAGCGCGGATATACGGGACTTATCAACAATCATATCAAAGAAATGAACAAACGCTCCGTTTCGGATATTATTCAAAGGGGCGGTACGATACTCAAGACGGCAAGATGTCCGGAGTTCGTAGAGGACAAGTATATGCAAATCGCCGTAGAGAATATGGAAGCCTACGGAATTGACGGACTTGTAGTTATCGGCGGTGACGGAAGTTTTAGAGGCGCGCAAGACTTGTACAAGAAGTTCGGCGTAAACGTAATCGGTATCCCCGGTACGATTGACAATGACTTGGCTTATACCGATTATACTCTCGGCTTTGATACCAGCGTAAATACGGTTGTGTCTGCTATCAATAATCTTCGCGATACTATGACGTCGCATGACAGAGTTTGTATCATAGAAGTTATGGGCAGAAAGTGCGGAGATATAGCGCTATACGCAGGTATTTGCGGCGGCGCGGAAATTATTCTCGTACCTGAAGTAGATTACGACCTCAAGCAAATCGTTAAAAAGATTTGTCTTAATCACAGAGTGGGCAAGACTTCAGATATTATCGTTCTTGCCGAGGGCGTATGTAAAGCAGAGGAGCTTAAACAACACCTTAAAGACAACGGCGTAACGGGATCTATTAAGACGACCACGCTAGGATACATCCAAAGAGGCGGAGCGCCTACGATGTCCGACCGTGTGCTTGCCGCTAGATGCGCAGTAAGAGCAATAGATTTGCTTATGGCAGACAAGGGCGGTAAGGTAGTCGGCATTAGACAAAACGAGATTATTGACGTCGATATAGAAGAAGCGCTCAAGATGCCTCGTAAGTTTGATGAGGATCTGTATAATACCGCAATGATACTAGGTTTATGATTTTACCTCAGTGTGTATAGCAAATGCGTATATCAACGCACCTTTTGCCTGATCTGCGAGCCGACTCTCGGGGTCACGTACGCCAAGTACGCTCACCGCTCGGTCGCTCTTGCTAAGACAAAATCTGCGCCAATCTCCGCATTTGTGCAAAACATATATTGTAATATGATTTGAATATAAAAAGCGAGATTTCCATCTCGCTTTTGGCATTGAATTTTAGCCAATTTATTTACATGTTTAACGTATTTTATAAATTTTACATAAATTTTACATTTCAACTTGTATCAAATAGTTGCGTTGTTTTCTTTATTAAGTTAAAATACAAAGGCTTACGTCAAGTAGGGACGAGACGGGAGGTTACCGCTTTTTAAGAGGAGAACTTCCGTTGACAAGAGTCCGACAATCGGGCGACTAACAAAAAAGGCTGACTGCGAGCCTTTTTATAAAAGACGGAGGCGGAACGCACGGAAGTGTATAGTAAAATAAGTTAGGTAAAAGGAGAACAAAAATGGCAGCACAAACAATCAGAATCAAATTAAGAGCTTACGATCACAACCTTATCGATGTTGCGTCGGAAAAAATCGTAGAGACCGCTAAGAGAAGCGGAGCGCAAGTATCGGGACCTATTCCACTCCCTACGGAGAAAGAAGTAGTTACCATCATCAGAGCAGTCCACAAGTATAAGGACAGCAGAGAGCAATTCGAACTTAGAACTCACAAGAGATTGATTGATATAATCAACCCGACTTCTAAAGTAGTAGACGCGCTTATGAAACTTGATTTGCCCGCAGGCGTTGATATTCAAATCAAGCTCTAATACAAATAAGTCATATAAAATTGCGTATAGCGATTTTTCAAAATAAATAGGAGGATGAACTTTATTATGAATAAAGCAATCATTGGAAAAAAGTTGGCAATGAGTCAGATTTTTGCTCCGGACGGCACGGTAATACCTGTTACGATAGTGCTTGCAGGACCTTGTCCGGTAGTGCAGAAGAAAACCCTTGACAATGACGGTTACGAGGCAGTTCAAATTGCCTTTGGCGAAATCAAAGACAAGAACGTCAATAAGCCGATAAAGGGTCATTACAAGAAAGCAGGCGTTACGCCTAGAAGAGTACTCCGCGAATTCAGAACGGACGTAGCAAGTTTTGAACTTGGACAGGAACTCAAGTGCGATCAATTCGCAGAAGGTTCTTTGGTAGACGTAAGCGGAACTTCTAAGGGACACGGATTTACCGGCGCGGTTAAGAGATGGAATCATCACTGCGGACCTATGGCGCACGGTTCAGGTTACCACAGAGGCGTAGGTTCTATGGGCGCTTGTTCTACTCCTTCAAGAGTATTTAAGAACAAGAAGATGTCCGGACATTGGGGTAACGAAAAGGTTACCGTCAAGAATCTCACGGTGGCAAAAGTCGATGCCGAGCGTAATCTTCTTTTCATCAAGGGCGCTATCCCTGGTGCAAAGGGTAACATCGTTGTTGTAAAGCAAAACGGTTAAAGGAGTGAGCAAGAATGAAAGTTAACGTTTTAGATATTAAAGCCAAGAAAGTAGGCGAAATCGAGCTTAACGAAAGCGTATTCGGCGTGGAATACAACGAACCGCTTATCCACCAAGTAGTGGTTGCTCAATTGGCAAACAAAAGACAAGGTACTAAATCCACTTTGACCCGTACGGAAGTTAGAGGCGGAGGCAAGAAGCCTTGGAGACAAAAGGGAACGGGTAGAGCTAGACAAGGTAGCATCCGTAGCCCGCAATGGACAGGCGGCGGCGTAGTATTCGCTCCAAAGCCCAGAGATTTTTCTCAAAAGATCAACAGGAAGATGAAAGTGGCCGCTACTTTGTCGGCATTGAGCGCAAAGGTAAGCGACAACGACTTTATCGTTCTTGACAAGTTGGTACTTGACGAGGCAAAGACGAAATATATCGCTCAAATGCTCAAGGCTATGGAAATAGATAAGAAAGTTTTGTTGGTAGTAGGCGAGGATAACGAAGCAGTTCAAAGAGCTTGCGCTAATATTCAAAACTTGACGCTTATCAACGCCAGCCTTATCAACGTATACGATTTGGCTTCAAATACGAAGTGTATCTTCACGGTTGATGCAGTAAACAAAATAGAGGAGGCATACAAGAATGAATAAGTATGACGTTATAATATCCCCTATCCTTACGGAAAAGAGCTATGACGGTATCGCAGATAAGAAGTACACCTTTAAGGTTGCCAGCGATGCTACGAAGACTCAAATCAAGGTGGCTGTCGAAGATATATTCGGCGTAAAAGTAGCAAAAGTAAACACCGTCAACGTAAACGGCAAAAAGAAGAGAATGGGAAGATCGGAAGGTATGACTTCCGCTTACAAGAAAGCCGTAGTAACGTTGAGCGCAGATAGCAAGACAATCGAATTCTTTGAGAGTCTGGCATAATAGGAGGTAAAATAAAATGGCAATTAAGAGATATAAACCAACTTCTCCTGCTCGTCGTTTTATGACGGTATCGCAATTTACCGAGATTACCACGACTACTCCTGAAAAGAGCTTGCTTGAAACCAAGAGCAAGAGTGGCGGTAGAAACGCGACGGGTAGAATTACCGTTAGACATATCGGTGGCGGTAACAGAAGAAAGTACAGAATAATTGACTTTAAGCGCAATAAGGACAACGTACCTGCAACGGTAGCTTCTATCGAGTACGATCCAAACCGCAGCGCTAACATAGCTCTCCTCAACTATGCGGACGGCGAAAAGAGATACATTGTCGCTCCGCTTGGCTTGCAGAAGGGCGACACCGTAATGAGCGGTGAAAACGCAGACATCAAGACGGGCAACACGCTTCCTCTTGAGAAAATACCTGTAGGTACAGTTATCCATAATATAGAGATGCACCCGGGTAAGGGCGGTCAAATCGCAAGATCTGCAGGAAATTCCGCTCAACTTATGGCTAAGGAAGGCAAGTACGCAACGCTCAGACTTCCAAGCGGTGAAATGAGATATATTCCTATCAAGTGCAGAGCTACGATCGGACAAGTGGGCAACTTGGAACACGAGATTATATCTTTGGGTAAAGCCGGACGTAAGCGTCATATGGGCGTTAGACCTACTGTCCGCGGTGTCGTAATGAACCCATGCGATCACCCACACGGCGGTGGTGAAGGTAAGTCGCCTATCGGTATGCCAAGTCCTGTAACTCCTTGGGGTAAACCTGCATTGGGTTACAAGACCAGAAAGAAGAACAAGAGCAATAAGTTCATCATCAAGCGTGTGAACTAGGAGGATGCGAAATGAGTAGATCAGTAAAGAAAGGACCTTTCGTTGAAGAAAGACTTATAAAGAGAATTATCGCAATGAACAATGCCAATGAAAAGAAGGTAGTTAAGACTTGGTCAAGGTCATCGACAATCTTTCCGGAAATGGTAGGACACACGATAGCCGTACACGACGGCAGAAAGCACGTGCCTGTATATATCACCGAAGATATGGTAGGCTGTAAGCTCGGCGAGTTTGCTCCAACCCGTACTTTTAAGGGACACGCAGGCGAAAAAACCACAGGTAAGAGATAAGGAGGCGTAAAATGGCAAAAAGATTAAGAGAAAAAGCTGCCGCTCGTAAGGAAAACGCAGATAAGCGTCCGAGCGCAACCGCCAAGTACGTCAGAATTTCTCCCGACAAGGTTAGAATAGTGCTTGACATAATAAGAGGTAAGAATTACGAAGAGGCTTTGGCAATACTCAAATTTACACGTAAAGCCGCTTGCGAACCGCTAATCAAGTTGTTGAACTCAGCGGCTGCAAACGCAGAAAACAATTTGAATATGGACAAAACCACGCTTTACGTAGCAGAGTGCTACGCCAACGCAGGCCCGATACTCAAGCGTATCAGAGCAAGAGCTAAGGGTAGCGCCGCAAGAATCAATAAACGCACCAGCCACATCACCATCATCTTGGATGAGGCTAAGGCAGAATAATCGAGGAGGTATCAAAAATGGGACAAAAAGTTAGTCCACACGGATTGAGAGTGGGTGTAATAAAAGATTGGAACGCTCAATGGTACGCTGACAAGAAGAACTTTTCTAAGAACCTCATTGAGGACCATAAGATTAGAACTTACTTGAAGAAACAATATTATCAATGTTCTATCTCCAAGATTACTATCAGCAGAATACTTTCTTCGGCAAACGATATCGTAATAGTTACGATTTATACCGCAAAGCCGGGTATTATGATTGGTAAAGCAGGCGCAGGCGTTGAACAAATCAAGAAAGAAGTTATGAAGCTCGCTCCAAAGAAGAGCGTAAGCATCAACATAATGGAAGTTAAAAGACCTGACACGGACGCTCAACTTATCGCAGAGAACATCGCCGCTCAACTTGAAAAGCGTATTGCTTTCAGAAGAGCTATGAAGGGATGCATCTCCAAGGCTATGAAGGGCGGTGTTAAGGGTATCAAAACTATGGTATCCGGTCGTCTTAACGGAGCGGAAATCGCAAATTCCGAGAGCTATCACGAAGGTTCGATACCTCTTCAAACTTTGAGAGCGGATATCGACTACGGCACGGCTGAAGCTCACACCACGTTCGGTATTATCGGCGTTAAGGTATGGGTTTACAAAGGCGAAGTACTTGGAAAGAACGTAAAGGAAAACAAGGAAGGAGGTAATGCGTAATGTTAATGCCTAAGAGAGTTAAAAGACGTCGCGTACACCGTGGCAGATTGACGGGACAGGCTAACAAGGGCAACAAGGTTGCATACGGAGAGTACGGACTTGTAGCGCTTGAGCCAAGCTGGATTACCTCAAACCAAATAGAAGCGGCCCGTATAGCAATGACGCGTTATATCAAGAGAGGCGGTAAGGTATGGATCAATATATTCCCTCACAAGCCTATCACGAAGAAGCCGGCAGAAACCAGAATGGGTAGCGGTAAAGGTAGCGTAGAGTACTGGGTAGCAGTAGTTAAGCCGGGACGCGTAATGTTCGAAATGTCAGGCGTAAACGAAGAAGTCGCACGCGAAGCATTAAGACTTGCATCACACAAATTGCCAGTTAAGTGCAAGTTTGTAAAGAGAGAAGAGGTGAGCGCAGATGAAAGCAAGTAATTTTTTTGAAATGACAAACGAAGAACTTAATCTCAAATTGAATTCTTTGAAAGAAGAGCTGTTCAATCTTCGCTTTAAGCACAAAGCAGGTCAACTTGAGAACGCTAATCAGCTTGCAATATGCAAAAAGGATATTGCAAGAGTCAAGACGATAATACGTCAAAGAGAACTCGGCATATCCGAAGAGCCTGCAAAGGCAGCTAAGAAAGCCGTTAAGAAGACTAAATAAGGAGGATAAAGAACATGGAAGAGAGAAATCTTAGAAAAACCAGAGTTGGCGTAGTAGTTAGCAACAAGATGGATAAGACTGTTGTAATAGCTATCAAAGAGCGTGTTAAGCATCCTCTTTACGGCAAGATCGTTAACAGAACAAAGACGTTCAAGGCTCATGACGAGCAGAATGAATGTGGCATTGGCGATACGGTACGTGTCGCAGAAACAAGACCGCTGTCCAAGGAAAAGCGTTGGAGAGTAGTCGAGATCATAGAGAAAGCTAAATAAGGAGGACCCCAAGTATGATACAACCGGAAACAAGATTGGTCGTTGCTGACAATTCGGGAGCAAAAGAGATCAAATGTATTAGAGTAATGGGCGGTTCATTCCGTAGAAGCGGTAATATAGGCGACGTAATAGTTGCGTCAGTTCAGGCTGCTACCCCAGGCGGCGCAGTCAAGAAGGGCGACGTTGTCAAAGCGGTAATCGTAAGAACCAAGAAAGGTATCAGAAGAACCGACGGCTCGCACATCAGATTTGACGACAATGCTGCTGTAATTATCGACAATCAAAAACAACCTAGGGGTACTCGTATCTTTGGACCTATCGCCAGAGAGTTGAGAGAAAAAGATTATATGAAGATCATATCTCTTGCCCCAGAGGTAATCTAACGGAGGTAGACCAATATGAGTATGAATGTTAAGAAAGGCGACGCCGTCAAAGTTATCGCAGGCGTCGATAAAGGTAAGACAGGTCAAGTATTGGCGGTAGATACCAAGTCCCAAAGAGTGGTTTTGCAAGGCTCGGATTTGAAGACGGTAAAATGCTTCGTGAAGCCGCGCAATGCTCAAGAAAAGGGCGGAATTATCGAGAGAGAGGCTTCAATCAATGTATCCAACGTTATGATTATCTGCCCAAGTTGCAACGTAGCTACGAGAGTTGCTCACAGCATAAGCGTTGACGAAAAAGGCAAGAAAATCAAGACGCGTATCTGTAAAAAGTGCGGAGCTTCTTTGGACGTAACGGCATCGAAAGCATCCAAGACCGCTAAAAAAGCAACTAAGAAAACTGCCACTAAGGCAAAGAAAACCACTAATGTGGAAGAAAACTAATGGAGGACAACGACTGTGGAAAATAGAGAATACAGAATGCTTGAATACTATAAATCAACAGTAGTTCCTGCATTGATTAAGAAGTTTAGTTACAAGAACGTAAACCAAGTTCCAAGACTTGAGAAAGTAGTTCTCAATATGGGTCTTGGCGACGTTAAGGACAATAGCAAGAGCCTTCAGCAAGCTGTTGAAGAACTCAAGTTGATTGCCGGTCAGGCTCCCGCAGAGTGCAAGGCTAAGAAGAGCGTTGCTAACTTCAAGGTGAGAGAAGGTATGACGATTGGCGCTAAGGTTACTTTGAGAGGAAAGAAGATGTATGACTTTATGGATAAACTTATATCCGTAGCTCTTCCTCGAGTAAGAGACTTTAAGGGCGTACCAAGCGATTCTTTCGATGGACGCGGTAATTATGCAATGGGCGTTAAAGAACAAATCATCTTCCCTGAAATTCAATACGACAAAGTAGAGAAAGTAAGAGGTTTTGACATTATCGTCGTAACTACGGCTAAAACAGACGAAGAGGCTAAGGAGTTGTTGACGCTCCTCGGTATGCCTTTTGTGAAATAAGGAGATTTAGATTATGGCAAAGAAAGCAATGATTAACAAGCAACAAAAGACTCCAAAGTACTCCACAAGAGCATACACAAGATGCCAAATTTGTGGTAGACCGCATGCAGTTTTAAGAAAGTATGGAATTTGCAGAATTTGCTTCAGAGAACTCGCTTACAAGGGCGAGATCCCCGGAGTAAAGAAGGCAAGTTGGTAATAGGAGGGTATTTACTATGATGATAACTGATCCAATCGCAGATATGCTTACCCGTATTCGCAATGCTTTGGTTGCAAAGCACGACAGCGTCGAAGTACCGCTTTCCAAGATGAAGAAAGCTATTGCAGACATCTTGACGGAAGAGGGCTTTATCAACGGATACGAAGTAGTTGAAGGCGAAGTTCAAAGTGTTATGAAGGTAAATTTGAAGTATGGACCTAACAATGAAAAGGTCATTTCGGGAATCAAGCGTATATCCAAACCCGGTTTGAGAGTATATGCCAACTCAGAGAAGCTTCCTGTCGTTCTCAACGGTTTGGGAATTGCAATTATATCCACGTCAAAGGGTATAATGACTGACAAGAAGGCTCGCGCAGCTCACGTCGGCGGCGAAGTGCTCGCTTACGTTTGGTAATAGGGAGGTATAAGGAATATGTCAAGAATAGGTAGACTTCCGGTAGCTATCCCACAAGGCGTAGAAGTTAGCGTATCCCCGGAGAATATAGTTACGGTAAAGGGCGCAAAGGGAACTTTGACGCTTAAAGTAAACAGCATAATCACCGTCAACGTAGACGGCGGCGAAGTAAAGGTGACAAGACCCAACGACGACAAGGCAGTCAAGGCAATGCACGGTCTTTACAGAAAGCTCATCTTCAACATGGTCGAGGGCGTATCCAAGGGTTTTGAAAAGTCTTTGATACTCAACGGTGTAGGTTACAAGGCTGCTAAACAAGGCAAGAAGCTTGTGCTCAACGTTGGCTATTCTCATCCGGTTGAGATAGAAGAAGTAACAGGCATCACTTACGAGTGCCCTTCCGCTACGGAAGTTGTCGTAAAGGGTATCGACAAAGAATTGGTAGGTCAGATGGCTGCCAACATAAGAAAAGTTCGCAACCCGGATCCTTATCATGTATACGGTATACGTTATAAAGACGAAGTTATCGTACGTAAAGAAGGAAAGACGGGTAAGAAATAAGGAGTGAGATAATATGATTAGTAAGATTGATAAGAATGCCATCAGGCAAAAGAGACATCAAAGAGTTAGATCTAAAATCAGCGGCACAGCCGAGAGACCTCGCTTCAACGTATACAGAAGCACCAACAACGTCAACGTACAGATAATCGACGACGTAAAGGGCGCGACGCTTGTTTCTTGCTCGACTCTCGATAAGGATATGATAGCAAAGGTCAAAGGTATGACTAAGAGCGAAGCCGCAGCGGAAGTTGGCAAGGCAGTTGCTCAAAAGGCTTTGCAAGCAGGTATCACTCAGGTCGTATTCGACAGAGGAGGATATCTCTATACCGGACGCGTTAAGAGCGTTGCAGACGGCGCAAGAGAAGCCGGACTTAAATTCTAAGGAGATGCAAAATGGCTAGAAAAGAGAGATTTAACAATCAAGAAGAAGAATTGCTCAATAAGCTCATCTGCGTCAACCGTGTAACCAAGGTTGTTAAAGGCGGTAGAACGATGAGATTTGCGGCTCTTATAGTAGTCGGCGACGGCAACGGCACAATAGGTCTTGGTATGGGAAAAGCAGGCGAAGTTCCTGAGGCTATCCGTAAGGCTACGGCAGAAGCAAAGCGTAACATGATTAAGATTGCTAAGTTGGATACGTCAGTTCCGCACGAAGCAATCGGCAACTTCGGTAGTTCTAAGGTTATCATAATGCCGGCTAGCGCAGGTACCGGTGTTATCGCCGGCGGTCCTGTCCGCGCCGTACTTGAATGCGCAGGCATCAAGGACGTGAGAACCAAGTCTATGGGAAGCAACAACAAAATCAATTGCGTAAAGGCTACGTTTGACGGACTTGCAAAGATGAAGACGGCTGAGCAAATCGCCGCTTTGAGAGGCAAGAGCGTCGAAGAAATTATAGGCTGATAGGAGGCGACTTATGGAAAAGATTAAAGTTACGCTCGTGAAGAGTACGATAGGTTGCTCTCAAAAGCAAAAAGATACTGTTAAGGCTTTGGGTCTTAGCAAAATCGGAAGTAGCAACGTTATCACGTCTAACGCTTGTTCCGAGGGTATGCTCAAGGTAGTTGCTCACCTCGTAATGATTGAGCAAGCGTAAGGAGGAGTAGATATGAAATTGAATAATATGGCTCCGGCAGAAGGAGCAAAGACGCAGTCTAAAAGACTTGGCAGAGGTATAGGTTCGGGTCTTGGCAAGACTTCCGGTAAAGGTCACAAGGGACAATGGGCTCGTAGTGGCGGCGGAGTAAGACCGGGATTTGAAGGCGGACAAATGCCACTCGTAAGAAGAATCCCTAAGAGAGGATTTAACAACGTCTTCAAGAAAGAATATTCTATCGTCAACGTTAGCGACCTTGAAGTGTTCGACAACGGCACGGTAGTTACGGCAGAACTTCTCCTTGAGAAGGGTGTTCTTAGTAAGGTTGAGTCTTATGGTTTGAAGGTTCTTGGCAACGGTACATTAACTAAAAAGCTTGAGGTTAAAGCAAACAAATTTACTAAGTCAGCTGCAGAAATAATCCAAAAAGCAGGTGGCAAAGCAGAGGTGCTATAATGTGGCAAACTATAAAGAACGCATTTAGTGATAAAAGCATCAGATGTAAGATATTCGCAACGTTCGGATTGCTTCTCGCATTCCGAATCGGTTGTTGGATACCGCTTCCCGGCATCACTGCGGACTTTTACGCAGGACAGTTCGGCGGAACGGGCGAAAACAACACGATTTTCCAACTCTTGAGTATGATGAGCGGTGGCTCAATGCAGTACCTTACGCTCTTTGCGCTAGGTATCTTGCCGTTCATTAACAGCTTTATCATTATGCAGTTGCTCACACTTATCATTCCACCGCTTGAAAGACTTTCAAAACAAGGTGATGAGGGGCGTGAAAAAATCACGATAATCACCAGATACGTGGCAATAGTTTTGGCAGTAGTACAAGCTATCGGTATCGTAGTGGCTTACAAAGATCACATTGATCCGATGTTCGGCGAAAAGAACGGCTGGCTTACCGCTATTATGATTATCGCGCTGCTCGTTTCAGGCAGTACTGTAGTTATGTGGCTTGGCGAGAGGATTACAGAACTTGGTATCGGCAACGGTACGTCGCTGATAATCTTCAGCGGTATCTTGTCCTCGTTTGGTTTGGCGCTTGTAAATACAATTCCGCAAATCAAAGTTGAACCTAATAAACTTTGGAATTTGTTTGGTTATATATTGGTCGTATTGTTCTTGTTTGCGTTTATCGTATTCGTAGACGGCGGAGAGAGAAGAATCAAAGTCAACTACGCTAAGCAAGTCAAGGGCAATAAAATGTACGGCGGACAGTCAACGTTTATACCGATAAAGGTCAATAGCTCCGGCGTAATGCCTATCATCTTTGCTTCGTCCTTTATGACGATACCTATGATGATATTCCAGTTTACGGGACAAGATAATCAAGCCTTTGCTAATTACATGACCTTCTGTTATCCTGGTACGACAGGTTCGCAATGGCAATGGGTAGGCTGGGTATTCTACTATCTGGTAATGCTTGGACTTATTATATTCTTTGCATACTTCTATGCGCAGATACAATTCAACCCGCAGGACGTAGCAAGGAACTTGCAACAGTACGGCGGTTCTATACAAGGTATAAGAAGCGGTAAACCTACCAGCGATTACCTTCAAAAAATAAACAATAGAATAGTTTTGTTCGGCGCGTTATTCCTTGGCTTTATCGCCATAATACCGGCGGCTCTCTTCCAGTTGATAGGAGGAGGCTTGGGACTTAACAACGCTATATCGTCAACGGGTATGTTGATTGCGGTAAGCGTAGCGCTAGAATTTAACAAACAGCTTGAAGGACAGCTCATGATGAAGCATTACAAGGGCTTCCTCAAGTAAAAGAGGATTTATGTACTTGGTATTTTTAGGAGCTCCGGGCGCCGGCAAAGGCACCCAAGCTACGAGAGTATGTGAAAAGTATAAAGTGCCTCATATCTCCACAGGAGACATATTGAGGGCTAATATCAAGGCAGGCACAGCCTTGGGAGTGGAAGCTAAAAGCTACATTGACAAAGGCTTGCTAGTGCCTGACGAAGTCGTGATAGGACTTGTCAAACAAAGACTTCAAGAGGCTGATTGCCAAAAGGGATTTTTGCTTGACGGCTTTCCCAGAACGATAGAACAAGCCAAGGCTTTGAATGAATTTGCTAAAATAACTTATGCAATCAACATAGCCGTTGACGAAAAGCTCGTTGTAGATAGAATTGCAGGTCGCAGAATGTGCAAGTGCGGAGAGAGTTATCACGTATCTTGGTATGACAAAGACGTCTGCGCAAAATGCGGTGAAAAGCTATATCAAAGAGATGACGATAAAGAAGACACGGTTAAGTCGCGACTTGAAGTGTACAATGCCCAGACGGCTCCGCTCATTGAGTACTATAACAATATGGGTATACTCAAAGACGTAGACGGCGCGCAGGAAATGAACAAAGTTTTCGACGACATAGTGAGGATACTCGATGATAACCATTAAGTCGGACTACGAGATACAGCTTATGCGCAAGGCAAATCAAATAGTTAGAGATACGCTCAATCTTCTCGAAGATACGATAAAAGAGGGAATGACTACGGCGCAACTTAACAAGATTGCCCACGACTACATAATTAAATGCGACGCTATTCCGTCATTTCTAGGATACGGCGGTTTCCCCGCGTCGATATGCACGTCTATAAACGAGCAAGTAGTACACGGTATCCCTTCAGACAAGGCTGTAATCAAAGAGGGCGATATAGTAAGCGTAGATTGCGGAAGTATCTATAAGGGGTACAACGGCGATGCCGCAAGAACCTTTATGATAGGCAAGGTCAGCGAAGAGAAAGCCAAACTCGTCGAAGTCACCAAGCAAAGTTTTTTCGAGGGCGTTAAGATACTCAAAGAAGGCGTAAGGCTTGGAGATTTAGGGCATGCAATACAGTCTTATGCGGAGTCCTTCGGATACGGAGTGGTTAGAGCGTTGGTAGGACACGGAATAGGCAGAGATATGCATGAAGATCCTGAAGTCCCCAACTTCGGCAAAGAAGGTCGCGGTATGCGATTGAGAAAGAATATGACGATTGCTATAGAGCCGATGATAAATTTGGGAACGCACGATGTGTATATGCTCGATGACGGTTGGACGATAGTCACGGCAGACGGAATGCCATCGGCGCACTACGAGAACACCGTGTGGATAAAAGAGGACGGAGTAGAGATACTGTCGCTGTGAGGAGAAGACGATGAAAGTGGGAGATATCGTGCAATCTAAGAGCGGTCACGATGCAAAAAAGTATTTCGTTGTAATCGCTACGCTTAACGAGAGTTATATACTGATTGCCGACGGCAAGTCGAGAAAACTCGATTCTCCCAAACAAAAGAACGTCAAGCACGTCAAACTCATTGAGGAAGCGAGCGGAATTAAGACGTACGTTGATGATAAGAGCATAGCTGATAGATTAGCTAAACTTGATACTGTTGAATAGGAGGTATATATGTCCAAAGAAGACGTAATCGAAGCAGAGGGAAAGGTAATAGAAGTATTGCCGGGTACCAATTTCAAAGTAGAATTGTCAAACGGACACGTTATCGTAGCATACCTGTCGGGGAAATTGAGAAAGAACTATATTAAAATTCTCGAAGGCGATGCAGTCAAAGTAGAATTAAGTCCATACGACCTCACAAAGGGTAGAATAGTATGGCGTAACAAGAATTAAGGTAGATTAACGGAGGATATAACAATGAAGGTTAGACCATCAGTAAAGCCAATGTGCGACAAATGCAAGGTAATAAAGAGAAACGGAGCAGTTATGATTATCTGCTCAAAGTACAAAAAGCATAAGCAAAAGCAAGGTTAAATTTCTCTTAACTGCAAATCGAGTAAATATTGCTCAAAAATGCTAAAGGATTATGGAGTTTTCCATAATTCCTTTATTGCGTAAAAAATAAAAAAAGTGTATTATAACGCTTGCAAGGTTTATTAAATTATGTTATAATACCCAAGCAATTAGACATTAATCGTTGGGGAGCGGCTAATAGGTTGTTTCATTCCAAGGCACAACAGACAATCTAACTTCTCATAGCGTTTAATAATATAATAAAAACATTTATTAAATTATTGGAGGTATTTTCATGGCTCGTATTAGTGGCGTTGATTTGCCAAATGAGAAAAGAGTTGAGATAGGTCTTACCTACATATACGGTATAGGTAGAGTTACGTCCAACAAGATTCTCGCTGATACAGGTATAAATCCCGATACAAGAGTTAGGGATTTGACTGATGAAGAAGTAAACAAGATTCGTGAATACATCGACCGCCATAACATTATGGTTGAGGGCGATTTGAAGCGTGAAATCAAAATGAACATCAAAAGACTGCAAGAAATCGGTTGCTACCGCGGTGTAAGACACCGTAAGGGATTGCCGGTTCGCGGTCAGAGTACTAAGCAAAATGCTCGTACAAGAAAGGGTCCGAAGAAGACCGTTAGCCGTAAGAAGAAATAAGGAGGATTGAATAATGGCAGTTGCTAAAAAAGTAGTAAAAAAACGTACTGTAACAAAGCGCCGTGGCGAAAACGGTTGCGCTCATATTCACGCCTCTTTCAATAATACCATCGTTACGATCACCGACACGCAAGGTAATGCTGTCAGCTGGTCGAGCGCAGGTCACCTTCAACTTCGCGGTAGTAAGAAGTCTACTCCGTTTGCAGCTCAAATGGTAAGCGAAGACGCAGGTAAGAAGGCGTACGATGCAGGCGTAAGAAACGTAGAGGTATATGTAAAAGGTCCGGGTAGCGGTAGAGAGTCTGCTATCAGAGCTTTGCAAAACGTAGGATTGAACGTTACGCTCATTAAAGACGTATCTCCAATTCCTCACAATGGCTGTCGTCCACCAAAGCGCAGAAGACTGTAATAGGAGGTTTGCAATAATATGGCTAGATATACAGGTCCTGATTGTCGTCAATGCAGACGCGAAGGCGAAAAATTATTTTTGAAAGGCGAAAAGTGTTATTCGGAAAAGTGTCCTTTTGCTAAGAACAGCACTCCTCCGGGACAACACGGCGCTGATAGAAAGAAGAATAGCGAATACGCTACTCAGCTCAGAGAAAAACAAAAGACCAAGAGAATCTACGGACTTTGCGAGAAGCAATTCAGAGGCTACTACGACAAGGCAGAAAAGATGAGAGGTATCACGGGTGAAAACATGCTTATCCTTTTGGAAAGACGTCTTGACAATACCGTTTACCGTCTTGGTTTGGCATCTTCCCGCTCTATGGCTAGACAAATCGTAAACCACGGTTTGATTACAGTCAACGGTAAGTGCGTAAATATTCCTTCATTCCTCGTGAAGAAGGGCGACGTAATAAGCGTCAAAGAAAATAAAGCCGACAAAAAGGTATTCAATGGTATCAAGGAGGCTAAGACGCTCAATCTTCCTAAGTGGTTGACATTTGACAACGCTACTATGACGGGCAACGTAATTGCTTTGCCTGAGAGAGCAGACGTTGAGCAGAAGATTGAAGAGCATATGATTGTCGAGTTGTATTCTAAATAATAATACGCTTTGACATTCTCGGTCATTGTACATTGAATAGGAGGCTAACAATGATAGAAATTCAAAAACCAAATATCAATAAAGAAGATATGGAGCCTGGTAGAAAGACTAGATATTCCGTTGAACCGCTAGAGCGCGGATTCGGAACTACTCTCGGTAACAGCCTTAGAAGAATACTCTTGGGCGCATTGCCGGGCGCAGCTCCTGTCGGCATAAGAATTAACGGAGTTCAACATGAATTTACCGCTATCCCCGGCATCAAAGAGGACGTCACCGACATTATCCTCAATATCAAGGGTATTGCTGTAAAGGCTCACACCGAGGACAAGAACTTCAAACAACTTTGTACTGTCAACAGATATAGCGCAGGCGTAGTTACCGCCGGAGATATTTCTCACAGCGATGATATAGAAATTCTCAATCCGGAGCTTGAGATTTGTACTCTTGAAGAGGGCGCAAGCATCGAAATGGAGATTTATATCGGCGTAGGCAGAGGTTATGTAGGTGCCAGCGAAAACAAGGATGAGGAGCAGGGTATCGGATATATTCCCGTTGACTCAATCTTCACGCCGGTTATCGCCGCAAGCTATCAAGTAGAGAGCACCAGAAAAGGTCAAGACATCAATTTTGACAAACTCACTATTGACGTTACGACCGATGGTACGGCTACGCCAAACGAAGTCATTAGCTTGGCAGCTAAGATAATGAACGACCATCTTGGTATTTTTGTCAAACTTGTTGACAATATGGCTGATAAAGAGATACTTATCTCTCAAGACAACGAGTCGCAAGCAAAGATTTACGAAATGGCAATCGAAGATTTGGATTTGTCAGTTAGATCTTACAACTGCTTGAGAAGAGCCGGTATCAACACTGTCAAAGATTTGACGGAAAAGACTGAAGACGACATGCTTAAAGTGAGAAATCTCGGCAAGAAGTCGCTTGAAGAAGTCATGAAGAAAATTGACGACCTTGGTCTTAAACTTAGGGACAAGGATGAATAATAGGAGGTAAAGGAAAATGGCAAGAAAGTTGGGCAGAACAGCCGAAGAAAGAATGGCCATAATTAGAAATCAAGCCTCAGAACTATTGTGGTACGGTTCAATCGAGACCACGGTTGATAGAGCAAAAGAGGTAAGAAGTTATGCCGAGAGTATGTTGACCCTCGCTATAAATACTTATGAAGATACTGTAAAGGTTCAAAAGACAGTAACCAACGAAAAGAACGAAAAGGTTGTTATGGAATTCGTCAACGACGGTCCCAGAAAGTTGGCTGCAAGAAGAAAACTTATGGCAAGCCTTAGAGATCTTCAAGAAATCAAAGGCGATGGCGAGAGCAAGTCGGCTTACAAGGAGAGAACCAAAGAGGTTAAGCATCCGCTTATTGAAAAGATTTTCAGAGAGCATGCTGTATTCTACGCTGACAGAGCTAATAAACTCGGTCAAAAGGGCGGTTATACTCGCATAGTCAGACTTGGTCAAAGACGCGGCGACGGCGCTGAAATGGCAAAGTTGGAACTTGTAAGAAATACCGAAAAGAAGTAATATTCGTATTTACATTGAGATTAAAGCGTTCCATGCAGGAACGCTTTATTTTTTTCACACTCCTTAAGTTTATCGCGTAGTTTAGTTGGTTTTTTTAGGCAGTTAGTTAAATAATAAGAGCAAAACAGAGCGAAGTCAAAATATCTCTATCTATTTAATTTTGTTATTGATATTTGCAAATGCCTATGCTATAATATACCTATGAAAAAGAATAATAAATTTTTGGAATTTTTGATAATACTGGTCTACGGAGTTTTTGCGATAACTATTGTAATACCTATGATAGCTACCGCAGTAATTTTCAAGTTTGTATTCGGTAGACGCGTCAACAAGACGATACACCATTTGACGCTTGACGATTATCCCAATCTCAAGACGTATCCCGTCAAGTTTAAGAGCGGAAAGAATAATCTTGCATCGTACTTTGTCGTTGATAAAGACGTCAAAGAGTATAAGGCAGTACTAATAGTTGCGCACGGCATAGGATGCTCAAGAGCCGGATATCTCAATAGATACGATTATTTTGCAAGGAAGGGATATCTTGTATTTGCGTTTGACTGCACGGGTACTTTTGAGAGCGAGGGTAAGGGCTTGAAAGGACTTACGCAATCTCAAGTCGATTTAGATAACGCTATAAAATATCTTGACAGCCTGCCGGAGCTTAAAAAGTATAAATTGTTGGCGTACGGACACAGCTGGGGAGGCTACGGACTTGCAACCGAACTAAATACTAAGACAGCTCAAAAGTTGAGTGGCGCGGCTACGCTTTCGGGTTTCAACGATATATGGGGAATTTGCAAATTCCAAATGTCTAGATTCGCAGGCAAAGCCGTTGTATTGGCAAAGCCGTGGGCATATCTGCATTATTTCTTGCTCTACGGTAAGAGAGGACTTTATAAGGGTATTGACGGAGTAAATAAGTACAAGGGACCTGTACTTGTTATGCACAGTACGGACGACAAGACTGTGCCGTACGACAGCTCTGTAGCTATACATTATAAGAAGAACACTAATCCTCAAGCGAAATTTGTAATTTTAGACGACAGAGGTCACACGTTATCGCGACCGATAGAGGTAGAGCAGGAAATCAAAAGACTTCATAAGGGTAAAAAGACAAAACTCTCACTTGGAAAAAGCAATATCTTTGAGTATAACGTCAACGTAGGATATGAATATTGTGAGAGAATGACGGTATTCGCCATTGACGAAGAGTTTATGGACCAAATCGACGCGTTCTTTATGGACGTGCTCAACGGCGCTGAGGAAGTTCCCGCTTGATAGACGTTTATTTAATCAAATATGACGACTTACGGCAAGCCAAAGAGAGAATTTTATCGGAGTACTCTAAGGTCATAGGCAATACCTATACGATAGAATATCTGCCAAGTGGCGCTCCGCAGTTGCTCTTGGACGGTAAGCCTAACGGACACGTTTCTATAAGTCATACGGACGGCGTGCTTGCAATGGCGTTTAGCAACGATAAGGTGGGTATCGACGTTGAGCGAGCAGATAGAGCGGTGTCTCCAAAGATATGCAAAAGCATTGAGGATTGGACAAGAATTGAAGCGTATGCTAAATGGACGGGAAACGGGCTGTCAAAAAGTCTTCTATTGGGACAGATACCGGAGGATATTATTTCTACGAGAAAATGGCAAGAATACGTGATAAGCGTATGTTCTCAGTGTCAAGGCATAGAGATAATCCAATTATCTTGACAATATTTATATAGAATGATATAATATTAATGTTAAAACATTCAATGGGAGAATAATATGGTACTTGAAAAATTGAGTAAAATTATAGCAGACCAACTCAGTATGGAGCAAAGTAAAATTACCAACGATACTTCACTTAGAGAGGATTTGCAAGCAGACTCTCTTGATATAGTTGAGATTATAATGTCAATCGAAGAAGAATTCGGTATTCAAGTCGATGATGACGATGCGCTAGCTTTCAAAACTGTCGGCGATGTAGTTAAGTATATTGAAAAATTGATGTAACACAAATCATGCAAAAAATAAAAAAGCGAGTAAAAAATCTGCCTATTAAGGCAGATTTTTTATTCAAATACAATTTATATATTCTTTATAATTAAGTCGGTCATTTCTTTTGTGCCTAGCACTTCGTGACCTTCTTCCCTCAAGTCAGCCGTTCTCGCTCCGCTATTGAGGGCTTTTTCAACGGCGTTTTCTATGGCGTCGCCCTCTTCCATAAGATTGAAAGCATATTTGAGCATCATTGCAGCAGAGAGGATTGTCGCTATTGGGTTGGCTATATTCTTTCCTGCGATAGTCGGGGCAGAGCCGTGAATTGGCTCGTAAAGACCTCTCGTTGTTTCATTTATAGAAGCCGAAGGTAAAATACCTATACTTCCTACGCATTGCGATGCAAGGTCTGAAAGAATATCGCCGAATAGATTGCCTGTGACTACTACGTCGAATTGCGACGGTTCTCTTACGAGTTGCATAGCCATATTGTCTACGAGTACGTCTTCAAGGGTTACATCGGGGTAGTCTTCGTGAATTTCGTGTACGACCTTTCTCCATACGCCAGAAGTCTTAAGTACGTTTGCCTTGTCTACAGAGGATACTTTACCGCGTCTTTTTTGAGCAAGTTCGAATGCAGTACGGCAAATTCTCTCTATTTCCAGCTCGCCGTAAGCCATTACATCGTAGCCTTCTCTGCCCATTTTGCCATCTCGGATTCCTTTCTCGCCGAAGTATATACCGCCGATAAGTTCTCTTACCACCATAATATCAATATTTTTTGGATTCTTAAGAGGACACACGCTCTTGAGCGCGTCAAACATCTTTGCAGGACGCAAGTTAGCGTAAAGTTCCATAGCCTTTCTCACGCCAAGCAAGGCTCTTTCGGGACGAAGTTCGTAGGGAAGATTGTCGTACTGCGGACCGCCTACTGCGCCGAGAAGTACGCTATCGCTTTTTAGGCAGATTTCAAGACTTTCTTTTGGCAACGGTTCGCCGTACTTGTCGTACGCGCAACCGCCGCATATGCTCTCTGTAAAGTTGAATTTGTGATTATATCTTTCTCCGATTTTTGTCAATACGTTCATCGCAGATGCAGTAACTTCCGGACCTATTCCGTCGCCTTTGATTACTGCTATATTAAAGGTACTCATATTTATTTACTCCTAAATCTTTTTTGCTTTTATTGCGTTGATAAGTCCACCGCACTCTATTATGTTTTGAATGAACTTAGGGAATGGTTGAGCTTGATAGGTAGCCCCACTGGTCAAATTGGTAATTACGCCGGTGTTCACGTCCACGCTTACTTCATCGTCTTTGTTTATGCCGTCGACGGCTTCGGGACATTCGAGTATATATAGTCCGATATTGAGCGCGTTTCTATAAAAGATTCTTGCGAATGACTTAGCTATTACTATTGACACTCCGCAACCTTTGATGGCTATTGGAGCGTGTTCTCTAGAAGAACCGCAACCGAAGTTCTTGCCTGCTACGACTATATCTCCTTCTTTTACTTCTTTGTAAAATTCCGGATTGGTATATTCCATACAGTGCTTTGCAAGTTCTTTTGGGTCAAAAGTCGAGAGATATGTAGCAGGTACGATTATATCGGTATCTATGTCATCTCCGAACTTAAAAACTTTTCCTTTCAACATAATTACACCTCCAATTTGCTTTCGCAGGTAAGTTTGCCTGCAATCGCGCTTGCCATTGCAGTAGCTGGGGAAGCTAGGTAGATGTAGCTATCCTTTGCGCCCATTCTGCCAATGAAATTGCGGTTGGTAGTCGTCACTGCGACTTCACCGCTTGCCAAAATTCCCATATGCCCGCCAAGACAAGGACCGCAAGTCGGGGTAGATACTATTGCTCCGCCCTCAATGAAGGTCTTTATATATCCTTTTTTCATGGCTTCTAAATATATCTTATTGGTAGCGGGAATTATTATAGTACGCACGTTAGGATTGACCTTCTTGCCTTTAAGAACTCTTGCCGCAGAAGCAAGATCCGAAAGTCTGCCGTTGGTGCAAGAGCCAATTATAACTTGGTCAATGGCTATATCTTCTTTGACGTCCTCTACAGCTTTGGTATTTGACGGCAAATGCGGGAAAGCTACGGTGGGCTTAATGCTAGATAGGTCAATTTCGATTATTTGCTCGTACGCCTCGTCTTCACCCGCCTCCATTGATTCAAAAGTCTTACCGCAAGTTGCTTTGACGTATTTTTGCGTAATTTCATCGACAGGGAATACTCCGTTCTTTGCTCCGCATTCAATAGCCATATTGCATATAGTAAATCTATCGTCCATTGTCAAATACTTTACGCCTTCGCCTGCAAATTCTATCGACTTATACAGAGCGCCGTCTACTCCGATCATACCTATGATATGAAGTATCACGTCTTTTCCCGACACGTATTTACTTGGCTTGCCAATCAAATTGAATTTTATTGCAGAGGGGACTTTGAGCCATACTTTACCCGAAAGCATTATGCCTGTGATATCGGTACTGCCGACGCCCGTTGAAAATGCTCCGAGCGCGCCGTACGTGCAAGTATGAGAATCTGCGCCTATTACTATAGACCAAGGCTTCGCAATACCTTTTTCGGGGAGTAGAGCGTGTTCTATGCCCATCGTGCCTACATCAAAGAAATTTTTGACGCCTTCAGCCCTTGCAAATGCTCTTACGCATTTACATTGCTCTGCAGATTGGATATCTCTGTTGGGAGTAAAGTGATCCAGTACGAACGTTACTTTATCCGCATCGTAAAGTTCTCCGCCGGCTTTGTTGAATACATCGATAGCCACCGGCGCAGTTACATCGTTGGAGAGCGCAGTATCGACTTCCACCAGAGTAAGAGTTCCTGCAGAGAGCGCCGTTACAGCCTCTTCAAAAGGCATACCGAGTTTTTTAGCCAGAATTTTTTGAGTCATTGTCAATTTCATAGCCAAACCTCCTATACTAAAATTATGGATTTAATAATTATATACGTGTTTTTTCTTCTTTGCGACGACGATTAAAGTCACCGCAACTGCTATCGCTATTACCACGCAGGGGATGGTAATTACCAATGCAAGTTGCCACGACGTAAGTCCGGATGCCTTAACGTTGGCGGTCTTGACGTATGCAGTCTTGCCTTCATAGTAGATAGCAGTCCATTGGCTTTTTTTGTTGAATTTTTCTTTGAGATATACTTGAGTGCCTTCGGCAAGTTGAGCAACCTCTATAGCGTCTTCTTCGTTTTCATAAGGCAAAGCGTAAAGAGTGATATACTGTCCCAATTTTTTAGAAGTCAACTTTACTGATTTTGAAAGAGACGGCGCATTAAGTTGCGTATAAGGCGAAACGTCAACGGTTTTGATATATCCGTATACCGTCTTGCCGTTGTTTACAAAGCCCACTTTGTACCAACCCCAAGAGAAGTTGCCGTCCTGTCCTACGTTGTCGATGAAGACCAGTTGCATATTTATCGGAGCATCGAGAAGTTTCTCGCTCCCAGCGCCTACAAATGGATATTTGTAAATTGCAGTATCCCTATGAAGAGGTTGCAAAAACGAGCCGTATTGACATTCTTCACTAGCAGGACACAACGCAACGTTTGCCGACTTCTTGATATATCCGTATTGAGTTTTATCATCTTCTGAGTCATGATAGTATACGTATATGTAGTCATCGCGTTCGCTAAGATTAATAAAGTAACTGCCGCTTGGAATTACTCCCATTCTCTGCAAATGTCTTGGAGAGGAGTACAGCGTAACGTCAACTTCAGCTTTGTATAGTTTGACAATATCGTATTCAGTCGGATGAGTATATACATTGTTATCAAAACAACCGTAGTATTCCAAATTACCGTTTGAATATACGAACATATTGACAGCGTTGAGATTTGATTTTGTGTATACGTAATTTACATCGTTTGCGCTGTCGTAAGCAGAACAAATATTGCTGTTTGAGTTAAGTCCGTCTGTTGTTAAGGTGGAGATTGAAGAATTTGAATTATCGTATTGGTATACTCCGTTAGCGTCCAAAAGCAAGACTTTTCCGTTGCTAACGCTTATATCGATAAACTCTCCGTTTCTTTTGCAAAAACTTGACAGGTCAGGGTAGTCGAAGTTCTGTTCGTCTATGACGTAAAGATCTCCGTCGATAATGCTGTATAGGACGCTGTTCTCAACGATAAAATTTTTAACGTCCTTATATAATCCGTCAATCAATCCTGTGTTAGAAATAAAGTACGCAGAATTGCTTTCGTTGGAGTTTAATGAAATCGAATTGACCTTATTGGTTTCCATTGCAAAGAATCCGCCGTCATGATTGGCGTAAATACTTACTACGTAGTCTAAAAATATATCGGTAGGCTTATAATTAGTTATCTTTGCTATGCGTATATCATTATACTCATATGCCCAAAGGTACTTTTCATTTCCGTTTTTGGCGAGCGCTAGTATATGCGTAGAGTTCATAGCGATATCTATAAAGCCGTCGAATTGGCTTTGTTCTTCATAACTCAACAATTTATTATCCTTGGCAAGGAATATGCATTTGCCGTTGGTATAGGCAAAATAATCATCGCATGCCGTAAGAAGGCTGTCGTTTGCCAAAGATACCAATACGTCTACGTTTTCAGCATTCGCTACGCCTTTTGAAGAGAATACGCCGGCAAAACAAAATGCTAAAGCCAAGCATAATATTAAGGATATGCCAAAAATTTTTCTTTTCATAAGAGTATTATAGCACACTATATCTAAAAATTAAAGCAAAAAATTACTGCTTAATAAAGAAATATAATAAAGAAAGATTGAAAAACCATGATAATTATGCTAAACTGTATTTGAAAATTAATGCCGACCCGAATATAAAGGTATAAATACAAGGAAAATATGTCTAAGAACAAGTTTTATCATAACAACAACAATAAGAAAAAGTTTGACGCTCAAGTCGAGGCGCAAAAGGTTTTAGAAGCAAACAAAGGTAAGAATCAGAACTTTTTGAAGCCTATTGAGGAACTTGGTCTTTCCGAAGGGACGTACAATGCGCTTAAAGCCGGCAGAATCAATATAGTGGCAGATCTTGCTTGCAGAACTTTTCAACAGATGTACAAAATTCAAAATATCGGCAAGAAAAATTGCATAGAGATATCAAAAGCCATGTCCAAGTTGGGCGCGCATTTTGCGCAAGACGAAGCTCAACAGGATAAACAGACAAAGAATAATAATCCCAACTCAAATCAAGGAGTTAACCAAAAATTCAAAGATACACAGCAAAGTTTCTCTCGCGATAAGTCGCAAAACAATTCCAACAAGGCGGATCGCAGGGACGGTATAGCAAACAACAAAAATAAAAGACAAAAGAGCGAAAGCGATTCTCTGAATGAATATTTGAGTAGACAATACGCAGGAATGACTATGTCAGAGATTCTTATGGGCAAGCGTCAGCGCCCTGCAGTCGAAAAAATCGAGAGACCTCCGCTCACGGAAAAAAGCCTGATAAAATTTTGTCGTAAAGGCAAATGGGGGTATAAAGATTGGAAGGGCAACGTTATCGTGCCACCGTCATATGAAGAGGCATTCGGTTTTTTTGAAGAGAGAGCGTGCGTAGAGAAAGACGGAAAACTGGGCTTTATCGACAGGGAGAATAATTTAATAATAGATTTTAAGTACGATTGCGCAACGTCTTTCAGCGAAGGACTTGCCTCTGTGACTATGGGCGAGAAGAGCGGTTATATAGATTTAGAGGGTAATCAAATCGTAGATTTTATATACGATATTGCCACGCCGTTTTCCGATGGCAAAGCTATAGTAAGACAAAATGACCGTTGGGGAGTTTTGAGCAGAGAAAACCTCAGCGTCTTTTGGAGATAAAAGGAGAATACCATTATGATGCAAAAACAAAGGTTACTGGAAAATGCATTGCTTGTTATGAAGAATGCGCACGCGCCTTATTCGGGATACAAGATAGGTTGCGCCGTTATGGGTGAGAGCGGAAAGATTTACGTCGGTTGCAATATTGAAAACGTTAGTTACGGCGCGACAATTTGCGCAGAGCAAGTAGCGATGGGTACGGCTATCGCCGGCAGCGAGAAGGGCTTTTTGGCAATGGCTATCGTAAGTTCGGGCGAGAGTATGCCATATCCTTGCGGAATAGTAAGACAGTTTATCAAAGAGTTTTGCAACGATCTCGTAATTTTCGTATCAAATAATAAAGGCGAAGTTGTCACTACCAATATCAGCGAACTTTATCCCGACAGTTTTGATTTAAAATAGGTTATATTACGAAAAGAATAAAAAACAAGTCGCTTCAAAGCGACTTGTTTTTTGCGTAACTTATAGATTACTTCATTAAAGCGTCTTTCAAGCTTTGGTCGATATTCATTTTGTCGATCTTTGATTTGTCGTACGTAAACCATTGTTCGTAGATATTTTCGCTTGAACCTTTGATATTTAGAATTATTGTAGCTTCCCACAGATTTTGGTTGATATACGTTCTGATAAGTCCGCATTCCCAAATTTCTATCTTCACGCGCTTTTTTGCATATTTGAATTTATTGATTGCGCCGTTCGCGAGCATACTGTCGTTGGAGTTCTTCAAAGTGTTGTCGTTGCAGTTAATTTCAGCTTCCAGATAATAAATACCTGTTTCTGCGTTATACGTCAGCAGTCCCGCAGTAATTGGCTTTTCCGTATCGTAATCGTCCGAGGTAAAACCTTTGTAGTCAAATCTCGAATACGTCTTTTTTATATATTCTTCATAAGACATCTTATCGGCTTTAGGCTTTTTGTAAATTATGGCGTTTTGGTCGGGGAATTTTAATAGCGAGTCCTTGTCGCTGGTTCCGTTTTTGGATAAGTAAAAATCTTTATTATTCGGCGAATATGTTCTCTCGGTAAAATTTAGCGCTTTAGCGAGTACGGCAAATGTAGCTTCGTTTACGTCTTTGCCTCTTTGCCCGTTTTTCTTTTTAATGTAGCCGTCAACGACAAGACCGTAAGAATCAAAATAGTACGTATCGTTGTCGAATACGCGAATATCGCGCGTTTGCATAGAACCCACGATAGGCTCGCCTGCTATAGTCATTGTAGCGACGCCCGAACCGTATGAGCCGGCGGCAAAAAAGTCGCAATCTATAAGATTTTGATTGGAAAGTCGTATGATATATTCTATTGAATCCAGTACGTTTTGATCAGTGGTATCCGAATCGCTAAGAGTAATTCTGCTTTTATCTACCGGTATGGCCTTTGTCATTGCTTCTTGCGTAGGCGCCGAACTCAAACCGTCGAAGTTGAGATTTGCCTCGGCATAATTAGCTCTTCCGGAACATCCGGAAAATAAAGCAACAATCATCGTCAAAGAGATGAGTATTGACGCTATAATAAGTGGCTTTGTCTTTTTCATATTTTCTCCCAATATATACGATCTGCCGTATATCATATTGCCGTATATCATATAACTAAATTATACATAAAATTTTGGAGCTATGTCAATATTAAATAATTTTTCATGAGTTTTGAACGTACTTAACCCAATTACTCTATTCAAAAAGTTGTACAAATTTAATATTTATGTTAAAATAATGGCAAAGAAAGACTTTTTGGAGATAAACTTGCTTTGGAAATAGTATGGAAAATTATTGCGACCTTATCGGCATATTTTGTGGGAGCTATCAATATGGCGACCATAATAGGAGCTATAAAAGGTAAGAATATAAAGAATCTCGGTAGCGGTAATCCCGGAACCATGAACGTAATGAGAAGCATAGGCAAGGGATGGGGCGCATTGACGTTTGCATTTGACTGCGCTAAGGGCGTAGCTTTTGCGCTCATAGGCAGATACGCTATTGACGGAGGGTCGGCAGATTGGATGTTTATCCTAGGCGCAGTTGCCGTGGTAGGACACGTTTTTCCTGTCTATACCAAGTTTAAGGGCGGTAAAGGCGTTGCAACGACGTTGGGTATATTTCTGGTAGCGTCGCCTATCGTAGGACCTTGCGTGCTACTGGGACTGGTAATATATTTGCTGTTTTTTAAGATTGGATTTATAGGTTCGTATATCGCAGTAACCGCTTTGACCGTTTATAATTGCATAAAATATAGGAACAGCATAATAGTTATAGTTTGTTGTCTAATCATATGGTTACTTGTTATTGTAAGACATAAGGACAACGTTATGAGATTCATAAAAGGCAAGGAAAATACACTATCTATTGTCGGCAAAAATGAAGTAAAGGAAGTTAATGAAGAGCAACTTGCTAAAGAGGAAAGCGCGCGTCAAATAGATTCTAAAGGCAAGGCAGAACAAGACGATATTCAAGACGGGCAAAATCAAGAAGACACAGAGAATAAGTAAATATTAGAGGTAGATATGAAACTTGGAGTTGTAGGACTTCCCAACGTGGGTAAAAGCACTTTATTTAACGCAATTACGCAAGCCGGCGCAGAGAGCGCCAATTATCCTTTCTGCACGATAGAGCCAAACGTTGGAGTAGTGGCGGTACCGGACGAGAGGCTGGAGCTTTTGGCTAAACTTTACAACAGCAAAAAGATAACGCCGACGGCGCTTGAATTTGTAGACATAGCCGGACTTGTCAAGGGCGCGTCCAAGGGCGAAGGACTTGGCAATAAATTTCTATCGCACATACGAGAAGTCGATGCGATAGTACACGTAGTAAGATGTTTTGAAGATGCCAATATAACGCACGTTGACGGTAGCGTCAATCCGTTGAGAGATATAGAAACTATTGAATTCGAATTGATATTTGCAGATATGGAGAGCGTTCAGAAGCGCGCCAATAAGGCGAGGACGTCGGCAAAGGGCGGAGATAAGAAATATCTAGTCGAAGCTGAGCTAATGGATAGAATCTATGCCGAATTGGAAAAAGGTACTCCTGCAAGATTGATATCTATGACTGATGAGGAAAAGGAAATGGCAAGAGATTTGTTCTTGCTCACTTCCAAGCCTGTTATTTACGCCGCCAACGTAGGAGAGGACGACGTAGCCAACGGCGGTAACGAATACGTAAGCAAAGTTCAAGAGTTTGCTAAGACGCAAGGCGCAAAGACTATTATGATATGCGCAAAACTGGAAGAAGAGCTTGCAGGACTTGACGAAGAGGATAAGCAACTTTTTAGAGAAGAATACGGCATCAAGCAAAGCGGACTTGACCAACTTGTTTCGGCTTGTTACGATTTGCTTGGACTTATCAGTTATTTGACGGCAGGCGAGAAAGAAACGCGAGCTTGGACAATCACTAAAGGAACTAAAGCGCCGCAGGCGGCAGGTAAGATCCACAGCGATTTTGAGCGCGGATTTATCAGAGCAGAGATAGTAGACTGGAAAGTGCTTTTAGAATGCGGTTCATACGTTGTTGCAAAGGAAAAAGGCAAAGTGAGAAGTGAAGGCAAGGAGTACGTAATTAAGGACGGCGATGTAGTGCTTTTCCGTTTTAACGTATAAATTCATTGCAAATTGAAGGAAGTATTATGGATTATAAACAGCTAATTATTGACAGTATAAAAATAGACGGCGTGAATAAGCAAGATTTGCTTGCGCTTGTGACTACCCCCAAGGACAGTTCTATGGGCGATCTTTGCATACCGTGTTTTAAGATTGCAAAGGAGATGAAAAAGCCTCCTATGGTCATTGCCGAGGAGATAGCTAAATCAGTCGATAAGGGCGATATGATTGAGGAGGTTAATGCAGTTGCGGGCTTTGTCAACTTCAAGTTTGACAACGTGAAATTTGCAAAGCAAGTTCTTGACGACGTATTGTCAAAGGGCTGCGATTACGGTAAAAGCAACGAGGGTAAGGGCAAGACGGTCTGTATAGATTATTCTTCAGTTAATATAGCCAAGCCGTTCCATATGGGGCATTTGCTAAATACTGCGCTGGGCGGCGCAATTTACAGAATTTATACAGCGCTTGGATATAACGTTGTGGGAATCAATCACTTGGGCGATTGGGGTACGCAATTCGGCAAACTTATCGTAGCCTATAAACTATGGGGTAATAAGAAAGATATAGATGAGCGCGGAGTAAGAGCGCTTGTAGAGATTTACGTCAAATTTCACAAAGAAGAAGAGAAGAATCCCGCTCTGGCAGACGAGGCGAGAGCTTGGTTTAAGGCAATAGAGAACGGTAATAAAGAAGCACTAGAGCTTTTTGAATTTTTCAAGCAGATTACGCTCAATGAAGTCAATAGAATTTATGACAGATTGCATATCAAATTCGATAGCTTTGCAGGCGAGTCTTTCTACAATGACAAGATGCAACCGGTACTTGACGAGTTGACGGCAAAGGGGCTTTTGCAAGAGAGCGAGGGCGCAAAGGTCGTTATGTTTGACAACGGCATGTCGCCTTGCTTGCTCCAACGCTCCGACGGCGCAACACTATACGCTACAAGAGATATGGCGGCGGCATTTTACAGAAAGAAAACTTACGACTTTGACAAGTGTCTATACGTAGTGGCTTATCAGCAAAATTTGCACTTCCAGCAGATTTTCAAAGTACTTGAAATGATGGGGTGCGATTGGGCTAAGGATATGGTACACGTAGCGCACGGAATGGTATCTTTGGAGAGTGGCGCAATGTCTACGAGGGAGGGCAACGTGGTATTCTTAGAGGACGTGCTCAATAGCGTAGTTGAAAAGGCTAAAAAGGTCATTGAAGAAAAGAATCCTAACCTTGAGGATAAGGATAAAATTGCCGAGCAAATCGGCGTTGGCGCAACGCTTTTCGGCGTGCTTTACAACAGCAGAATAAAGGATATGGTCTTCTCCTTTGATAAAGTGCTTAACTTTGAGGGAGAAACAGGTCCGTACGTGCAGTATACTTACGCAAGGTGCAATAGTTTATTTGACAAGTGCGGAGATATAGGACAAGATATAGATTATACCGGACTAGACAATTTATCGAGCAAAGCCATTGTCGCTCTTCTCGATAAATATCCGCTAATACTTCAAGAGAGCGCAAAGAAATATGAACCTAGCGTAGTCACAAGATACGCGATAGATTTGGCGCAGGCTTTCAATAAATTTTATTTTGAGTGTAAGATAAATACCGAAAAAGAGGGCATTAAGAATTCTCGACTTTTATTGACAAAAGCGGTAAGACAAGTTTTGGGCAACGCTTTGGAGCTGTTGGGTATAGAAACGCCAAATAAAATGTAATTGGCATTTCGATTTCGCTATGCTTTGCTAAATATGACCGTATTGAATGCGATACTATTCGCATTCTTATTTCATTTTTTGTTCAAACTGTTTGACAATAATTTTTTAGGTGTTATAATTACTATTAAATAATTAAGTATATATAATTTATAAAAGGAGTTAGAAGTGAACGTAGTTAAGGAATTGATGAAGAGTATAAGACAATTCAAGGGCGTTTCCATACTTTCGCCAGTATTTGTTACGCTTGAAGTGGCTTTGGAATGTGTAATTCCGCTCTATATGATTGAAATGCTTGAGAAGATACAAAGTGACACCTCAATCACCAATATTTTGCTTTACGGCGGAATACTGTTGGCGCTTGCCGGAGTTTCCTTGGTATTCGGCGTGCTTGCAGGTAGATTCGCGGCGACCGCTTCAACGGGTTTTGCTAAGAACTTGCGACAGGATATGTATTACCGTATTCAAGGATTTTCGTTTTCCAATATAGACAAATTTTCTGCGCCGAGTTTGGTTACGAGAATGACGACAGACGTTTCCAACGTACAGCTTGCTTATATGATGATAGTAAGAGTAGCCGTCAGATCTCCGATAATGTTGGTTTTCTCGCTGGTCATGGCTTTTGTCATCAACTATAAAGTTGCGTTGATATTTTTGGCAGTAATACCCGTGCTTGGCATAGGATTGTTTGTAATGTTTAGATTAGTAGACCCTATATTTACAAGAGTATTCAAGAAATATGACGCTATGAACGAATCTATTCAAGAGAATATCAAGGGCATAAGAGTAGTTAAGTCGTACGTAAGAGACGAATATGAGGAGCAAAAGTTCAAAATGACGTCCGACGATGTGCGTAATGACTTCTTGAAGGGTGAGAAAATTATCGCATTGGCAAATCCGTTGATGCAATTCTGCGTGTGGTTCTCAATATTGATGATATGTTTTCTGGTGCCCATGATTGGAGTTGGAACTGATGGAGGTAAATTTGCGGGAATGTCGCCGGAAAGATTAAATGAAGCGTCAGCTAAAATTTCTGCCGAAATGTCCTCGCTTATAGTTTATGCAACTCAGATACTGTCTTCGCTCATGATGCTAAGTATGGTAATGATAATGATTTCTATGGCTAATACTTCCTCAAAACGTATAGTGGAAGTATTGAGCGAAGAGAGCGATTTGCATAGTCCGGAAAATGCTGTATTTGATGTCAAGAACGGCGACGTGCGTTTTGAAGACGTTGACTTTAAGTACGATGTCAAGGCGGATAGGCGCGCTCTAAAAGGCGTCAATCTTGACGTCAAGTCGGGCGAAACGGTAGGTATTATCGGCGGTACTGGTAGCAGTAAGACTTCGCTTGTTAATCTAATTCCAAGACTTTACGACGCCACAAGCGGTCACGTATACGTCGGCGGAATTAACGTTAAGGATTACGATTTGGAAACTTTGCGTAACCAAGTTGCCGTAGTATTGCAAAAGAACGTTCTTTTCTCCGGCACAATCAAGGAGAATTTGCGTTGGGGTAATTCAGACGCTAGCGATGAGGAACTTGAGAGAGTATGTAAGTTGGCGCAGGCGCACGACTTTATAATGGGCTTTCCGGATAAATATGATACGTATATCGAGCAAGGCGGAACCAACGTTTCGGGCGGCCAGAAGCAAAGACTTTGTATTGCAAGAGCGTTGCTGAAGAAGCCGAAGATACTTATTCTTGACGACTCGACGAGCGCGGTAGATACTAAGACTGACGCTCTAATTCGCAAGGCATTTGCAGAAGAGATACCTAATACAACCAAATTCATAATAGCGCAAAGAGTTGCGTCAGTGCAAGACGCCGACAAGATAATTATAATGGAAGGCGGGAGCGTAGCCGATATTGGTACGCACGATGAGTTGCTTGCCCGCAATGCAATATATCAAGAGGTGTACTACTCTCAAAACAAGACCAATAACGATGAGGAGGTAAAGATCAATGGCTCAAAGAACTAAAAGCAGTAAGGGCGTTATGTCCATACTTGGCTATCTTGTCAAATACATGTTTAAGTATTATAGATTTCCTCTTATAGTCGTACTTATTTGCATTACGCTCAATTCTATGGCGGCAATAAGTTCGTCAATATTCATTGAGAGAATTGTCAACGACGTAATAACTCCCGGAATTGCCAATGGTTGGGATAGTGTCAAGGATACGTTGCTCACCATTATAGGAATTATGATTGGAATATATATCGTAGGTCTTATAGCGTCGTTTACATATAATAGAATAATGGCTCACGTAACGCAAGGCTTCTTGTATCATATACGTAACGATATGTTCAAAAAGATGCAGTCGCTTCCTATCAAGTTCTTTGATACGAATACGCACGGCGATATTATGAGTATTTATACCAACGATACCGATGCAATACGTCAGTTAATTTCGCAGAGTATTCCTCAGACGTACGCGGCATTCGTAGCTGTCATTACGTTGCTTGTAACGATGTTGGTATCAAGCGTATGGCTAACGCTGGTAGTACTTATCGGAGTTGGTATAATGATTACGGTCATAAAACTCATTGGCGGAAAGAGCGCAAAATACTTTATGCTTCAACAACGCGCAATAGGTAAGACTGAAGGCTTTATAGAAGAAATGATGCACGGACAAAAAGTCGTCAAAGTATTCTGTCACGAAGACCAGTCTAAGTCGGATTTTGATAACGTCAACAATTCGCTTTTCAAAGCCAGCGAGAAAGCTAATAAGTACGCCAATATTCTTATGCCTACTCTTGGCAATATAGGTCACGTTTTATACGTTGCAGTCGCAATAGTAGGCGGAGTGTTGGTTTCCTTTGGCGCGCGCAATCTCACTTTGACGGGGCTTGCCGTCGGCGGTATACAGATGGGCGCAATAATTGCCTTCTTGAATATGAGCAGACAGTTCACATTCAATATTTCTCAAGTTTCTACCCAACTCAACGCCGTTGTAATGGCTACGGCAGGCGCGGATAGAATATTCAACTTACTAGGTCAAACTTCAGAAGTCGATGAGGGATACGTTACGCTTGTCAATGCAAAGGAAGAAAACGGACAGCTGGTAGAGTGCGAAGAACGCACCGGCATATGGGCTTGGAAGCATCCGCATAAAGCCGAGGGAACTATTACATTTGAAAGACTTACAGGAGATATAGAACTCAACGAAGTTGACTTTGGATACGTCCCTGAAAAACTTGTATTGCACGATGTGACTATACACGCCAAGCCGGGGCAAAAGTTTGCTTTTGTAGGAGCAACCGGCGCCGGTAAGACTACGATAACCAATCTTATCAACAGATTTTACGATATAGCTGACGGTAAGATACGCTACGACGGCATCAATATTAATAAGATTAAGAAAGGCGATTTGCGAAGGTCTTTAGGTATTGTCTTACAAGACACCAATCTATTTACCGGCACAATAATGGACAATATCCGTTACGGCAGACTAGACGCTTCTGACGAAGATTGTATATCGGCGGCAAAACTTGCCAACGCTCATGACTTCATCACGCGTTTGCCAAACGGTTACGACACAATGCTTACAGGCGACGGCGCTAATCTTTCGCAAGGACAAAAACAGTTGCTGTCCATTGCAAGAGCCGCTGTAGCAGACGCTCCCGTAATGATTTTGGACGAAGCAACCTCGTCAATCGACACCCGTACAGAGGCGCTTGTCCAACAAGGTATGGACAGACTTATGGAGGGCAGAACAGTATTCGTAATTGCTCACAGGCTTTCTACCGTCCAAAATTCCGATATGATAATCGTGCTTGATCACGGACGTATTATCGAGAAGGGCAACCACGACGAGTTGATTGCTCAACGCGGACAGTATTATCAGCTCTATACAGGAGCATTCGAATTAGAATAAGCGCGTTTATCAGCGCGCTTGCGTTTAATTTTACAATACAATCCTATGTCATTCCGACAGGAGCGTAGCGTAATGGAGAAGCTTAACCTATTAAAAACGCAGTATATCAAATTTGACATACTGCGTTTTTTAGTTATATTAAATTTTTACAGTTTAATTATTAACTTTATCATCGTCTTTTATCGCTTCGTCTTGTTGCGTACAGCACGCTTCTTCGGCGGTAATATTAACTTGACTTGCAACGTTTTGATTTGCAATCATTTTTGCTCTTTGTTTATATACCACTTCGTTCATAAACGCTTTTGACGAGAAGAGTAGCATGCCTATGGCAAGTACGATTGCTATATCTGCAAATACAAATGAATTATATGCAAGGCTATAAACGTAGATGTTCTGTCCTGCATCGTTTGCGTACGTACCGAAAGCGCAAACTCCTGAAAGGAAGTGCGCTAAGAATCTCAAGACGCTTGCCATTATTCCGCCTAGCAACAGTGATACTTGAGGATATTTCTTGAATACCTTTAAGTTGGCAAAAGCTCCGCTTAGACCTATTGCTGAAAATGCTATCGGATAGTCGAGCAAGAACTGTACAGGGTGAATAATGTACGGATCTTGTATTGCTTGCAATACTCCGTAGATTAAGCCCACAAGCAATCCCTTCTTTACTCCGAATATATATGAGAATAACATGATAGGCAATAATGACGCCAACGTCACGCTACCGCTTTGCGGTAATCTAAACAGTCTTACGTAGGATAGCGCAAAACTCATTGCTATACAAACTGCTCCGAAAGCAACTGAACGTGAGTCGAATTTGAAATTATCGTTTTTGCCGAGTAAAAAGGTTAAGCCAACTATTACTCCAAGCAATACGATTGCGCTAATATACAGCGGCGCGTTCTTGAAGTAAGGAGAGTAGTAATTGTCGTTTTTAATATTGTCAACGTAGTACTTTCCTATAAGCGCTATACATACGACTGTAGCGATTATGCAAAGAGCTATCGCGATATAGATACATATCCCGATGACCTTTGGAGCGCGCTTTCGCAAATACAGCAAAAACATTAAGGCAAAAAGCGCAATGAATAGTGCAAAGATAGGCCAGAAGAGAAGCGAGGGCAGTTGTTCGCCGTCGGCGGTCTTGACAGCCATCATTACAATGAGGTTGTTCATGTTTGTCTCCTTTTTCGCCGACGAATGAAAATAAAAAAGCGCTCCAATTAAAACGGGGCGCCAATATACTTTACTTGCGTTTACGCTCTTTCGTTCAAGTATTACCTTGTCCGATTCAAGTGGTATAATCTCAGCCTTTTACAGCACCCACGGCGAATATTTAGTATTGTTATATTGATAATATTATATATTTATAATTAAGTCAAGCGTTTTTTGTCAGATTTTTTCATGTTACTGCGCGAAATTAAAATGACAAGAAAAACGGGTCGCATTTTATTGCGACCCGTAGGTTTGTTGGTTATACCAAATTATGCTTTAGCATTGCCGTAAGAGAAGCTAGTCAATTTGAGTACCAAATCAACTTTCAAAGCTATATCTCCGAAGCTAAGTTCTTGAGCCGTACCTGTCAAGGAATCTGCAGACTTAGCGGTGATAGTTATGCCGGATTTGGTTATCTCAACCTTTGCTGCAAGGTTTCCGGTCTTGTCGCCTTCCGTTTTGTTTTCGGAAAGTCTATCAACATTAGTTACAAGATTTTTGATTACAGCGTCAATCGTAGCGCCGTTCTTGTTGGCAACTGCCTTGACAGAGATGGTCGTGTCGCCCAAATCTTTTGTCTTTTGCTTGCCGTCTTCGCCCTTAAGTTCTTCATAGACAGGATTGCCGTCTTTGTCAACTACAGGAGTGCCGTTCTCAACCTTTTGTTTAAGGAGTCCGTATTCGTTGGTGTTAACGGTGTGGTCGTTTACAGTGACGTCAATGAAGTTGTTGTCGCAGTTGACAAGAACAGTCATACTCTTGATAAGTTTTGCGACTTCAGCTAATATTTTAGCTTTGTCAGCATCATTGTTGCCGGAAGGCGTCTCACCGCTTCCGCTACCGCTAGGAGCGCCACTTGGCGTACCGCTAGGAGTTCCGCTTGGGGTGTCGTCGTCTTCGTTGTCACCGGATGGTATCAATGTTTTGACAATATCAAGAATACCGCTTATAGAGGTGCTGATTGTAGGGAAATTTTGACCAAGATTGCCTAATAATGCAAGGTTTTCCAAATGTCCGTACAAACCGTCAGATCTTCTTTCAAGAGTAAGCTTAAGTTGTTTTGTTGTATCATTAGGATTAGCCTTATCAGCAATATCGATATTGAGATAGTCTACTATGTCCAAGATACTTGAGATAGAACCCATAAGATCTTTTTTGAAGTCGAATTTTGCATTGACGAGTCTTGCCGGATCAGCGTCTATCGCAAATTTCAATGTGTATGTGCCGGCAGGAATACCTATGTGATAGGACTCATTGTTTAGTTTGAAATCAATTCCGATTGCTTCATTAAGCGTAAGCTCGCCTTCAGCCTTGAAATTAAGTGCATTGATGTTGGTGTAGTTATTGCCGCCAATTGGATTAATTCCGTAGTTTTCTGCGTGCTCGCCGAATTTGAAGTCAAAAGCGATATTTAGTTCAGCGTTCTTAGAAAGGTTAACGCGAAGGAAATCGGTATTGTCAACTCTTTTAATTCTAATATCTTTTTTGTCAGCGTTCAATTTTGCTTCAAAGCCCTCAAGTCTTGCTTCGTCAAAGTTGTTGCCGACTACGCCGCTCATTTTGAATATAAGGTCAATAGTCAAATTAGGAAGAATTGATTTAAGCTCAGAGGATTTTAAAGCAAGGCCAAGATCTTTAGCGTAACCGTCAACTACTCCCAAAAGATCAGCCGCATTGCTCAAAAGTCTGTCGAGCTTAAGACGGAGAAGAAGAGTTTGGCAATTCTCGGATTGATAGAGAGAAGAGCTTACTACTTTACCGTTCTTGTCAAGTTTATCAGCCATACCTTTTACAAGGTCAAAGTAGTTAAGAATACTTGTTACACCACCGGTAACCTTGTCGTTGATTTTTTCTGCTTCTTCAGTGCTAAGGAAAGTATCTTTACTTTTCATAGTTTCTGCGACTTTCAAAGCGTTGATTCTATAATGCTTTGCATTAGAGCCACTACCTATATCAACAAAAATCTCATCATCGAAATCCTTATATAATTCTCCATACGTTTTGCTATAACCTTCGTTGTAGTAAACGTTCAAGATGTTAGCGTTAGCGGTAGCGTCAACGAAAGACAGACCAAATGAGTTTGAATTTGTTTTTTGACTTTCTTCGTCCAATGCTAAGTTAGCGTTCAATTTGATAACGTACTTATGATTGTTTACGCTTAGCGCAAGTTGAGCGCCAACCTTGAAATTGTTGAGATTGCCGTCTTCTGCAGAATTATAAATTGCAGAAGTCAATGCATCTTCAATTGAAATCGATGATGCTTGGTTGTAACCGTCAATGTCTTCTTTGCCTTTGTCATCACAACCTACTAAAGCTGTAATAGCAAGAGAAAGAACCATCACGAGTACCAACATCATGATAACAAGTTTTTTCTTGTTCATAATAACCTCCTAGTTATTTATATATTTTTTATTAGTCTAATTATATAATACAAAAATTGTTATGTCAATAATAACAAAATATTTTTTTCAAAATTATTTTGTTGACTTTCATTGTTCAAAAAAATGCTAAAGAAATTTGCTTATAAGTTTATGGAAAGACAAAGGCTTGATTTTTCGTTATTTTATATGTTATAATCGAAATACAAAACGAATTGGAGCGTATTTATGGAACAATTATGCGGAAGAACCGTCGACTGGATAAAGACGGGGAAGAATCTTGAGTACTTGAGAAGACATAACGTAAAACTTATAAAGAAAGTCTGCGCTTATTGCAGAAGCCAAGAAGATAGTAAATCTTATTGCGAGGGCGGAGAAAAATGCGCGTCCTGCACGTTTGAAATGGACAATCATATCTCAAGAAGCGAGCTTGCTCGCGCTGTCGTAGGCTGGTCGGATTCTCAAGTTGCCAACTGGGAGGACGCAAGGTCCGTCATATCAATAGAAGATCTTTACGTATATTGTCAGCTATGCGACATAACGCTAGAAGATATATTGGTGTTCGTTAAGTAAAACATAATTAGTATTTTTGACGTTGTCACTTGGCTTCGATTAATTTATCGTGTATCATTCCGAGTTAAGCCTAGGGAGTTGTATTGACTTAGTTTCTTTTTTGCTTTTAAGCAAAATCAGCGACACAATTATAAATATTACTGCAAATACGCTTGCCGTTGCTATTCCGCCTTTTAGACCGTAATGCGACACATCGGAAACGTAGCCGACTATACTCGGTCCTATTGTGCATCCTATATCGCCGCCCAATGCCAGCAGAGCAAACATTGCCGTTCCGCCTTGCGGGATATTCTTTGACGCTATATCTAATGCGCACGGCCAAGTGATACTGACCGTTAGACCGCACAACGCGCAGGCTATTAAGCTAAGTAGCGCAGATTTGCCGACGACTGCTGTAATATAACAAATCAAGCATCCTACTCCCGCAATAGGGAGTATTTTTTTAATATGAATTTTATATCCAAAAAGTCCATAAAATAATCTACCCAATCCCATTAGAAGAGCAAAACTGAACGGACCCACCAAATCGCCCACGTCCTTACTTAGGCTAAGACCTTTTTCCGCAAAGTAAGATACCCATTGGCTTATCGCTTGCTCCATAGCTCCAGCGCACAGTATCAGAACCAAAAAGAGGTAGAAAGACTTGGTCTTCATCAAGCCTTTTAGACTTATGCTTCCACCGCGTTGTTCATTGAGGGTAGTGCATGGCGCGAAGAAAAAGAATATAGCGTTTATTACAGGTATAATAGCCACTGCGAATACTAAGTATCGCCATTGCGTTCTGTCAAACGCAAGGAAGTATAATACTGTCATCAGCACTGTAAATAGATAGCCGAAACTGTAGAATGAGTGCATAAGAGATAACTTGCCTTCCTTTTGATTGGGGATAGCTTCGACTATAGGCGAGGTAATTACTTCAATCAGACCGCCTCCCATTGCCATAATGGTTATTGAGATAATAAGACCCGTGTAGGGATTAAGGATATAGGGTAACGTCCCTAGTAAAAGTGCGCCTACGGCAACAAATACGTGCGACAGCATCATAGTGGTGCGATAACCTATTTTGTCCATAATCTTAGCGCTTAAAGCGTCCATTAACAGTTGGACTACAAAGGTCAAAGTTATAAGCGCCGTAAGTTCTGTGAGAGATATGGCAAATTCGTCTTGGAAACCGACGAAAAGCAGTGGCGGAAGATTTATTTCAATTGCTTGAATTGCTATCGCAACGCAACAAGAATTAAATGTGTGTTTATAGTTTTTCAGTCTGTTCATCAATATGTATTTCTCTACGAGTTTTTTGATTTATTGTCGTTTTATATTATGAATTTATCTTTGATTATAGTTACTGATTTTGTACATTAAAGATTTCTTAAATTATTAGTCCGCCGTTGACGGATAACACCTGTCCCGTGACATAGCTTGCTTTATCGCTTATCAGCCAAGCTACGGCGTTTGCCACGTCTTGAGGCATACCTGCTCGGCAGAGTGGAATTTCTTCTACGATAGCGATTTTGTCGTCTTGTGTAAGATTGGAATTTATATCGGTGTCAATATAACCCGGAGATACGCAATTGACGCGTACTCCGCTCAAAGCAAATTCTTTGGCTAAAGCCTTGCTAAATGCAATTATGCCGCCTTTGGTGGCAGAATAAACGCTTTCGCAACTACCGCCGACTTGTCCCCACATGGACGATACAGTCACTATATTGCCGCTCTTTTGCGATAGCATAACTCTTCCTGCTTCTCGGCATAGAGTAATACAGCCGACAAGATTGGTATTTATCGTATTCATAATAGTTTCATCGCTGTAATCTATAAGCATTCCGTAAGCGCCGATACCTGCGTTGGCAACGACTGCATCGATAGAGGAGTACTTTGTCTTGGTATATTCGACCATAGCTTTGACTTCTTCGGCTAAAGATACGTCGCATTTATACGCTTCGGCTATACCGCCGTCTTTAATAATAAGGTCGCAAACTTCTTGCGCTTTGTCGCGACTGTGGCAAAAACCAACTATTACCGCGTACCCTTCTTTTGCCAAAGTTATTGCGATAGCTTTGCCGATCCCTCTTGATGCCCCCGATATAATTGCTGTTTTCATACAACTATTATATCCATTTAGTTGGAGAAAATCAACTTTTATTGTATACTGGAATTATGGAATTTCAAAGTATGGGCGTGTTGCCTGAAATTATTAAGAGTCTTGACGAGCAGAACATTACTTCTCCTACCGACATCCAAAGAGAAGTGATACCCATTGCGCTCAAAGAGGGAGATATTGTGGCCCAAGCGCCTACCGGTACAGGTAAGACGCTAGCTTTTGTGTTGCCTATGCTCGCAAAGATAGATAGAGATTCTTCCTGCGTACAAGCGTTAGTGCTTTGTCCTACGAGGGAACTCGTAATACAGATTTGCGAAGTAATTCAAGGCGCTTGCAAATATTATGAGAGAGTAAGAGTTGCGGGGCTGTACGGCGGACAGAATATACAAAGACAGCTGTTTTGTCTGCGTAAAAAACCGCAAATCGTCGTAGGCACTCCGGGCAGACTTCTTGACCACATAGACAGACGCACTCTAAAACTTAACGACGTAAATTATTTTGTGCTTGACGAATGCGATGAGATGCTCGATATGGGCTTTAGAGGAGATATAGAGAAAATAGACGGCAAAATCGGACAGTCGCAAAGACTGTGTTTCTCGGCTACTATACCGCAATCCATAAAGACGCTTATTGAAAGACTTTTGCGCAATCCCACTTTTGTTAAGACTTCCGTTGACGGTGAAGACACACCTAAAATCCAACAGTACTATTGCGTAGTTAAAGACGCGCAGCGACTTGGAGCTATGCTCAAAATAATTGACGGACATAAGTATGATTTCGTTATAGCATTTTGCAATACCAAGACTAGAGCGGACAAACTCTTTTCGGCCTTGAAAAGCAAGGGCAGAGAGGTGGCGCTATTGCACGGTGATTTGCGACAGAGCGAGCGTACTCAAATAATCAAAAGATTTAAGGCTAAAGAATTGAAGATTTTGGTGGCTACCGACGTTGCGTCGAGAGGTTTGGATATAGACGGAGTTCAAGCCATTATCAACTTTGACCCTCCTACCGATGAAGACTTTTACGTGCATCGTATAGGCAGAACCGCAAGGGCAAGCAAAGAGGGGGTAGCATATACTCTCATAGACTCAAATCAGGTAGGGTATATTCCGTCGTATCAACGCAAAGTAGACAATGCTCTTAAATATATGGATATAGGCGTAATTTCCGACAGTTTCACAATGCCTAAGGACGGATCTAATAAGCTCAAAGATTATCACGATAACCAATGCAGATTTTTTCTAAACGTGGGCAAGAGAGATTTGCTTGACAAAGACAGTCTTACGAAATTGATTTTGACGTATACGCCTGTGAAGATATACGAGATAGCAGACCTTAAAATACGCGATACTTACTCTTTTGTTTCGGTTATCAAAGGTTGCGAGGGTAAACTCTTCAAACTTAGAGGAGTTACGCTTGGCAAACGTCAAGTGACTATACAAGAGGCAAAAGAGGAAGAAAAACCGCAAAAGGAAAAATCTCCCGCGCAAAAGAGGAGCGGTAATTCATATTCAAAGGATAAAAAAGACAAGTTGCAAGGTAGGAAATACGGCGCTAACTCTAATAAAGATAAGTCCAAAGCCACTAAGCCAAAGAATAAGTCGTCGCATACTCAATCAAATAAGAGCAGGCTTACTCAAATGTTCGAAGACGAATTGAATTATACTGCGAAATACGCTAATAATAAGAAGAAGAAATGATTGTGTTAATAATTTAGTCTGCAATAGAATTATATAAGTGAAAACGCCTCGATTGAGGCGTTTTTAATGTATAAGAAATCCACGCGTTAGACGCGTGGTTCAAGAAAGGCTTAGCCGA
>CAJTPC010000009.1:5119-44253 GCA_910578245.1 uncultured Christensenella sp. | reverse complement strand
TGCTCTAACCAGCTGAGCTATGAGCCCATTAGTGGTGGAGAATAAGAGAGTCGAACTCTTGACCTCCTGCTTGCAAGGCAGGCGCTCTAGCCAACTGAGCTAATCCCCCACGAATGAGTAATTTTCTCGTTGCTGTCGTCAACAGCCTTTATATAATATCATTAAAGAATATGGATGTCAACAAATTTTTCAAACTTTTTCAAAAAATTTTTAATGCCTCAAATTGGCGCGTTTTCCATATGCTCAGTATTAATTTTTTTATTCCAAGCGTTAAATTTGAGTTTTACGCTTAAGGTAATTACTTGTATTATTAATAATATCATTATCAATATCATAAAAACGTTAACAAAACGCCAATACCATATAATAAGAGTAATATTGCATACGCTTGCCAACGCGCCCAATACCAAAGCGATAATACATATAGGCTTCTTATCGACTATCATTGTTACTATATCAAACAATAAGGCAATAGTAGTCGATATAACAATTAACGTCGTTAATATTACTGACCAATCCCCCGTGCCTGCTAAATAAGAATTTTCGTACGCAACAGCAACGTCCTCTCCAAAATGATTCTCAATATATCCGTAGCTCATGCTCTTAGATAAAGTCTCTAAAAATACCGTCGCTATCATAGTTATTAAACTAATCCAATTTATTGTCGCTATCTTCTTGTTTTGCGCTTTATCGCCTTTTAGATAGTTACAGTGTATTATGAATTGGGCAAAAACTACAATCATAGTTGTAACAGATACTGCCACTACTTTATACTCATATAAGTTTATCGCCAAGTTAAACATAACTACGCTACCTATCAGCATTATAAAGGAAACTGCAGTCAAAAATATTTGCGCTGATTTTTTTAGCTTGCCAATATCTTGATAGGCTACTTTCAATTTTACGTTGAAAGCAACTATTAGAATTCGGCATATAGCAGAAATAATTACGTTGTATGCCGTAGCAACTATGATTACTCCAAAAACCGCCGCCAAAGACTGCAGAACCATTGACGCTATGCAAATTCCCCTTTTATCTTTGAACAACGCTATTATATTCAACAGCAAAGTCGTTACCGTACAGATTATAACAACCCATGCCATAAAGAAAGTTGGATCTAAAGGATTGCCAAAATATGACCAATAGGAGTACATATACTTTCCAGGCCGGATTATATATTTCAATTCCATGCTCTTAGGCATACATTCCAAAATAAGCGCCAAGGCGGATAGAACTAGGCAAAGCCAGTTGATTATCTTTACTTTTTTATTAATCATTAGTTACGCCCTCCCCCCTATTACTTATCCATAAATGCATTATAATCTACTACAATATATTAATTGTATTAATATTATAAAATAACTAAAGCCGAAAGTCAATATCGTCCCAAAATATCGTCCCAAAATCCAGGAAACAAAACGTCTATAATAATATTAAATTTTTGAAAACTTAGTCATTAAAATTATTTAGCAAATGCTCAATCAAAGCGTAGGATACACTACCCTTGGGATGAACCATATTCTTCGCTTGATTTGCCTCAACCCACTGCGCGCCGTCAACTTCGCCGGAAAGCGTCAACTCCTTATCGTCAGTCTTGCCGATAAAGCCAATCATAAGTTGTTCTTTCTTGTCAAACCAATAAGTGCCTATAAATTCAAGAGAAGTAAGATTTAAGCCTATCTCTTCTTGAACTTCTCTGTAAGCGGTTTCTTCCGCGGTTTCTTTGGGCTTGATATAGCCTGATACCAAATTGTGATACTTGGTAGAAATATAGTTCTGACGGAGTAAAACAACTTGTCCCTTGCCGTCGGTAACCAAAACTATTACGCATGAAGAGAACATATCAAAAAGAGGACGTTGACAGTCCTCGCAATAAGGGATATTTCCCTCGTCGCCCATAGGCTTTGTAATAAGTTTTTTCCCGCAATCGGGGCAATAAATAAAATGCATAATTACAGTAACTTCTTCTTTTTAAGATAAAGCGACAGAGCTAGCGATATAACTGCCGACGAGCCTAGTACTCCCCAAAATCCCCAAGGACTTCCCTGTCCAGGAACCCACGTATTCATACCGAACAAAGACGCTATCAACGTAGGTATGGATATTATAAGAGTAATCGACGTCAAGACCTTCATGACTATATTGAGGTTGTTGGAAATAACGGAAGCGTAAGCGTCCATAGTACCCGACAAAATATCACGGTAGATTGTACACATCTCCATAGCCTGCTTAGTATCAATAGATACGTCCTCAAGAAGTTCGGTATCGTCGGGATAACTCTTCAATATATTGTTGGTGTTGAACTTGCTTTGCATTAGTCTTGATATTACGACGTCGTTACCGGTAAGCGACGTGGAAAAATATACAAGAGAATTCTCCAAGTCAAGCATTTGAATAAGTTCTTTGTTCTTAGTGGACTTGTGCAACTCATTCTGTATTCGCTGCGATGCCTTGTCGATTTGCTTGAGGTAAGCCAAGTATTTTGTAGCAATATTGTTGAGAATTTGGAACAAAAATCTAGTCTTTTTGTATGTAGCAAAACCCTTAACTCTGTTGCGTACAAAGTCGCGGGTAATTGCCGTATCTTTAAGGCTAACAGTAATAAATAATTCTTTTTTTATTATTGCGCCAAGCGGTATGGTAAAGTAAGAATAATAGTCTTCCGTACCCTCTTCAATCACAGGAATATCGACAAGCACCATTGTATAGTCGTCTTCTACCTCAAGACGCGACCTTTCCTCATCGTCAAGCGGAGTCTTAAGCACGTCGTCCTCTATACCGCTGATAGACGCTACGAAAGCCACTTCTTTATCAGATGGATTGGTGAGATTTATCCAACAATCTTTGGCATCGAATCCCGCTTCCATATATACGCCTTCTTCTATTTGTATGAGCTTATTCTCCTCATCGGTCTTGTAAATTTCAATCATAAGCCATACCTCCTCGTCTTAAGTTAAAACGTCCGCTAACAAACTGCCTATTATATTTTACATTATTAAAAATCTTTTGGCAACCTATCCAACGTAGTTTTTTAACTGCGTAACGACATTTTTAAGTCGCAATTTACTTTGCGCTGTCATAGCGGAAGAGAATTTTGCGCTGTATAGCCCCTTGAGAACTACTTTCGCAATTCCCTTATCAGGTTGGCTTGCCAAGAAATCTTCAACGCTGTGAGCAAGTTCCATGGCGCTGTCTTCGATGACTTCTTCCTTTGGCAACGTAAGGTCAACGCTCTTTTCCTCATATAGCGTATTAACGTCGAGTTTTATAAGAAACTTCCTCTTAAATTTCCTGTCGACAAAATCAAATAATTTGTATGCTATGCCGTCAATAGCAAAAGCTATAAGCCAAACCACGAACGTTGCCAAAATTGCAGTAGAAACTATACCGACGGAATGGCCGTTCATAGCTACGACTACGCCCAATAATACTATATGCGCAAGCGCCATTGTTCCGACAATACTTTTCCTCTTGCTTTCTTGACAAAAATTAAAAGTGTTGAGATACTCCTCCATAGGCATACCGCTGTCGGCGATGTGCTTGGTCTGTCTTTTGATATATCTCGGGAATCCCTTGACTACTTTTTTGTTAAAAGAAAACACGGTGCTTGGCGATAGATAGGAATAACTCTTCAAGAACTTTTTCAGCCTAAAGTTAGCCTTTGCGTATACAAGCTGAGTTGTATTGATAAGCAGTTGAATAAATACGACAAGTACAGGTATAGCCACAGCAAACGCTACGATCTGCCAGACTTTCCAACTCGCCATAAACGATTGAAATTTCACGTAAGTGTCCGAAATAAATGATAGCAAAATTAAAGCCTCCAATAATTATGTACACATAAGAAAGCATATTGAATATTGCTATATTTAATAATTGACGATTGGGTAAATTTTATACAAGAAAATTAAAAAGCAAAGGCAGAACTTTTATTGCTACAACTTTCGAATGCACCTAACCCCATAGTTGTCGTCATTCAAAATAAACTTAAATTTGCCTGAATTTTTATAATTTTGACAGGCTACAAAGATAAATGCAAAACGAAAAATACATAAAACTAAAATTGCAATTAATAATTTCTTTTTCATTTTATTTTCCTTTTTTACTATTATATCACACTAAGTTTTTTTGTCAAATTTTCAGCTAAATTATGATTGTCATATTTCTCCCCAGTACGAATATTACTTTCTTATCTACCTTTATGCCCAAACACTCCTCAATTGCCATTGCATACAACTCAAGCTGTCTGCGGTATCTCTTTTTGAGTTGCTCCGCGCTCTTATGGGAGAATTTGAAGTCTACCAATATATTCTCACCGCCACTGCTACCGCCGTGGATAAATAAGTCTACCGTGCCTTGCAACAGCGCTTTGTCGTCGCTATCGACCTGTAAAAAATCTCTTGCGGGTAGATTGAGCATAAATTGTTTTTCTCTGTAATGAGGATACTTTCTCGCCTTTTGCATGACGTCGCTTTCAAGACACTCAAGTATCGACTTGGGGTCGATAAACGCGCGTTGCTCTTGACTCAAAAGTCCTTGTTCAACCATTCTCTCAAGGCTCTCTGCTACGTCGTCAATCGTGAAGCAATTATAATCAATACACTCCAATACCCTGTGATAAGCCACGCCCTCGTCTGCGCTGTTGCGCTTGTCCGCCACTTGCTCGTCGGTAAAATCACCGTCTTTGAAAGTATCAATAACGTCTATGTCATAATCATTATTCAAACCGCCTGACAAAGAATTGTAATAGTCGTTGTTGACGGCCGTAACGGTATGCTTGACAAGTAGAGTTGTAGATTGCTCATACGCATAGCTATTACAAAGTTCCTTGACAAATGATTCGGCTTCGCCGATGTCAACCACCTTTCTCTTGCTTATATCTTGGACTTGAGCATTATCGCAACACTCTTCTATATTTACTTCTTTATCAAAATACTTATCATAGAATGACTTATTCTCTACGGCAACGTTGTTCAGCCAATCGAGCATACTCAACGGATTGCCGACTTTTTTCTCTCCAAAAGACTTTTTATTTGAACTACCGCCTCTTCCAAGTCCGCCAGTCGCCGTGATATACAGCATATTTCTAGCTCTCGTCGTCGCAACATAGAACAATCTCATCTTTTCTTCAATTACGTCTTTGACCTTTAATTCCCTAAGCATAAGCAAAGGTAGGCTATCTTCAAAAAATCTATCTTGTTCCTCCACGTTCTTTATCGCCAAGCCGTAAGTCTTGTCATATATGAGATTTGCCGTATTCAAATCCATCAAATTGACTTCTTTTGCCGAATCGACAATAAATACTATAGGATACTCCAAGCCTTTGGAACTGTGAATAGTATTGGTGACTACGCAATCGCCCTCGTACCCCACTTCGCCGGATACTTTTCCGAAATCAGCAGTATTATCGACAGCCTCGATAAATTTGAAAAGACTGGTATTGTACGGCTTACTCTCCAAGGACTGTACAAAACTCTCCAAGCCCGCGAATTGGCTTACTCCGTTCTCGACGGAAGTCATATATTCGCGGTAGTTGAAGTCTGCTATCAACCTTCGAAGAAGTTCCGCAACGCCCATAAAGGACGATATACGGCGGTATTTATCCAGCATTGCGAAGAACTCTTTGAGCCTTTGAGCCAAAGCATTGTCTTGTTCTTTGCAATACTTGTCCACCGCTTGATGAAAAAATTCCTCCTTGCGATACGCCGTCTTTATCATCGCCATATCCTTATAACTAAAGTCTGCAAACACCTTGCTTGTCAACACCTCAACCAAAGGTATATCCTGACGGTAGTTGTCTATTACCCTTATGAACGACGTAAATAAACTTACGCAAGAATTTTTCTTTTCGTTGATTATATTTGCACTGTCTACCGGTATTCCTGCCGACTTCAATTCGTCCACTATGCTTGCCACGTTGGCGCTTCTCGTCGAGCAAAGCAAAGTTATATCCGAGTATCTCACCGTCCTATACGACATAGTTCCGTCGGAAGTCGATACTTGAATTTGTTTTTTCCCTACCAGCGACTTAATTTGCTTTGCTATATACTTTCCCTCTTGAGAGGAAAAAGACCTATTCTCTTGCGCATCGTTGCGTACGCTGTATACTCCGTCTTGGAAAGAAGGCATCTCAAGTTCTTTTTGCTCTTTGGGGAAATGCGCGATACGAATAGGCATATCGCTTTGGACGTCATAAGATAGATTGCCTTGCAAAAGTCTGCTTTCTTTCTTATAATCGATACCGCCCATATCTTCTTTCATAACAACGTCAAAAACGGCGTTGACAAAATCAATAACTTCTTTACAAGAGCGGTAGTTGCTGTTGAGCAAAAATGAACTGCCGTCCTGCGGTCTTTGCTTATACATGCGGTATTTATTCAAGAATATCCTAGGATCGGTCATTCTGAATTGGTAAATACTCTGCTTTACGTCTCCTACCATAAATAAGTTCTTGCCGTTGGATAGCCTTGTCAAAACGTACTCCTGCACGGCGTTGACGTCTTGGTATTCGTCCACGCAAATATAGTCGTAATTATCCGCCAACTCTTTTGCGATTGCATCGTTTTGCATTGCCTTGACGGCGTAATATTCAAGGTCGGCAAAGTCCATTTTATTTTCCTTGCGCTTCAAGGCGGAATATTCATCGCATACCTTTTTTAATATATACAATAAAAGCGTAACAAACTCTTTGTTGGCATTAAGTTGTTCTTGCAACTGCGAATTCGGTATGGGGAACAACTTCTTGAGCTTGTCAATCAGCGACTTAACGCTAGACTTATACGCCTTGTAGTTTTCTTGACGCTCGGCAAACTCGTCTTTTCTGTCTTTGGGGAGTTGCGGAGTATCGGCAATCTTAGGCGCATATTTCACTACGTCGGCAAGTTCCGCAATATCTTTAGTAGCGTACAAAGCATTTAGACAATCAATGATTTGCGATGCGTGCTCAAAATGTTTGTTTAAGTCGGCGCTTTCAAATAGCATTTGCCAATCTTGTCCTTGGCGAATAAGTTCAAAAATATCCCCATGCAACTGAGCAATATAGCGCTTGGCAAGAAGACTTTCTTTGAAATCTCCGTCATAGTTGGATAATGCAATTTCTTCAAGATAGGCATCTCTGTCAAGTTGCGCTTCCAAAAAGCCGTAAAGTCCGGACAGCGTATCGCAAAATCTTTTCTCTCCACCAAGATAGTTGATAAGAATATCCACTTGATAATCGTAATTCTCTCTATACTCCTTCATCACGTTGGATATAGCCTTGCCGAAAAGCGTTTGTTTTTCGCCTTCGTCTACTATGGAAAAGGAAGGCTGTATACCGAGATACTCAAAATTGCTTTTGATAATCATAGAGCATAGCGAATGAACTGTAGATATATCTGCAATGGGTACGTCTTCTATTTGCTCTCGTATATAATCTTTGTCTTCAGACGTTGCCAGTCTTTTTGCAAGTTGGGCGCTTATCTTACTCTTGAGTTCGCTAGCTACGGACTCGTTGAAAGTAACCATTATGATTCTTTTCAAAGGAGTTTTTACTTTGCAGTTTTCGCCTGTGATTATTCTTATTACTCTCTCAATCATGACGGCTGTCTTACCGCTTCCAGCAGACGCAGAAACTAGAGTATTTGTATCGATGCTGTTGATTACTCCAAGTTGTTCTTTCGTCCAATTTATTGCGCCCATACTACCTCTCCTCCTTTGGCAAACACAAGCCGTCTATATGCTCAACGTTGTCTGCGGTTTTGTTCGCCTCGTCAGCAATTAGATTTTCGAACTCTTCTTGCTTTACGTCTTTGACGTCCCTGACGTATACTTTTGAGCGAGCGCATAAGTCTTTGTAATCGCAGTACTGGCATGCCTTTGGCTCTTCTTTGCCATTGATATTCAAAGGAGATTTTGCAATGTATCCTTCTTCTATCTCAGCAGACGCCTTACTTGTCAACTTCATCACGTAATCGCAAGTATCGTCAAAGCCTTTACCGCTCATCACGTGTCCGAGTTCTGAAATAGCGTTGATTTGCACTTCGCCGTCTTTATCCGTCTTGATTTTTACGGGATATACTGAACTTGCAAAGTCGGAATACTCTGTTAAGCCCTCGTCCAAATCAAACACGTCGTCTTTGTTTGCGTAACCTCTATAAGCAAATCTTCTTGACTCTTTGTCTTTTTTGACAAACTTGTTGTTCATCAAAAGATAGAACACGCCTTGAGGTGTGATATTACCGCTAGATCGCAATGCGTTGAGATACACAAATAGCTGTATCCTGTCGCCGTAAAGAATATTCGAAGGATTAAAGTCAATGCTGCTCTTTGACTTGTAATCTATTATTATAGCCTTGTCGCCAAATCTATCCACTCTGTCAATAACGCCGTCAAAACTCAATTTGCGAACGCCATTGTCAATCTCCATTCCCGCTATGCTTGCGTCCTGATTAGAACCGAATTTCAACTCAAGTTTATCGGGTCTGAATTTGGTAACTTGCATGTTCTGCACAAGTTTTTTCACGACGTGTACCGCTTGATTGACAAGTTGTTGCACGGTCAAAGCGTTTTTCTTGCCATCGAGTAAAAAAGCGTATTCCTTACTCTCTTTGACTTGCTCGATAAAAATCTTGGGTACGATATTTTCTATCTCGCTCTCGCGCTTATCCGCGCAATCTTTTAGAGCAAAATATTTCTCCATTACAGCGTGAAGTAAAATACCGGTATCCTTGACTTCAAGTCCCGCTATCTGCTTACGCTTAAGTTTAAGCACGTTTTCGTTAAAATGTAAGAACGGACACTTGAAGTACTTCTCAAATTGCGAAACCGACGTATGCGAGCCGTTGAACATAACTCCGCCCACTGCGTCGAGCTGTACCTCGTCCGTCCTTTCGCCAATCAAAAAGTCTACGTATTCTTTTCCGTATCTTTTACAGCAAAGCGTATACAAAATATCCAAAACGTCCGTGAGCGTATCGCTTGCGTCAATAGCCTTTGCCGACACAAGACTTTGCAAAGACAGAAATTCCTGCAAAATATTCTTCTGAGAAGATATGTAGTTGATATACGATTGTCTATCCCAACTGCTATCGGGAGTTTGCTCACAGCTTGGAGTAACGCCCAAAAGGTCTATTAAGTACTCTACCGTTGAACTCGGCGTAAGTTCTTCACCGCTTGAGGATGCCGCGGGATAGCTGATAACCAACTGCTTTCTTGCTCTCGTCAACAGCATAAGAGTAGACAGTCTTTCTTTGCTGTTGCGCCGTCTGCAATCGGGTTGAACATCTATGTTCATATTGCTCCATGCAACATACTCTCTTTCCGACACTATACCGCTGTCGCTATGTTCAGGGGGAAATTTGCCTGCAAGCGCGCCTATGACAAACATGTAATCGAGATTAGCGTATCTGTTTTCGCTGGTTTCGCCGATAAATACGCAGTCGCTGTATAGCGGAATATTGGACATCTCGACAGACTCTATCGCCGTCATTATTATACCGTAAAACTCTTCCCAATCGGCTATGTTATTGCCAAGCATACTTTCGCACTTATCAAGGATAGCGTTGAGTTTGTTCTCCGACTGCAAGGTAATTGCCGAGAGTTCGCCAAAGCCGTTTTGCTCTTGCCAACTCGCAAGATTTTCCACCAACTCATGCGCCGAGCAGTTTTGCAAAAACTCTCTTACCGATTTGATATGTTCCTTGATAAATCTCCCGCTGAGTTGAAGTGGCGCAAGCAAGCCGATTATTCTTTCTCTTACGTTTTCGGATACGGATTTGTCATCGCCCTCGCCTAGAGCAAACGGCGATAAAAATCTCGTAAACTCAATACCGTACTTACAGCAATAATTGTCGAAGATACATACTTCGTCATAGTCAAATCCCAATAAGGCTTGCTTTGCAAATTCAATTACGCTTGATTGAGAATACTTCTCTCCTACCGCTCTTATTGCCGAAGCAACCAACTTAGTCAAGGCTTGAGATGAAAGTTGTTGTTTAATATCCGCATAAAACGGTATGCCGAAATCTTTGAATACGCTTTGTATATATGGAGTGTACGTCGCAAAATCACAACATACTATAGCCATATCTCTATATCTTACGCCTTGACGCTTAACAAGATCATTGATAGTTCTTGCCAAGGTTTTTACTTCGTCCACAACGCTCTTGCAAGCAAGAATTTGAGTTCTGTTGTCCCTTAACCCGTCAACTTTGCCGTAAGAATACAATCCCTTTAATATTATCTCGGCGTCACCCGTCAGCTGCTCTTGAACGCAAGTTGTTTTCATAGTCAGACCTATTTCGTTCGCCAAAGAGAAAAGACGTTTTTTAACGTCGGTGGGAAAAACCTGAGAATTGTCGCCATCGCTGTCCACAAGACAAATATGCGTGTGAAGCGCGTTAAGCATAATAGCCTTGATTATGTCGTATTCGATATTGGAAAACGCAGTAAAGTCGGATATATAGACTTCGTAATCGTTGAGCGCGCCATCGTATATTAAGTCGCAAAGAGCTTGAAGCTTGCTTGTTCCATCGGAATAATCTTCTTGTATATATTGCACGTAATCGTGATAAATTTTGACTATATCCTTGGTCTTGTTGGCAATACGCATGGGAAGCCCGTCGACAGCGGATTGCATACGCTCTACAGAAATATTGCTATTGCGAATTTGTGAAATTACAGCGTACATATCATTGGCGAAATCTACACTCTTGCCGATCTTGCCGAAGCAAAGCAAATCGTCCTTATCCTCGTCAATAACTTTGCGTAACAGCATAATCTCCGACTGCTTGTCCAAAAGGCGCTTTTTATTCTGAAGCAATTTGTTGGCAAGTCGCGGAAAAGACGAAACTTCTATGTCAAACGTACCTTTGATATTCAAATGTTCAAGCACGGCTTTTTGATAAGAAAGCGAAAATCTATCAGGCACAAAAAGTATGTGTTTTTTGCTCTCTCCTACTCTGCTTTTAAGTTTATCGAGTATGGGCGTTGAGTCCAAAGTATTCGTCAAAATCAATTCTATCATAGATTAATTGTAACAATTTTTGACAATATTGGCAATATATTATAGGAAAAATTATTGCAAAACGCTCTAAATATGCTATAATATAATCATTATGAAAAAGATACTTATTTTTTTGGTAGCAATAATACTTACAACTACTGTTTTGTTGACCTTTGTCGGCTGTGGAGAAAGTTTTTCTAAAAATTCTATTATGTCGCAAATCAACAATAATCTCGGTTGGCATGAAGGCGGAACCGAAGTTTGCACGTACGATGTATTCAACAAAGAAAACGTAAAATTGGGCGAATATACTTCGACTATGACAACTGTTTACAATCAAAGCGTATCTATATCGACTTCAAGCGAATCTGTCAATCCAAAACTCAACAACTTCACCGGATATAAATTCACGTCGACTATGAGCGCAACTCTTGACGACAAAACTGCCGAAAAAGTAGGCTACAAGGTAATGGAGAAAGTGACGGAAAGCTACGCTTCCAACAAATTGGAGCCGAAACTCTCTTATACAAAGACAGTTAAAGACGGTAAAGTTGAGGAAATCATTACCTCTTACGAAACTAAAAAGAGCAACGTGACTTTCATAATAGACGGCGTGACGTCTACTGACAGCGCTAAATACAGCGCTTCGGCTTTTGTAGTAGACAATTCATTCTTATATCAATTCGCAAGAGCGACTACCCTATCTTCTTCAGTATCCATTGTCGCTCCTACGTACAACGTTGATTCAAGTCAAACTAAAAATGCGTCTTTTATTTGCTCATATGCAAGCGCAAGCAATATCGTTCTTAAAAATAAATTCGTACTCAACAAGAGCTTCAGCGAAACTATTGGCAGTGGCGACGTAAGCGGAGAAATCAATAGTGGCGCGATAAACAGCGGTTATTCCGAAGTAAGCGGGGACGTAACCACGTCAGACGCTGACGCAAGCGGTAACGTGACCGTCACCTACTCTAAAGTTTTGACGTCAAGTATTCCGGTAGTTAGATGCTCATTTACCACTACTACTACCTTCCCTGCAAGCGGTTCGATAAGTTGTATGATTTCCACCGCGCAAATGAAAATGCAAGGAGATAACAACTTCGTTAGCCGTGTGGTAGTACGTTTTGTAGAAGGAGATATTACGTACGATTTGACTAGCGTCAATTTTACAAGGTAGTTATTTATAAAAAAATTAATATAATTGTTGCAATATCCTTAAATTTGATATATAATCTTATCGTTAAGATATTGACAACATTATCTGGGTGTGGCGCAGTTTGGTAGCGCGCTAGACTGGGGGTCTAGAGGCCGCAAGTTCAAGTCTTGTCACTCAGACCAGACGGCAAGTGAAGCCGTTTATGTAAAACAAAGAAAGAGAGAAAACCTCTCTTTCTTTTTGTTTTCCGTTATGAGCTTACTTGCCTATGTCTTATTAATCAAGATAGAAGGATAATATGTCCTTGCTTTTCTTATTATCTTTTGATATAATTAAACTACGAAAACAGTAATTTAGCGGAGGAAATATACAATGGATAAAACACAAATCTTTCAATTTATATCGGAACAGAAAACGGCGTTTATTGCCTCTGTCAATGAGCAAGGTTATCCCGTAATAAGGGCTATGCTTGCCCCTCGTAAAATAGACGGGAACGAGATTTATTTCTCTACAAATACTTCATCCAACAAAATTAAACATTATTTAGCAAATAATAAAGCGTGTGTTTATTTTTATAAGCGCGGAAAATTTAAGTATCAAGGCGTTTCAATAACAGGCGAAATGCAAGTCTGTACCGACCAAGCAACCAAAGACGAAATTTGGCGTTTTGGCGACAAACTGTTTTATAAGCAAGGCGTAACCGACCCCGATTATTGCGTATTAAAATTTGTAGGCAAAACAGCTGAGTATTATTGTGATTTTAAGATTGAAACAATAGAACTATAAATTTCAATTTAGCGCTCTTATAATTAATTAGTAGGAAAATATGCAAGAAGAAATCAATATTGGCGAAAGAATAAACGAATTGATGATTGAAAGGGATATTGACACCAAAACTTTAGCAAAAGATATTGGAGTCACCGTATCTACCGTCAGTAGGTGGAGAAATAACGCTAAATATATGCGACTTTCACAAATTGTTAAAATTGCCAATTATCTTGATTGCTCATATCTCGCAACCAAATCAATACAAATACTCGTATTAAGTCGTCGCATTTTGTCGATTGGAAAAATGGCGCAGACCCGCATATTTTATCTTTGATTGAACTTGCCGACTATCTTGACGTAACTTTAGACCATCTAGTCGGTCGCGAGAAATAGATTATCTGAAATAATCTACTATTGCGTCTAGGTCCTTGAGATTCACCCTCTTGCTGAGAATATACGTCTTTTGGGAATTAACGTATCTCTTCTCGTTTTCGTCCCATTCTCCAAATCTACCGTAAGAACTCGTAACTATAGTGCCGTCATCGAATACCACGTTACCGCAATAACCCGTGTCGGCGTTGGCGCTACGTTGAGGCGCCGTCTCATCTCCCAGATACGTGTGAGCAAGTTTAACTCTGTAATCGCCTTCCGTTCCGTTCTTAAGGTCGTCCCAATCGCCTACCCATGCTATCCAACCTTCGCTCATCCAGCCTGTGGATTTTAGGTCAGGCGCATACTTAGCAATTTTATCAAGGCTTCTTTCAATAGACCTAAACGTGATAAACAATCTCCAATTATCCCCGTCTTTTACCCATTCTGCTTTATGTCTTTCTCCGTTAAGCGACGCAGGTACTTCCACGGGCTCGCTCCAAGTTTTTCCTTCGTCAAAAGAAAAAGATATAAGCGAATTGATTTTCTTTGAGTTAGACCTCGTAATAAGACAAAGTTCATTGCCCTCTCCGCCTTCCGAACGAATAACTTCAACCTCGCACATGTTTGATTTCTTTTGAATTTTCCTGTAGTTGTTATATTCGTTATTGAAATACTTCTCCGGATAAGACCAATTCATCTTTCCGTTGCTGTCAAAGGAAAGTATAGTCTTGTAACAGTTCCAGTTCCTATCGTGGAAAAGTCCCATCCATTCGTCTTTCCACTCGTGAGTAGTAGGGTCTTTAAGTCTTGTAAGCGAACTCATAGCTACAATAGCGTCAAATACCTTGTAAGACTGCCACCAGCTGAAATATTCTCTTCCGTAGAACGTCTCAAACTCAGTCCAAGTCTTACCTTCATCCGAAGAGATACTGGCGTTGAAGCCGTTCTTTTTCGTTTTGAGATCATTATGCCACTTTGGATTGCCCGAAATCATAATAAGTTTGTCGTCACTAGATGGAATATTATCCTTGTTGAATATCAATCTATATACTGTCGGCGTTTCTTGCGACTTTGCCCATGACGCAGGAACTTTAATCTCGCTTGACTGCGCGTACGATTTTCCTTTATCAGTACTTATTCTAACCTTGACGTTGCCTTTGCCGTGTCCTTCGGGAAACATCGTCATTATCGTATTAAGCGAACCGCTTGCGTCTTTTATAAGTACGGAATCTGGATGAGCCAAATAATCGGTTGTGTTTTCGGGGTCTACTATCGTTCTCTCGTCAAATAGATAATCATACTTAGAATCTAAGCCTTCTGGCTTGTTCTCTAAATCAATTAAAGGTATGGTATAGTCCTTTCCTTCAGTGATGTTTCCGCATCCTGCAAGCGCCATTAGCGACAAAAGCAGAATTGCAACGACAATGACAAATTTTTTACCCATAAAATTCTCCCCCAAAAAAGCGTCTCCATATGACTGTCATAGAATATTTCAGAAGCGAACTCTGCATTCGCAATGTTCATATTGCCGACATACTTCAATATCTATTATACACTAAAGTCGCTATAGTTTCAACCCCAATTTGAAATATCTTGCTTTCCTAGAGATTATCGCATACAAAGTAAATTTTACAATCTCCTATTCTTCTTAATAATAGCCGTAAAAATAGAATAAACTATCAAAAAAATGCTTATCAAAATCAAAACTATAGCTATACCTATCAAAAAGCCTGAAATAAAATCCTCGACGTTGCTTCCGCCGAATATCGTAGATAAAAAACTCAAAGCAATTCCAATGACGACAAGAATAATTGCCGACACGTATAGTCTTGGAATAACTTTCTCTTTCTTCAACTGTTCAATATCTTTAACGAGTTTCATTAGCTGATCGTTCTGCGTAGCTTGAGTATCCTTTTCATACTCCTTGCCCTCTAGCAGTTCGCCGATAGAAATATCCAATTCTTTGCATAACGCTTCGACTAAAGAATAGTCAGGCATACATTTTCCGCATTCCCATTTTGATACCGTTTTGTTAGAAACGTTGAGTCTCTCGGCAAGTTGTTCCTGCGTCAAATTCTTTTCTTTTCGCTTTTTCGTAATAAATTGTCCAACTCTGGTTTGTTCCACTTTGCACCCTCCAAGATTTTATTACGATTAAATTATATTGCAAATAATAAAAGTTGTACACCTACTAAAAGGCGAATTTAAGTGGAAATTTGGCGCACCTAATGCGACTCGAACGCATAATTTCACCGTCGGAGGGTGACGTTTTATCCATTAGACTATAGATGCATATACTAAAATAACCTACAAATATTATTGACTATTATTAAAAAAATGTCAACAACTTAAATTACAAATAGGTTCTATACATTATTAATTTGAAAGCTGAAAAATTTAGAGTGAAAATTTTTCTAAGAATTTCGAAAAGGCGCTTGACAACTAATCTACGTAGCGTTATTATTAAGAAAAAACAATCTTTGGGCAAGCGTAAAGCTGACCGGTGGTAATGTCGCCTTTGAGCGAACGAGTCCAACAGCCCCAACAGCCGATACGGTGAGATTCCGTAACCGCCTGTAAAGTCAGAATGGGAAAGATTAGATTTAATTGCAACTTTTATTGCATTTATTTTGATGCTTCATTTTGCCCGAAAAAGGAGCAATTTATGGATAACAAATCATATCGTTTATCCGCTGGCAACAACAAAAGAGCAAAAAGAATACGACTTATCGTATTCACCGCACTGATGACGGCATTGACTACCGTTCTCACACTCGCAAGCGTTCGCTATCCTACAGGTAGTGGATATTACAATTTTGGCGATATACCAATCTTTATGTCCGCATGTCTGTTAGGTCCCATACCCGCTCTTATCACCGGAGCGTTGGGAGCAATGCTAGGCGACGTTATTTTGGGATACTTCCCCTACGCGCCTTTTACTTTAGTAATCAAGGCTTTAGAAGGTCTTATAGCAGGACTTTTATTCAAAGTAATAGCTAAGATGACGAAAAAACAAGTTCCGCAGGCTATCTTCTTTGGCTTGGGCTGTATAGTAGGAGGCTTGGAAATGGCGCTTGGATACTTCCTTGCAGAGGGATTATTACTCGCAGAAGATAAATGGACTGGCGGTATCGTCAACCTTCCTCTCAATATCTTGCAAGGCTCAATTTCCGCAATCGTAGCGCCGGTATTGCTGTACGCATGTCAGCTCAAGAAAGTATTTGACAAGATATACAACCGCACTCCGCAAGTAGTCGTAGAGCAAACTTCAACAGAAAACGCGACTACTCTTGACGATGCGAAAGAACAAGACATGCAAGACAATAATAATGCGCACGGCAATGATAAATTCTAATGGAGATACAATGAAAGATTGCAAAGTATTGACAATTCAAGACTACTCGTCATTTGGGCAGTGCTCGCTTAGCGTTGCTTTGCCGATAATCTCCGCAATGGGTATCGAAACAATTTCCTTACCAATTGCGCTGCTCTCGACGCATACAAGCGGATTTGAAGGATATACATACGTTGACTTAAAAGACAACGTTATTCCTGCCGTAAATCACTATAAGTCACTGGGACTAAACTTTGATTATATATATCTTGGTTACTTAGGCGCGAGCGAAACTGTAAAAGCCGTGAACGAAGTGCGCAAACTCTACCCCGACGCTCAACTTATCGTAGACCCTGCCATGGCAGAAAACGGTCAATTCTATGACGGTATTACAGAAGACTTTGTAGAAAGTATTGCCACGTTATGCAAAAAGAGCTATATAGCTCTGCCCAACTTAAGCGAGGCTTGCTTACTGTCAGGAGCAGAATACTCCCGTATTCAAACTAAGGAAAGCGTATTGAGTATATGCCGGCATCTTGCAAAAACCGGCATAAAGCGTTTTGTCATTACGGGAATACGAATGCAAGACGGTATGCGCCTAGCGTACTACGATAATGATAATGTCAAGTTTATTGACACGCAAGAAGTAAAAGGCGATTTCTTAGGTAGTGGCGACGTATTTGCGTCAGTTCTCGTTGGCGCGCTCGCCAACAATTTAGACTTGTCTCAAAGTCTTGACCTTGCGATAAAATATACTCAAAGAACAATCGAGATTACCTCTCAAGATAAAGAGCATTGGTACGGTCTGAAATTTGAAAAGACTATTCCATATTTGCTTACGCTTCTCAATCAAGCTAAAACTCTCGACAAATGAAATAAATAGACGGCGTATAATTTTTACGCCGTCTATTTTATAATTATTGTGTTTTCCCGGCTTCGACCTTATCCTTAAACCACCTAAGCAGTTCTTTCACAGTCATATTTTCAATACCTAAATCTCTTGCAGATATAGATTCCTTTTCGCCGTTGGGCAATTCGACCTCTGCAATCTCAACGTCAGCGTATCCAAGTTTCTCCAGCGTAGCATAATTGAAAAGCCAATAGCATACGCACGTCAGCACTATGATAACAACAAGAAAAACTATCAATACTCCAAACAACGCTTTGACCATAGGTCCCTCCTCAGTAATTATAGTTTAATAAAATTTTTGTATACTGTCAAGAAAATAATAAAAATCGTTTGACATCACTAATGTATTATGCTAAAATCAATAAGCAATCCGCAAATGGAAGTTTAGCTCAGTTGGGAGAGCATCTGCCTTACAAGCAGAGGGTCATAGGTTCGAGCCCTATAACTTCCACCAAAATTATAAGACCTAAAACGAATACGTTTTAGGTCTTTGTAATTATAGGTGAATTATGTGAATAATAAATTATTTATTGCATTCTAACTATCGTAATCATAAGCAATCTTATTTAGCTTCTCGCCTCTTAGATTTTTGATAAAGCCGTCCTCGACTTTGCAATACCAACGAATATCTTTATTTGGCAAATCGTTGAATAAAAATTCATCCGTGCAATCGCTCTCTTCCACAACTTCCATATCTTTGACGTGTATATACTCTACTATTTCGTCTCTAAGTCCAAGAAAATCGTCATTCTCGTCAACAACTTGATTTGGATCTATAAATGCAACTTGAAAACTTCTAAATCTTATATGAGCCTCAATGATGGTCCCCACCATTCCTTTGAATATTCCATTTCTTTCGTATTCTGGATTTGACACCAAAATTTTTACTTTATCAAATATTTTCATTATGTCATCCCTGATAAAAACGTATTCCATTTTCATAATCAAAATCGTCAATAACTACATCATTTAAGTTATCAACTATTTGTATCCAATCATTAGACCAATTTACTAACATTATACACCTCAATATGATTATTTCAACTAAATCATATAACAAAAAAATAAATTGGCAATAGTTTTATGACAAGTTTTTATCATTCCGCCACAAAAAAACTCAAAATGCAATTTGTTGTAGATTATCACTGCTCCACCACAAAAAAGACGCATTTGAAATGCGTCTTTTTTGTGGTCTGAATGTTAGGGGTCAAATATAGCCCTCTCAGCAGAGGCATATTTGCCGTCTTGCAAATTGCCAAGCACCATCAACTGATATGCTATAGCTTATAGCGCGGAGGTTGATATAACTTCAACCAATCAATGGTTTTTACTTGAAATTATTTTACACAATTAAGGTAATTGTGATATTGTGTAGTTTAATTTTTTTATTGACTGAGAATTTGGAAGATGTTATACTTTTAATAGGAAAGATTTATAATCTTAGGAGGGAAAATTTTATGGCTAATGTTTGCGTAATCACCGGTGGTGGAAGCGGTATGGGACTTGCTACTGCAAAGTGCATGCCAAAAGAAAAAATCATTGTTATTTCCGGAAGAACTCAAAGTAAACTTGATGGAGCTGTTGAAGAGCTTAAAGCTCTTGGCTACACTGCTTATGCAAAAACCTGCGACACTTCTAATCGTGAAAGTGTAAAAGAACTTGCTGAGTACGCTAAAACTCTTGGTGAAATAAAAAATGTTATCAACTCAGCAGGTCTTTCGCCTGCAATGGCAAAACCGGAAACTATAATTCGCGTAAACTCTCTTGGAACAGTTTATGTTAATGAAGAGTTTTCTAAACTTATGAACAGAGGTAGCGTTATTTGTGATATTTCTTCAAACTCTGCTTATGTTTTGCCAAAGTTTTTGATTAAGACAAAAATTTATGCGCTTGCAGATACCGATGAAGAATTGTTTGTTAAAAAACTTGTTAAAATGAGCGGTCTTGCAAAGTCCAAAGGCGAGTATGCTATGTCCGGTTTCTCTTATGCAATATCTAAAAACTTTGTTTGCTGGTACGCAAAAAAATGCGCATTTGAATATGGCAAAAATGGTATTAGAGTTGTTTCTCTTAGCCCTGGCTTGATTGCAACGGATATGGGTAATCTTGAAGCAAAAGACGGCGGTATGCTAATTCCATTTACAGCAGAAAATAGAATGGGTGAAGCGGAAGAACTTGGCTTTGCAATTGCATCTGTTGCTGATGAGAGAAACGGTTATCTTGCAGGCGTTGACGTCTTGGTTGACGGCGGAAGCACAACTCACATGAAAGAGTTTAACAAAAAATAAAAATCGTTTTACGTTATCACTGCTCTACCAAAAACAACCAAAACGAACCACTTTTGAAGTATTAAGTTTTAGGTTGTTTATTTATAGTCTATCTGAAAATTCATCTATTTTCATAATATTTCTTAAATATAGTGATTCTCATATCTAAAATAATTCTTGATAGTTACTATACCTCATTTACACATGATAAAGTTCACGACGAAAACGCTCATTGACAACAATGTTGTTCTTGTACACCTTAATTTTTACTTGAGACAATGTAAGCAAATAATTGCATTCTTCTTTCAAGTATATATAATCCGTCTTGCCTACCTTTTTTTCTCCATCAATCTCGTATTCAAAATTTATTGAATAATAAATTGTACCCCGAAAGTGATGTCCTGCGGTTGTGTGTCCATCTTTTTCCATAGATTGGAAACCATTAATTTTGCCCATCTTGTCTATTCCTTTCTTCTTGGTGATAGCATACATAATCCAATCGTAAATATCCTTTATACCCAAACTAAAAATAAATATTCCTATTCCAGCGAAAAACGTTAATACTAAAGTAATAAAAAAAGTATATGTGTCAAAAAATAATCCTGCCTTTGCCTCCTCCGCATAACCTTCTATAAGAACAACTACAAGAGTTGCAAAAAATCCTGTTAAACACCCAGCGCCAACTATCTTGATAAGAATCCCAACGACGCTATGTCTCATTATATTAACAAACTCTTTTTTCTTTCTTGTCATTTTGGCGCTCCTATTATCTTTTAACTATTTAATATATTATAACAAAGGTTTTGTAAATAATCAATGGTAACATAATGTCAATACGATATATTCAAGTTTATATTCCAATCATTGTTCGTTTTACGTTACCACTGCTCCACTGATAGATGACTGATAAGAACCGCTATCTTGTCAGTCATTTTTTTGTACTTTGTGAGAAATCACGTGGCGCCATTGCTATTGATTGGGCTGTTGCTCACGATATTCACGTTGTCTATATCAAACATAACAATTTATCGGCAGGAACTCGAACCTTTAAGCCCGACACTCGTGGCGCGGAATTAGTACCCGATATGAAAATTGTGTCGGAGAATATATTTGTTAAAAGCAAGGGCAACGCATTGACAAGTGAAGCATTTGTCGCTTTTATAAGTGAGAACGGCATAAAAGAGTTTTATGTTGCAGGGGCGGACGCAGTTGCTTGCGTAAAATCAACTTGCTATAATATGGCAAAGAACGGCTTTATAGTTCACGTTCTATCAAACTGTATTACAAGTTATGACAAAAAGAAAATTCCTGAAATGTTAGACTACTATGAGCGAAATGGTTGTAGTATTGAAACATTCTAAGTTATCACTGCTCCGCCACATAAATACGCATTTTGATAGATGCGTATTTTTTGTAATTTCAATTCTTAAATATATACGCTTGAAAATAACATATACTTTTGATATAATAATCTCATGGATTGGTTTAATTATTACGGACTTATTATTATGGCTATAATTATGCTTCCCAATATCATTTATGCTGTAAAGCATAAAGATGACGCCTCGGCAAATTACAATAACAAGGCGGTAATCATTGCGGAACAGATAGGTAGATACGGCTGTTTTGCTTTTATGATATTCAATATTCCGTACACATACTTCAATTTTTGGTTTAATAATGCGCTTATAGTCTATTTATCTGTGAATGGCGCTTTATGCCTTGCATATCTTGTATTTTGGGTGATATGTTGGAATAGTTGCGGAAAACTAAAAGCATTATCGCTTTCAATAATTCCCTCTTGCATTTTTTTATTCAGCGGTATAGTCTTGACAAATATACCGCTTATAGTTTTTGCCGTAATTTTTACTGTAAATCACATTATAGTAAGTTACAAAAATGCAGTAGAAACAACTCACCGAAAAAAGACTAAGAGAAAAGTAAACTATAAAGACATAATTCTATTGCTCTTTGTAATATTCTTATTTGTTCTCGCAGTAGTCGGAGTTATATTTGGCGCAGATATAGGAAACGGAGCTTTTCCGCTTGACTAATATTCGTATGAACTTACTGCTTCTCTTCTTTGGCTTTGGCTCGACGCATATCTAGTTCTGCCTTGATAGTTGCAAAGCGTTCTCTGCCAAGATTTGCCCTATGAGAAAAGATAATAGATACAAGGAAAATTACACCGGGAAGTACGCCTAAAACTATTCGCACGGCAAGCAATGCGCTATCGGGCTGTTGAATAGCAATTCCGTTCGTACTCTCTACGTAACCAAAAGCGCCCAAAACTGCCGATACGACAGCTATAGACACCCCGTTGGCAACTTTGTACATAAATTGCGTTATGCCATAATACGCGCCTTCTCTCCTAGTTCCGTTAACATATTCGTCCACTTCTACGACGTCCGGCACGCTAGCATAAGGAAGAATTTGAATTGCTGACATACCAAATCCCGCAAATACGCATAGAAGAATAGTAGTAGCAACGTTATTTGCAGGTACGAATATTGCAAATAAAAGTACGAATGCCATATATATGCACGCTATCGTATAGACTTTGTGCTTATTAAACTTCTCACTCAACTTGACCCATACGAATGACGACGCGATAGCGCATACTAGCGGTATTGCCACAAAGACCATTGCCATACTTCCTCCGCTAAAGCCGAGAGAATCATTTATAAAGAACATAAAAACTGCCATAATTATATCAAAACCAATCATACTCAAAAGATAGCAAAGCATAATGTTGCGAAATTCAGGCAACTTGAAAAACTCTTTTAGAGTGACAAAAAATCCTTTGTCGTTTTGTTCCGTATCCTCCACGCGCTCTTTAATATTGCCCGCGCAAAGTAACATTATGACAATCGATATAAATGCAAATATACCCGCTGACGTCAGATACGCATATCTTGCATTGCCAAACAACTGATAAAACAAACTTTCCTGTCCGTCGGCGAAAAGAGCAAATAGCGCCGCTCCGAGAATTATACCGACGTTGGCAAGCGCTATTCTGATGCCATTGAGCGAAGTACGCTCATCGTAGTTGTCTGTCATATTGGCAGTAATAGCATTGTAGGGAATATATACGATAGTCCAAGTGGTATTGAATAGCATATATGCCAAAGTATAATATATCATTTTGCCTACTTGAGCGCCTTCTACAAACGGAGCAATCCACAAAAGTAAGAACGCAAGACCGTAAGGCAATGCGCCAAAGAGCATATATACTCTTCTTTTGCCCCACTTGCTTTTAGTCTTGTCGGATATTCTGCCCATAAGATAGTCTGTGACAGCGTCCCAGAACTTCGCAATTAAAAATACGGCTGACGCTAATTCAGCTTTAAGTCCGCCAACATTGACAAAAAAATAAAGCAAATAAAACGAAATCGCCGCAAACATAATGTTGGCAGATAAATCTCCCAAACCGTAAAAGAACTTTTCCTTAAATTTTAGTTTCATACTTCCCTCTTTATTTAATAATAAACTATAAGAGAGATTTTGTAAATATTATTGAAAACTTTTTTATTTGTATTTTTTGCTATAAAGCGCCATAAGCGTGTTACGTACAGATTAAAAGAAAATTTTCTATATTGACAAAGTATTCTCATAATGGTATAATTATTAAAAATACTCTAGCGGTGAATAATGTTTTGGAACAAAAAAATACAAGAAATAGATAACCTTATCCTCAATAGCAACGAACTTAATGAGAAGTCCGAAGACGCGTCTGTAATAAACGTAAAGATCGACGGAAAAGACCAACTATTCTCTGCGTATAGTTATTCGGAAGACAAGTTGAATATTGAATTCAGCAATTACATTTTTGACAAAGCTAAAGACGCTCCAGTTAAAGAGAAAATTAAAATCATAATTCACTCTGCAAACGATCTTGACGCAAGCGAAGTTCAACAATCCTTAAAAAGTCACTGCAAGTCAGCTTATATAGAGAGCAAGAAGGAAATCAAACGCATCGTATTTGTTTCAACAATTATGACTATTCTCGGCATTCTTGCGCTTACTGCCCTAATACTAATAAATCACTTTACTGAAAATATTTATATTACATCTATAGTAGAAATTGCCGCTTGGGTATTTATCTGGGAGGCTGTCGACTTTTTCTTTCTTCAACGCCCTGTAGTAAAGGGAAAATGTCTACTTATTCAGCGAATATACATGGCAGAAATAGATATTTGCAAAGACGAGGATAAAATATGAAATAATATTTATGATTTTTAATTCTATTTGCTATAACTAAAAGACTCATAGCATAATCTAAACTACAGGAGATATATGATGAAAGAATTAAACCTAGAATTCCTTGAACAATATAAACGTCTTGATAAACTTTGCAAAGAAACACTAAACAGCAATGAAGGCGTATCTTCATATATTAGCGAAATGGAAATGACCCCCTATGAATCAACTGAGAATATTCCGATATGGAATTCAACTTTTAAGCAAATAAAACATTACCGTTGGATGCGCAATCAATTGGTTCATCAAATTACTTTTGACGAAGAACTTTGCGCTAAAGAAGATATTGACGGTATTAAAAATTTGTATGAATTGATAGTTAAAGCTCAAGACCCTTTAGCTATTGCCAATTGCTCAAAACAAACTTACTATTATTCAAAGAATAATGAAAATAGCGAAAATCAAGGCTCGATTTGGAACAAAATCGTATCAAAAATAAAAAGTTGGTTTTGACAAATTGTATAACTTTAATAATCATTCAAATGTTATTCCCTCTGTCAATTCCTCAAACGTTGTGCCAAGAACGTTGATTATTTTAAGAATATTATACAAAGACGGCTCAACTTTGTTACACTCCCATTCGCTAACGCGCTGTTGAGTAGTGTTCATCTTCAGAGCGAACTCTTGTTGGCTCATTTTATTTAACATTCTTAAACTCTTCAGATTTTCTCCTAACGTTCTCATACTGTAATTTTATAACATAGTAAGTCTTTTTATTTGACATACACTATATTTAGTGTTATTCTAATAAAAACAGTTTATTCAAGTAATATTGTATGAACTTAGTTTACCACAACTAAAATAACCGCTTACTTTAGTTAAATCAGGTGTATTCGTGGCTAACTAAGGTGCCTCAAGCCAAGTTGCAGAAAGCACAATATCTAGTATCTGACTTGATATAAATATACAATATCTTGTGTTTTTCGTAAAATTATTTATGATTTTTTATTGACTTCTGAAACATAAAATGATAGCATAGAAATATCAAAACAAAAGGAGAAATATATGAACACAATCAAATGCCCGAAATGTGGCGAAACCTTCCAAGTGGACGAAACGTCTTACAACGCAATTGTCACGCAAATACGCAACAGTGAATTTGACAAAGAGATTCGAGAACGTGAAAAGCAATTTTCTACTGAGAAAAGTAATGCTGTAACACAAGCTATTCTTGAATCTAAAAGTAATTTCGACAAGCAACTTGCTGACAGACAACTTGAAATTGAACGATTAAAAAATCAGCTAAACGCTATAGATAATGAAAGAGATATGGCTATAGATAAAGCTGTGTTAGCAACCAAAAACGATCTAAACAAGCAACTTACGGATGTTGCTAAGCAACTGTCTGAAAAACAACTTGAGATTGAGCAACTTAAAAATGCTTATATCCAACAACTCAACGAAAAAGATATTAAGATAAGTGAAATGGTAGCTAATACGAAGTCTGAAATAACTAGAGTTGCACAAGAAAAAGATAACAAAATACTACAACTAACAAATCAACTCTCCTCTATTGATAAAGATTTCCAATTACAACAGCAGGAGCTAAAATCAAAATATGAAACTCAACTGAAATTGAAAGATGCAGAAGTAGAACAATATAAGGACTTCAAAGCCAGACTTTCTACTAAACTACTTGGCGAAACCTTGGAGAAACATTGCGAGATTGAATTTAATAAATTGCGCGCTTTAGGATTTCAAAATGCGTATTTCGAAAAAGACAATGACACTCGCACAGGTAGCAAAGGCGATTATATCTTTAGAGCTTTTACTGACGACAATACTGAAATCGTGTCAATCATGTTTGAAATGAAAAACGAAGCAGATATGACGGCTACAAAGAGAAAGAACGAAGACTTCCTAAAAGAACTTGACAAAGACAGAAGGGAGAAAAACTGCGAGTACGCCGTACTCGTATCAATGCTGGAAGCTGAAGATGAACTATATAACTCAGGTATAGTAGACATGTCGCACAGATACCCAAAGACATATGTTATTCGTCCTCAATTCTTTATTCCTATCATTACGCTATTGAGAAACACAGCGTCTAAGTCGCTCGAATATAAAAAAGAACTTGACTTGATTAAAAATCAAAATATCGATATCACTAATTTCGAAAACGAAATGGACGACTTCAGGGAAAAGTTTGGAAGAAACTACCGTATCGCCAGCGAAAAGTTTAAGACGGCAATCGATGAGATTGATAAGAGTATCACTCACTTACAAAAGATAAAGGATGCGCTTATCGGCTCGGAAAATCAGTTGCGTATTGCCAACGACAAGGTAGAAGACCTCTCTATCAAGAAACTCATCAAAAACAATCCTACAATGCAAGCAAAGTTTGACGAGTTGAAAAATAAAGAAAATTAATGCGACAACAAAAAATAGCCTCTCAATAGAGAGGCATTTTTATCTTGTTGAAATTGTTACTGATTACTCGGTAATCTTAGCTACGACACCGGAACCAACTGTTCTACCACCCTCACGGATAGCGAAACGAAGTCCTTCTTCGATAGCGATAGGAGTAATAAGAGTTACGTCCATGTTGATGTTGTCGCCAGGCATAACCATTTCTACGCCGTCAGGAAGTTTGATTGAACCGGTAACGTCGGTTGTTCTGAAGTAGAACTGTGGACGGTAACCATTGAAGAACGGAGTGTGACGACCGCCTTCGTCTTTGGTCAATACGTATACTTGTGAAGCAAACTTGGTGTGTGGATTGATAGTACCGGGCTTAGCAAGTACTTGTCCTCTCTCAATACCCTTTCTGTCGATACCACGGAGCAATGCGCCTACGTTGTCGCCTGCGTATGCCTCGTCAAGAAGCTTTCTGAACATTTCAAGACCTGTAACGGTTGTGTCAGTCGTAGGTTTGATACCAACGATTTGAACCTTATCTTGAACTTTAACAACACCTCTCTCAACTCTACCGGTTGCAACAGTACCACGACCGGTGATGGTGAATACGTCCTCAACAGGCATAAGGAAAGGCTTATCAGTATCACGCTCAGGAGCTGGGATATATGCGTCAACTGCGTCAAGAAGTTCTTGTATACAAGCGCAAGCAGCGTCATCCGGCTTGTCGTTGGAAGCAGCTTCCAAAGCCAAAAGCGCAGAACCCTTGATGATTGGAGTATCATCGCCAGGGAATCCGTACTCGCTCAAAAGTTCTCTGATTTCCATTTCAACGAGTTCCAAAAGTTCTGGATCGTCAACTTGGTCAGTCTTGTTCATAAATACAACGATATAAGGAACGCCAACCTGACGAGCAAGAAGAATGTGTTCTCTCGTCTGTGGCATTGGGCCGTCGGTAGAAGCAACTACCAAGATAGCGCCGTCCATTTGAGCTGCGCCGGTAATCATGTTCTTAACGTAGTCTGCGTGTCCTGGGCAGTCAACGTGAGCATAGTGACGATTAGCAGTTTGGTACTCAACGTGAGCGGTATTGATTGTAATACCTCTTTCTCTCTCTTCCGGAGCCTTATCGATTTCATCGTATCTCATTTTTTGAGCGAAGCCCTTAGCAGCGGAATACATTGTGATAGCAGCAGTAAGAGTGGTCTTACCGTGGTCAACGTGACCAATAGTACCGATATTAACGTGCGGTTTATTTCTTTCGAATTTAGCCTTAGCCATAATAAATTATCCTCCTAGATTATAATGAATAAATCTATTTTTATTTTACTTTTTTATTTTATATTGTTTTTTCTATTTTGTCAACATTTATTTATAATTAAAATAAAATGTTAAGTTTTTATTGCCTTACGCTTTCTTTGCTCTAGCGCCGATAATCTTTTCAGAAACCGACTTTGGCACTTCTGCGTAGTGGTCAAATTGCATTGTGAAGTTACCTCTACCTTGTGTAGAACCTCTCAAATCGGTTGCATACCCGAACATCTCTGCAAGAGGTACGTCTGCATCAACTACTTGAACGCCGTTACGCTCTTCAGTCGTCTTGATGCTACCTCTTCTTGCGGTAACGCTACCCAATATTGTACCTAGATAATCTTCAGGAGCTTGAACTTCAACGCTCATTATAGGCTCCAAAAGTACCGGTTTAGCCTTGCTTACGCCGTCCTTGAACGCCATAGAACCTGCAATCTTAAATGCCATTTCCGAAGAGTCGACTTCGTGGTAAGAACCGTCTACCAAGTCAACGTTGAAGTCAACGGTTTCGTATCCTGCCAAAATACCGCTCTTAGAAGCCTCCTTGATACCAGCCTCGACTGCCGGAATATATTCCTTTGGAATACTACCGCCGACGGTCTTATCGACAAAGGTAAAGCCCTTGCCCGGCTCGTTTGGCGAAATAACAATCTTACAGTGACCGTATTGACCTTTACCGCCGGATTGTCTTTTGAAGAGTCCTTCTGCGTTTACGGTGTCTCTTATCGTCTCACGGTAAGCAACTTGCGGAGCGCCTACGTTTGCCTCAACCTTGAATTCTCTCTTCAATCTGTCTACGATTATATCCAAGTGCAATTCGCCCATACCTGCGATAATGGTTTGACCTGTTTCTTGGTCGGTATAAGTCTTGAAAGTCGGGTCTTCTTCTGCGAGTTTTTGCAAAGCAAGTCCCATCTTTTCCTGTCCTGCCTTGGTCTTAGGCTCGATAGCAATCTGAATAACAGGATCTGGGAATTCCATTGACTCCAAGATGATTGGAGCGCTTTCATCGCAAAGCGTATCGCCGGTAGTGGTATCCTTAAGACCTACGATAGCAACAATGTCGCCTGCGTATGCCTCATCGATTTCAGTACGGCTGTTAGCGTGCATTCTGACAAGACGACCGACTCTTTCTCTCTTATCTTTAGTAGAATTGTATACGTAAGAACCTTTCGTCAATACGCCCGAATATACGCGGAAGAATGCAAGTTTTCCGATAAACGGGTCGGTAGCAATCTTGAAAGCAAGTCCGCTAAACTTTTCGCTGTCGGAAGATTTGCGGTAAATCTCCTCGTCCTTCTTACCGGGAGCGTACCCTGCAACGTTCGGAACGTCCGTAGGAGCAGGCAAATAATCGACGATTGCGTCAAGCAAAAGTTGAGTACCCTTGTTACCGAGTGAAGTTCCGCAGAATGCAGGAGTAATCTTCATATCGATAGTAGCCTTACGGATAATAGGTTGAAGCAACGTCTTAGGCATAGCCTCTACGCTTATATCTCCCTCAAAGAACCTCTCCATAAGTTCGTCGTCAAACTCGGCAATCTTTTCGATAAGTTCAGATCTCTTCTCTTCTGCTTCTGCAAGAATGTCTGCAGGAATTTCTTTCTCAGCAACGATTTCGCCGTTCTTACCCTCGTTGTAGTAAGCCTTCATTGTCAAAAGGTCTACAACGCCCTTGAAGTTTTTCTCAGCGCCGATAGGATATTGCATAGCAACAGCGTTTGCGCTAAGTCTTTTATTCATCATATCGATAGTTCTGAAATAATTACCGTCGTCCTTGTCCATTTTGTTGACGAAAGCAATCCTAGGAACGTGATACTTAGTAGCCTGTCTCCAAACCGTCTCGGATTGCGGTTCAACGCCGCCTCTTGCGCAGAACAAAGCTACAGCGCCGTCAAGGATACGGAGCGAACGCTCAACTTCAACCGTGAAGTCAACGTGTCCGGGAGTATCTATAAGGTTGATACACGTACCTTTCCAATGAGTGGTAGTAGCGGCGGAAGTAATGGTAATACCTCTCTCCTGCTCTTGCTCCATCCAGTCCATCGTAGCGGCGCCTTCATGTACTTCGCCGATTTTGTGATTGATACCTGTATAGAACAAAATTCTTTCACTCGTAGTTGTTTTACCGGCATCGATGTGCGCCATAATACCGATATTTCTTGTATTTTCCAAAGAATATTCTCTAGCCATTTTTTACCTCTTAAATAAGTACCGCAGGTATTACCAACGATAGTGAGCAAAAGCCTTGTTTGCCTCCGCCATTCTGTGCATATCTTCTTTCTTCTTGACGGAATTGCCAGTGTTGTTGTAAGCGTCCATCAATTCTGCGGCTACTCTCTCGACCATAGTCTTCTCGCCTCTCTTGCGTGAGAAAGTGACAAGCCATCTGATAGCAAGCGTCTGTCTTCTTGCAGGACGAATTTCCATAGGAACTTGGTACGTAGAACCGCCCACTCTTCTTGCCTTAACTTCAAGCGTAGGCATTACGTTCTCCATAGCCTTGTTGAATACCTCCATGGCGGGTACTCCCAATTTTTGTTCAACTATATTAAAAGCGTCGTACACGATAGACTGCGCGATACCTCTTTTACCGTCCCACATAATTTGATTGACAAACTTTGTGATAACCTTACTGCCGTATACTGGATCCGGCAATACGTCCCTTACCGGGACCGAATTTCTTCTTGGCATAAACTCTATACCTCCTTTTTAGATTGTGAATAATGATTACATCCGACTAAATAGCTGATAGCTTATTTAGGTCTCTTTGCGCCATATTTGGATCTAGCCTGCATACGCTTTGCAACGCCTGCGCTATCCAAAGTACCACGAATAATGTGATATCTTACACCCGGCAAATCTCTAACTCTTCCGCCTCTGATAAGTACCACGCTGTGCTCTTGCAAGTTGTGTCCGATACCCGGGATATAAATTGTACCCTCAAGACCGTTGACAAGACGAACTCTGGCAATCTTTCTCATAGCTGAGTTAGGCTTTTTAGGAGAAGTGGTCGTAACAGAAAGACATACGCCTCTCTTTTGCGGATTCTTCTGCATGATAGGAGCAGTAGACTTCTTGACTTGCTTCTCACGTCCTTGCCTGATAAGCTGATTGATTGTTGGCATTTTGCTAACCTCCTGTGTTAATGTGTCGGATGAGTTATCCAGCAACCCCGAAGGATAATCTCATATCTTTGACTAAAAACGGTCACACCCACCGTTCTTTTGTGCATAAGTTTAGTTTATGGGCATAATTACACCCATAACACCAACATTTTATATGCAATTAAGTTTTAAGTCAAGCGTTTGATATAGGTTTTTTTAATAATTCAGCGGAAATTGTACACTGAGCAAAGTTAGAATACAAATTTCCGCTAATGTAATTAATATGATTAATAATTATTATAATAATTAACAATACGCACTTGTCAAAAATATTTTGATATGCTAGAATATAAATTAACAAAGGAGGTTTATATGTCAATAGAATCGAATCAAACATATATAAACGTCATATCTTCTATCACGGGTAGCGCCGCTTCGCAAGTTGACGGCGTTGTTTCGGTCACGTACGGTAATACAAAAAAACAAAAGGTGGGGAAGAAATCATCTTCTAAAAATAAAGCTATTGACGTGGTAATTTACGACAACAGATTGGTTAAAATAGAAATATCCGTCAATATCTATTATGGATACGTAATTCCCGTAGTTGTGTGTAAACTTCAAGAAAAAATCAAACAGGAGATAGAAAAATCAACTTTTTATAGGGTCAGCAGTGTCAACGTCAACGTAGTCGGCATTGTTGCAGGTTGATGAAGAGAAGAAATGAGCAGAAGAAATGCGCGTTTGAACGCTTATCAACTTATATTCGGATATTTATTTTCTAAAGAAATCGATGAGCAGGCTTTGTCTGCTATGTTAGAAGCCGAAGATATTCAAGAGAAAGACGGAGAGTATATTCGCGAAGTTGTATATGGCGTCAAAGAGAATTATGACGAACTTATGACTTTGATTGCCGATAACAGCAAAAATTTCAAGGTAGATAGAATTTACAAACCCGACTTGTCGGCGCTGTTGCTTGCTTGCTACGAGATGAAGTATATGCCGGATATACCTCTTGCAGTATCTATCAATGAGGTAATTGATATAGTCAAATCTTTCTCAACGGAGAATAGTTCAAAGTTTGTCAATGGCGTCCTTAAGGGTGTCTATAATGTCTTAAAAGAGGTATAATATGCTTATATACGGAAAAGAAGTAGCGTCCAAGACTTTGGAAAAAATAACAGCCGAAACGCAGGTTTTTGAGAGTAAATACGGTAGGAAGCCTACTTTAGCTGTAATAATTGTAGGAGAAGACCCTGCATCGCAAACTTACGTTCGCAACAAAATCAACGGATGTAAGCAAGTGGGATTCAATTCTCTGTCCTATGAATACGCAGACGGCACTCCTCAGGACGAGATTATCGATAATATCAAGCGCTTGGCAAACGACGTTACAGTAGACGGAATATTAGTTCAACTTCCATTGCCAAAAGGATATGATGAGGAAAAGATTCTTGCTTGTATACCCGACAGCAAAGACGTAGACGGATTTAATGCCTCGAATATAGGTTGTCTTTGCCTAAATAGACCTCGTACGGTGTCATGCACTCCGCTTGGCGTAATGCATATGTTGGAATACACGGGAGTTGAATTGGCAGGTAAGAATGCAGTCGTACTCGGAAGAAGCAATACGGTAGGCAAGCCTATGGCTATGTTGCTTCTCAACGCAAATTGCACTGTCACCATATGTCATAGCAAAACTAAAAATATGGCGGAAATAACTAAGCAAGCAGATATTTTGGTAGTAGCTATAGGCAAACCTAAATTTGTCACTGCGGATATGGTTAAAGACGGAGCAATCGTCATAGACGTGGGTATAAACAGAGTGGACGGCAAACTTTGCGGAGACGTAGATTTTGACAGCGTAGCTCCAAAGACTTCGTTTATTTCTCCTGTTCCCGGAGGAGTAGGACCGATGACCATTTCCATGCTATTGTACAATACTTTTGCATGCGCAAAAGCTAGAGAGAGCGAGAATTAATGTACGGCAATATACTTAACGTTACTGCGCTCAACAATTACATTAATTCGATATTTCGCGCAGAAGAATTATTGCATGACATCAACGTTGCCGGAGAAGTATCGGGGTTCAAAGTTACAAAGGGACACGCATATTTTACCCTAAAAGATGAGAATTGTCAGATTGCCTGCAACTGCTTTAACTGCGCAAAGACCTATATTCCTAAAGACGGGGAGAGCGTGATACTCAAAGGTTCTATCGATTATTATGCAAAAGGCGGCAGGCTGAATTTTATCGTTGACAGTATAACTTCAATCGGTAAAGGATTGCTGGCATATAAGTTAGAATTGCTAAAAGCTAAATTAGCGAAAGAGGGACTTTTCGATATTGCGTATAAAAAGCCTATACCGCTTTATCCCACCGATGTGTGCGTAATTACTTCCGTTAATGGAGCAGTAATTAACGATATAAAAAAGACGGTAAGACGTAAGAATAATATAATTAACATATATGTCAAAGACGTCAAAGTACAAGGTCTAGACGCCCATAAAGATATAATTAAGGCGATTGAATTGGTCGATAAAATGAACTTCGATGTCATTATTATAGCAAGGGGCGGAGGTTCGGCAGAAGATTTAATGCCTTTTAATGAAGAAGACCTTGTTAGGGCAATATTTAGATGCAAGACTCCCGTGATATCTGCGGTAGGTCATGAGAGCGATGTTACGCTATGCGACGAAGTAGCCGACTATAGAGCCGCCACTCCTACGGCGGCGGCGGAAAAGGTAGCCTACAACGAGCATGAATTAAAAGAATACGTTGCGCGTTGTAGTAAGAGAATGAAAAGCGCTTTGATAAATGAAGTTGAATTAAAGGCTAAAGACTTAAATAGCAAAGTAAATTTGATAAAGTCGAAAGTAATGTTGAACTATATGCAAAAAGCTAATATATTCAACTCTTACGCGCAAAATCTTAAAAGTCAAATCGAAAAGGCGATATCTAGGTCCGAATTAAGATATACAAACGTATTGACTAGACTTACGGCAGATAATCCGCTTGGCATTTTGCAAAAAGGTTATTGGTACGTAAGCAAAGACGGACAAGCCGTTTCATCTGCAAAGCATTTGCAACAAGGAGATACAGTATCTCTTAAAACGTACGACGGACAACTTAATGCTACAATTACGGAGGTTAGTAATGAAATTTGAAGAATCTATTAAAGAACTTGACGTCATTGTCGATAAGTTGGAAAGCGGAAAACTAACTTTAGAGGAGAGTGTTGAGTTATATTCTAAAGGAATGAAACTTTGCTTGGATTGCGCAGATAAACTCAATGAGGTAAAAGGAAAAATAGCGATATTAGAAGAAAGCCAACAAGGGCTTGTGGAAAAGTTAGTTGAGGTAGAATAATGAAAAAAATACTTGTCGAGTATAAAAGTATATTCGAAAAGCAGTTGCAAGAAATTCTTGTTGAATTTAATTGCGATATTCAACCGATATTTGAAGCGTTGAGCTACGGCATAGCAAACGGTGGCAAGAGAATTAGACCTGCTCTTTGCTACTTGGGAGCAGAGTTTTGCGAAAAAGACGCAAATTATGTCAAGAATTTGGCAGTAGGCATAGAAATGATACATTCATATTCCTTAGTTCACGACGATTTGCCGTGTATGGACGACGATAATTTGCGGCGCGGAAAGCCTACGGCGCACGTGGTTTACGGCGAAGGTATGGCAGTACTTGCCGGCGATGCGCTTCTCAATATGGCATTTGAGGTTATGCTTGGGGATAAAACTATTGATACAAATATGCTTAATGCTATTAAATATATTGCGAATATGAGCGGAATCAATGGTATGATAGGAGGTCAGTGTCTTGACCTTGCCAACGAGAGCAAAGAAAACTTTGGTATAGAAGAGTTGACTAGGCTCAATAGATTAAAAACGTCTTGCCTTATTAGAGGCGCGTTAGTTGGATCGGCAATAAGGTGCGGAGCAGACGATAAAGAGATAGACGCGCTAGAAACGTACGCGCAAAATTTGGGAGAGATATTCCAAATTGTAGATGACATATTGGATAGAACGTCTACTGCCCAAGCGCTTGGCAAAGAAGTAAATCAAGACGTTGCCAACGACAAAAAGAGCATTGTAGATATATTAGGTATTGATAAAGCCAAAGAATATATCAAAGTATTGGAAGAAGACACAATCGCAAAAATTGGCGTGTACGGTAAAAAATCTCAAAATCTTATTGATTTGTGTAAGTTTTTGAGCAATAGAAACAACTGATTGCATATATAATAATTTTAGCCCATATTTTATAATATGAGCAAAAATAATAAGAAAAAGCGCAGTCGAGCAAAGTTAAATATTGCGGAGACTTGGGTTATAAAAATAACATTGTTTACTTTTATTGGAGCGGTAGTTTGCAGTTTTATATCTCAAATCACCACTTCAAAAAGCGATATAATAATATCAATAATGCTCTTGTCATTTATGATACTTATCAGTATAATATTTGACGGAATAGGCTTGAGCGTAGCTTCTTGTAGCGAAGAAAAAATGGCAAAGTATGCTCGTTTTACAAAGGAATACGGCATCGCTTTAAGACTTATTCGCAACGCAGAAAAAGTCAACAATATATGCGCTGATGTCATAGGAGATATGAGCGGAATATTGAGCGGGGCTTGCGGAGCGTCAATAGTTATTGAACTGAGCTTAAGCGGACAGGGAAGCCATTGGGCTACGATTATTATATCAAGCATAATTGCCGCAGTAACGGTGGGCGGTAAGGCTTCGCTTAAAAAAATTGCCGTCAAAAATAGCGCTGAATTTGTCTTTATGTCGGCAAGAATGATAGGCTTATTTAGTTCAAAATTTACAATAAAGAGGAAGAAGTAATGCAAATTCTTAACAAGATTAAATTGCCTGAGGATATCAAAAAACTATCATTAGATGAGCTTGAACTTTTGGCAAATGATTTGAGAAGCGTTATTACAAGATATACGCTTGCCAATGGCGGACATTTGGCTTCAAATTTAGGTGTTGTCGATTTGACGTGCGCATTAAATTACGTATTTGATTTCCCAAAAGACAAGCTAATTTTTGACGTAGGACATCAATGCTACGCTTATAAGATACTTACCGGCAGACTAGATAAATTCGATACTTTAAGACAAAAGGACGGTCTTAACGGTTTTCCCAAAAGAGAAGAGAGTGAGTACGATACTGTCAATAGCGGTCACGCTTCGACAGCGCTCTCTATTGCTTGCGGTATGGCAAGAGGTAACGTCGACGGCAATATAATTTGTCTTATAGGTGACGGCGCAATGACAGGCGGTCTGTTTTTTGAAGCGCTTAATGACGTACTAACTCTCAATAAAAAAGTTATTTTTATTATTAATGACAACAACATGTCAATATCCGATAACGTAGGATTTATCAACGAATATCTAAAAATATTACGTAGGCACGGCAGTGAATCTTCTTTCCTCGATATTGAGGCTCTAAATAACATTGATGGGCACAACATCTCCCAACTTATTGATAAATTTAAGTATGCAAAAAATTCGCAAAAGACTTTAATTTTGCATATAGTAACTAAAAAGGGCAAAGGCTTAAAAGAGGCAGAACTCAATCCGTCAAAGTATCACAGTGTTAGCGCTAGCAATACTAATACGACTTACGGCAGTGTGTTTGGAGATACGCTTGAACGTTTGGCCGAAAAAAACAATAATATTTTCGCTATAACCGCCGCTATGACAGACGGCACGGGACTAAGTAATTTTGCTCAAAAATTTCCTCAAAGATTTGTAGACGTAGGTATTGCCGAAGGGCATGCGGTTACTATGTCGGCAGGACTAGCTTTATCTGGAGCGAAGCCGTACGTTGCGATATATTCTACGTTTTTACAACGCGCTTACGATAGCGTCCTGCATGACGTATGTATCAACAATCTGCCGGTAGTATTCTGCATTGACAGGGCAGGATTTGTCGGCGGGGACGGCGAAACTCACCAAGGTCTATATGACGTAGCATATCTTAGCGCAACTCCCAATATGACTATCTTTGCGCCTAAAGACGGAGAAGAGCTAAAAGAAATATTGTCTTGGTCGCAGAATTATAATGCTCCTATTGCAATTCGCTATCCAAAGAGCGAAATACCTTGCGAATATTCAGTACATACTCCTATTGCTTTGGGGAAATGGGAATGGATAAAGTCTTCTGAGAATCAAGTAGTTTTGATTTCCAACGGCGAAACACTAGCAAACGTATGCAAAAGCGCTAAAGAACTGAAAGCTCAAGGCATAGACGTTGATGTAATCAATGCGAGATTTATCAGTCATTGCGATGAAGAAATGCTCAATACTTTACGCGGTAAAAAGCTCTTTTTCTTTGAAGAGTATATTATGCAAAATTCGATTTATTCGCAAGTTCTCGATAAGTTTAACGTGTGTCAAGACAAAACAACCAAGATTTACGGCGTAAATGTTCCCAACAGGAATTACGCTGTTGCAACTCGAAAAGAACTGCTTAAAGAAGTTGGTTTGGATAGCGAAAGCATAACGCAATTCGTAAAAAGCAAACTTTAATTTATAAGTATATGAGATTAGATATTTATCTTTCGGCGACTCAAAATATTACACGCACTAAGGCAAAACATATGATAGAAAGCAGTTTTGTTAAGATAGACGGCAACGTTGTCACCAAAGCGGGATATGAGTTGAAAGATAATTCGATTGTTGAGATATTAGATAGTTTCAAGTTTTCCTCTCTTGGCGGGGACAAACTCCAAAAGGCTTTTGATGATTTTCATTACAGTGTAAGCAACAAAGTTTGCGTCGATATCGGAGCTTCTAACGGCGGTTTTACCGACTGTATGCTCAAGAACGGAGCAGACAAAGTCTTTGCTGTTGACGTAGGAGAATGCGCTTTCGATGATGAATTAAAAAACGATAGTAGAGTTATCATTAAGGATAGGCTCAACGCAAGATATATCACAGCAGAAGATCTGGGAGAACTGTGCGATTTTGCCAGCATCGACGTAAGTTTTATATCGTTGAAGTATATTTTACCTACGGTATATTCATTATTAAAGAGAGGCGGAGAAGTTATTGCGTTAATAAAACCGCAATTTGAAGCCGGAGCAAAAGAATTAAGTAAAAAAGGTTTGGTATTAAGTTCAAAAACTCACCAAAGAGTATGCGAAGAGATAAAAAATTTTGCGCAGTCGATTGGATTCGAATTTAGAGGATTGACGACAGCCCCAATTAAAGAGGGGAAAAATAAAGAATTTTTGATATATTTATACAAAAGCATTGAATAATTATGCAATATCGTTTATAATTATAGTATGAAAATCGGTATCAAAACAAATTTGAAAAGAGATATCAACGCATTAGCCAGTAAGCTTTTTTGTCAAAAATTGAGGGAAGTCGGCATTGAATATAAGATATGCGACAATGCGAAAGAGTACTTTGAATCCCAAGTAATTGCCGAAGAGAAAGAAGTCTTTGAGTGGTGCGATATTGTTGTAGCGTTTGGCGGTGACGGTACAATGCTCAATATTGTACATAGTTTGCCATGCGAGTTGCCTATTCTTGGTATTAATATGGGCAAAATAGGTTTTTTGACAGAGATTGATGAAAATCAAATTGCGGACGCAATTTCTGCGTTGCAAAGCGGAAATTATACTGTAGAGCAACGCTCGATGCTTAAAGCTACGGTTGATAAACAACATTTTTTTGCTCTCAATGAAGTAGTCGTAAGTCGTCAAGATCCTTGTCACATATCGGTTTTCGACGTGTATATAGACGGAATTTTGGCGGATACCTTACGAAGCGACGGAGTACTAGTTTCTACCCCTACCGGTTCGACTGCATATTCTCTTTCATGTAACGGTCCGGTATTAAGTCCTACCGTAAAAGCGCTTATAGTAAACGGAATTTGCCCACACTCTTTGCATAGTTGTCCAATAGTGGTAGACGATAATATGCGTATAAATATATCCACTAAAACCGATATAATGAGGGTTATTGTCGATGGCACAATAGTCGCAAAATCTCAAAATGACGGAATTGACATAACTATTGAAAAAGATAAAAAGCAAGCATTATTTGTTAGACTTAATAATCAAAATTTCTATGCAAAACTTCGCGCAAAACTAAATTATTGGGGTGATTAGAATGTCAAACAAGACTAGACAACAAGCAATTTTAGACATAATTGCGCAAAATGAATTAGATACTCAGGAAGAACTTGCAACGATGCTACAACAGTGCGGCTACAATGTCACGCAAGCCACCGTGTCAAGAGATATAAAGCAATTGGGGCTTGTCAAGGTAGCCGGAAAATCAAAGA
>CAJTPC010000009.1:0-5109 GCA_910578245.1 uncultured Christensenella sp. | reverse complement strand
TATCGCTATACGCAAGTTAGTTACAAGGAGCATGGACTGCATGCAAAATATGATAATATCTTCAAAGAAAGCGTTCTTAGTATGCAAAATGCCGGTAACTTAATTGTAATTAAGACGGTGTCCGGCGCGGCTAATTCGGCGGGCGCTTATGTAGATAGAATGAATTTGCCGCAGCTTTTGGGTTCAATCGCCGGCGATGACACAATATTTTGCGTTGCAAGAACAGAAAAGGACGCAATTGACGTAATAAATATAATTAAGGACAGCTATTGATATGTTGACGAATCTTAACGTAAAAAATATCGCTTTAATTACCTCGCTTGATGTAAATTTTACTCAAGGGCTTAATATATTGTCCGGCGAAACCGGAGCAGGAAAATCAATCATTATAGATAGTTTAAGTTTTGTATTAGGGAAAAGAGCAGATAAATCATTGATTAGATACGGCGAAAGTAGCGCAAGCGTCACGGCTGTATTTGAAAATATTTTGGAAAACACCGTTAATTTACTTAAAGACTACGATATAGAACTCGACGACGAACTTATATTAAAGAGGACAATGACGGTTGACGGTAAAAATACTTGTTCTATAAACGGTCAAAGGGTAACTCTTAGCATGCTAAAAGAAGTTGCTAATACTTTAGCCGATATATATTCGCAACATGAGAACGTAACTGCGCTCAACAGTCAATATCATTTAAGTATTATTGACAAATACGGCGAAGAAAGCATTAATAAATATAAAGATATTCAAAAGAATTTGTATATTGAATATAAAGATATTTGCAAAAAACTGGATAAATACGGCTCACTCAGCGATGTAAATAAAAATATTGATTTACTTGAATATCAAATAAATGAGATAACCGAAGCTGATTTGCAGGACGGAGAAGAAGATGAACTCGTTGCGTTGCGTCACAAACTTAACAACTCTCAACTAATTATTTCTACCTTGAATGAGAGCTACAACGCTCTTAACGGTGAAGATAATGAAAACATTTTAAGTATTTTGAGCGTTTTGATTTCAAATCTTTCAAAAATACGAGAATATGATAATTCTGTAGACGACATACTTGAGCGTCTGGATAGTTGCAAAATTGAGTTAAAAGATATTTCCTATACTTTAGAAAGTATGGCGAATTCCAATGAATTTAGCATTCAAGAGTATGAAAGATGCGAGCAAAGATTAACTTTGATTCGAGGCTTAAAGAGGAAGTACGGTAGTTCTATAGAAGATATTAAAGAACAACTTGCCGAAATGCAAGAAGAATACGACTTTTTGTCTGATGGAGAAGAAAAAGTAAAAGAGTACGAAGCGCAAAAGAAAGAACTGATTAAAGAACTTTACAAAAATACGCAAATGCTTTCTGAGGAACGCAAAAAAGTAGGAAGTCTGCTTGCAGATAAAATACAAGACGAATTAAAGCAACTTGGAATGAATTCTTGCAAATTCCAAACAAGTTTTTCGCCATTGCCTACTTTTGAAGAGTTTTTGCCGTCTGCTAACGGTAGCGATGAGGCAGTATTTATGTTTAGCGCTAATGCAGGACAACCTGTAAAAGAACTTTCTAAAGTAATTTCAGGCGGTGAATTATCCCGTTTTATGCTTGCAATGAAGAAAATAATTGCAAACCTCGATGGAATTTCCACAATGGTATTTGATGAGATTGATACGGGAATAAGCGGAAAAATAGCTCAAATAGTCGCGCAAAAGATGTTTGATATTTCTAAAGACAAGCAAGTGCTTGCAATTACTCACTTACCGCAACTTGCATCAATGTCCGACACTCATTATTTGATTAATAAAACAACTACCGACGGACAGACTGTAACAAAACTTATTCTACTAAACGAAGAAAGCCGTCTAAAAGAACTGGCAAGACTAATCGGAGGTCAGGATCAGTCTACTTATGCCATACCGCATGCAAAAGAAATGCTGGATTTTGCGCAAGAATATAAAAAAAATCGCTAAAATTAGAATAAATTTTTATTGACTTCTCAAACTAATATCCGAGAGGTCAAAAGATGAATATAAAATCAAAAAAGAGCATATTTTTTACCATTTCTATAATATTAATATTATTGTTTGCGTCAATTTTGGCATTATCAATAGAACAAATTGATAAAGTCAACGGCACAACAGTTTCAAACGAGTGTTTAGCATTGGAAAATATCCAACTCAATAGCGCTATTAGCGTATCAAATGACAATAATTCTTACAAATTTAAGTTATTTGGTATTATTCCTATAGGAAAAGCGCAGGAAAGCAAAGCAGAAAAGTACGTTAAACTAGGAGGTTATCCTCTCGGAATCGCTATCAAAACCAACGGACTATATATTACGTCAAAAGTTAGTGTAGTTACTAAAGACGGAGCCGTCTGTCCTGTTGAAGAATTTGATATAAAAAGCGGTGACGTATTATTGGAAATAGACAATCACAACGTTGATAACGTAAATGAAATTTCGTCAATGATTGAAAACAAAAATCTAGTAACGCTAAAAATTAAGCGTAATGACAAGATTAAAGAATTTACTATTCAACCTGCTTTGGATGCGTTAAGCGGTAAAAATAAGTTGGGATTGTTGCTTCAAGATCAAATCGAGGGTATAGGTACTATGACTTATTCGGACGGAAAAAACTTTTACGCTCTCGGTCATACTATTAAAGACATGAACGGAAACAATATTGTCGCTAACGGCGGAAATATCTATTATGCAAATATTAACGGATATGTTAAAGGACAAAAAGGTAGAGCAGGAGAATTAAACGGCTCATTTATTACTCTTGACAAAGCTCTTGGCAATATCACCGCAAACAATGACTTCGGTTTATACGGTCAACTTGAAGAAGAGTACAATGGAGAAACAGTATTACTCGGTTCGAAGTCTGACGCGCAACCCGGTACAGCGTATATCTATACGACAATTGACGGAATGGCGCCGCAGAAATATGAAATACAGATAATCAAGGCAAGTAATCAAGCGTCTCCGTCTGAAAAAAGCATGGTATTGAGAATTACTGACCAAAGATTGTTGGATACGACTGGCGGTATAGTGCAGGGTATGAGCGGCAGTCCTATTATTCAAAACGGTAAATTAATTGGAGCTGTTACGCATGTCTTTACTTCCGATCCTACAAAGGGTTACGGTATTTATATCGATTGGATGAAGCCATAAGTAATAAATAATTCCAAATTAAGCTGATAAGTATTCTTATTTAGTGCAAATATTAGAATAATCGATGAATTTAACCAAATTATTGGCTAATATTCGATTATTCTTTTACATATAATCTAAAGTTAATCTTTATCAAAATTTCTCGTAGCAATTACTTTTAGAAACCTTCTTTTATATCATTCAAATTCTTGCGAAATTATAAATTATATTATATAATATAGTTAATATATAACAACAATTTAGGAGAAAGATATGTCAATAAATTACGTAGATCCATTGACCACAAGATACGCAACAAAACCAATGCTTGAACAGTTTTCTGAAAAAACACGTATGATTTTGTGGAGAAAATTGTGGTTGGCTCTTGCAGAGAGCGAAAAACAACTTGGATTGAATATTACCGATGAACAGTTAGAGCAAATGCGCTCGCATTTAGAAGATATTAACTTTGACGTTGCCAAGGAAAGAGAAAAAATAGTAAGACATGACGTTATGGCTTATGTTTACGCTTACGGTCAACAATGTCCCAAAGCAATGCCGATTATTCACCTTGGAGCTACAAGTTGTTACGTTACGGATAATTCGGACGCAATTATTTATCATGACGCGCTTATTCTTGTAAAGAATAAGTTAGTCAACGTTATGGATAAATTGGCAAAATTCGCTCTAAAATATGCCGATATGCCTGCTTTGGGATTTACGCATCTTCAGCCGGCTCAACTTGTTACCGTCGGCAAAAGAGCTTCGCTTTGGTTGCAGGAATTGCAAATGGATTACGATAATCTTCAGTTTGTTATTGACAACACCAGATTAAGGGGAGTAAAGGGGACGACCGGTACGCAAGCCAGTTTCCTTCAACTTTTTGACGGAGATCACGAAAAAGTTAAGAAGTTAAATCAATTAGTAGTTGAAAAAATGGGATTTAGCAAGACTTTTGCAGTAAGCGGACAAACCTATAGCAGAAAGTATGACTACAATATTTTGTCCGTACTTTCGCAAATAGCACAAAGCGCTTATAAATTTGCAAACGATCTTAGAATTTTGCAAAACATGAAGGAAATGGAAGAGCCTTTTGAAAAAAATCAAATTGGATCTTCAGCTATGGCATACAAGCGTAATCCTATGAGAAGCGAAAGAATTTGCTCTCTTGCAAGATATGTTATGACTTTACCTGCAAATGCGGCAAATACTGCCGCTACGCAATGGTTTGAGCGTACGCTTGACGATTCTGCCAATAGAAGATTAGTAATGGCGCAAGCATTTCTATCTATTGACGCAATTCTAGAGATATATATGAACGTAGCAGACGGCATGGTCGTTTATGAAAATACAATTAATAAGCATATTATGGCTGAATTGCCGTTTATGTCCACCGAAGTAATACTAATGGAATGTGTAAAAGCCGGCGGTGATAGACAAGAATTGCACGAAAGAATCAGAGTTCATTCTATGGAAGCGTCAAAAATGGTCAAACAATTTGGCAAGGATAACGATTTGATAGAGAGAATAAAAAAAGATAGCGCATTTTCCGCAATCAATGACAAAATAGACAGCATCCTTGACCCCAAAAACTTTATAGGACGCGCAAAAGAGCAGACAATAGAGTATATTAACGAAGTAATCAATCCTATTCTAGAGGAGAACAAAAAGGTTTTAGGATTAAGCGGACAGGTCAATGTGTAATTATATAAAAAATGACCTTTGCGAGTCATTTTGGCAGGGAAGAACGATTTTGAAATAGTAAAATTCCTAGTGATTCGTAAGGAGCGGACGCGACGGCATAGCGTAACGCAGTGAGCGTCACACGCAACTGTTTCGCAGAGCGGAACTTTGCTGGTCGAATATGTCTCCCCATAAAAAAATGACCCTTACGAGTTATTTTGGCAGGGAAGAACGATTTTGAAATAGTAAAATTCCTAGTGATTCGTAAGG
>CAJTPC010000008.1 GCA_910578245.1 uncultured Christensenella sp. | reverse complement strand
TCATCGGCTAAGCCTTTCTTGAACCACGCGTCTAACGCGTGGATTTCTTATACATAGAAAAGAAGCGACTATTTTCGCTTCTTTTAACTAATTTTCTATTTTAATTTGTTAGGCTTAGGTTAAATTACCGTTAGCGTCTATTAATATCGATACAGTTTCTTTTGATACCCAATCTTTGTTATCCAATCTATACATCATTCTTGCTCTCCAGAATCTCTGCACTCCGTTGATAGGCGCGCTGGTCCTCACTGACTTACCCATGTCTAAATCATAAATATACTTTTGGTTCTCAAGCGTCATATCCTTATAACTTTCCTGATAGGTAGGCGAAGAATATATAAATACGTATACTGATACGGTAGACTTTCCAAGAGTAAATGTATTTTGCGCTTCTGCCCAAACTTCTGTACCGTTAGAGCCTAAATCAAGATCAACTTTTGTAAACACTCCGTACGGCTCTGCGTCTGCCAATGGTTCAGCGGTATCCGCATAAGCGGTTCCTCCCATACTGCACAAAGCGACACAGCCTGTCAACACTGCAATCACCATTAAGCAAAGTATGGTTTTTGTTAGATAATCCTTTTTGTTTTCCATAAATACCTCTTTATTTTATATTATGACTTGACGTCATTTACTTCTTTGTTTTTGCACTTCTTATTCCTTGCTATTCTGCAAACCGAAATAATACCTAGAATAAGCGCAATTACCATAGTTATACTAAATATTACCCAACCTATGAACTCCATATCGAAATTCCAAGTAATGCTAGTTTCATGCACAAAACTACCTTCCAACGTATGCGGTTGAAGAAGCATATTAATTATAAGCAATATTATACCAAGCAATAGAACAATTGAAGCCACAGTTGCTATAATAGTAATTTTTGCTTTCTTAGACAACTTGCGTTTCTTTTTCTTCTTCTTGCGCTTAGTTTTTTTATCTTGCGTATTATTTGGTTGAGGAATACTTTCTTCTACAAAGTTCCCTACCGCTTCAGCGCAGACGACCTCGGCGTCCGCTACGGCTTCGCATTCATTTTCGAATTCTTCTAAAGATTCTCCCTTGGATAAAAAGCATTCAATCCCTACGTCAAAGATATCACATAAACGTTGCAACTTGTCAGCTTTTGGATAAGCCTGATTGGCTTCCCACTTTATCATAGTTTGACGCGACACTCCTACTCTCTTCGCAAGATCATCCTGTGATATGTCCTTAACTTTTCGCAATTCGAAAATCTTATCGCCAATTTTGTTATATTTCTTATTTGCCATAATTTTTCACACAAGAACTATACTTGTATTATAACAGTTAATTTTCTATTTAGCAATTATTTTTCAATTTTTTCATTGATAAATAATTTTGTACCAAAAGTCTATAATACTTTGCTATACTCTTTTATATTTTTTCCTTAGTAATTTTATATTGTAATATTTATTATTTAGTTTTAACGCGCTTTTTTATTTCGGTTTTTTTTGTTTGAGCACGAGTATCGTTTCTAAATACATTTCTTCAGATTCTTGATACTTGACCATAATACACTCCCCCAAACACTTATCCTACTTTTATTATATATTGAGTTGATATAATTTGTAAAGTAGCAAAAAGAATAAATAAGAAAGTTTTAGTATTTTATCTTATTCAGCTCCATTCAACCATATCAGTACTCTTGATTTTGCGCGCAAGTATGTAAATTAAGCGCCGTCACCAACGGAGTGACTGACGGCAAATGTATAAGATGTCTTAAATGCGTATCGGCTTGTCCGCAAGGCGCTTTGAACTATTCTCTATCCTTACCCATGAGAGCCTACCTAAAAAAGAAAAAACAAGACGAATTGGCAATCTACATTTGACAAAACCAAACGTGAGATATATACTCTTACTATAACAATTTACACGGAGAATATAAAAATGAAAAAAGTTCCCTTTGTGACCAAAGAGCAAATTGAGGAAATTACTAAGACCTACCCCACGCCCTTTCATATCTACGACGAAAAGGGCATAAGAGAAAATGCAAGACTTCTTAAGAAGGCTTTTGCTTGGAATAAAGGTTTTAAGGAATATTTCGCGGTAAAGGCTACGCCCAATCCGCATATCTTGAAGATACTTAAGGAAGAAGGCGCAGGTACGGACTGCTCCTCTCTCACCGAACTTATGATGAGCGATAAAGTAGGTTTTAAGGGGCACGAGATAATGTTTTCTTCCAACGTAACTCCAAAGGAAGATTTCCAGCTCGCGGCTAAACTCGGCGCTATCATCAATTTCGACGACCTCTCGCACATAGATTTCTACAAGGACTTGGCTCCTTTCCAAGAAACAATGTGTTGCAGATACAACCCAGGCGGCGACTTTACTCTCAACAACGAGATTATGGATACGCCGAAAGACGCTAAATACGGAATGACCAAAGAACAAATTAAGATTGCTTACGCTAAGCTCAAGGAATACGGCGTAAAACATTTTGGCATACACGCATTCTTGGCAAGCAACACCGTAGGTACCGGATATTACCCCACTCTTGCAAAGATACTCTTTGAACTTGCAGTCGAACTCAAAAAGGAAATAGGCGTACATATCGCATTTATCAACCTCTCAGGCGGCGTAGGCGTACAGTACCGCCCCGACAAGGAAGGCAACGACATCCTTGCAATAGGCGAAGGCGTACGCAAAGCTTATGAAGATGTGCTAGTTCCCAACGGAATGGACGACGTGGCTATATTCACCGAACTCGGCAGATTTATGTTAGCTCCTTACGGCGCGCTTATCGCAAAGGTAGTGCACAAAAAGCATATATGGAAAGAGTACGTAGGTCTAGACGCTTGCGCGGCAAATCTAATGCGTCCGGCAATCTACGGCGCATACCACCATATCACCGTACTTGGCAAGGAAAACGACCCGCTAACCTATAAGTGCGACGTAACCGGCGGTCTTTGCGAAAACAACGACAAGTTTGCCGTAGACAGAATGTTGCCTCAAGTAGAAATCGGCGATTACGTCAATATTCACGACGCAGGCGCTCACGGTTTTTCTATGGGATATAACTACAACGGAAAACTCCGCTCGGCTGAACTTCTCCTCAAGGAGGACGGCTCCGTTAAGCTCATAAGAAGAGCCGAAACTCCCGAGGATTACTTCGCGACCCTCGACTTTAGCGAGTTTAAGAAATAAGACAATCGAAATGACAAAAGCCCTTATCGATAAGATAAGGGCTTTTTTATTTGTGTTTTTAGTCACTGCCGTCTATTTCCTGTCGGTGAACTTGCGAACGTTCATGGAATACTTATCAGAGGCCTTTGCGTTCTCGAGATATTTCTTGAACACTCCCGCGTAATTAGAGAGCATATTGTTTTCTCTAAAGGAATAGTAGCCCTCGGAAGATATGATTATGTGATCGATAACGTTGATACCCAGTACTTCGGCGAAGGGTATTAGCCACCTAGTGAACTCGCAATCTTGATAGGACGGCGAAGCGCTGCCCGAAGGGTGATTATGCGCTATCATTATGCAGTTGCCTTGCGAATCTGCGGTACGCATTATAAACTCGCGGGTATTGAGTTGACAGGAATCCATACTACCCACGCCTACCTTGCAACTTGACAAAAGCATACCCTTAGCGTTGAGCATCAGCATATACATGGCTTCTTCCTTTTCGTCAAGAAACAAATTCTGAAGATACTCTACTGCGTGAGCTACGGTGTCAAGCATCGGCTTCGGTCCAAACTTTTGAGAAGTATATATTTTTGACATTTGCGGAAAGATGCTCAAGAATAAAGCGGCGTTTTCAGTCATATTCTTGACTTCCATAAGCACTTTCGGCGAAGCGTCAAAAACGTTCTGAATACTGCCAAACCTATTTATCAATTCATGAGCAATAGCATTGGTATCTTTCATTGGGATAAGCGGATATAGCCACAGCTCAAGGGCTTCATGTTCAGGCAAATGCAATATGCCTTGTTCCATGACTTTTTCTTTAACTCTTTGTCTGTGACCTTTATGCAAATTAACTTTCTTATCTTGTGACATTCTCTTTCGCACTTCTCTAAATGGCTAAATATTAAGTCGCTAATCAATTACCTGACGGCGCGGGCGTCGTCAAATAGTTGATTTTTACGCTCTTTATACTGTCTAAAAAGCTAATAATTTCGCTGGTAGGAACCGCGCAACCTATGCCGTACGCGTCATTTTTACTGCCATCGATTCTTGAGTAAATAATTCCGCTTACTCTGCTATACACGTTGATAACAGGTCCACCGCTGTTGCCGTGATTTATGTTGCCGTCAAGAACTGTGGAAATGAAAGAATCTTCTATGATATTATCATTTTCGTCTTTTTTCCTGAATCGCACCGAAGGCATAGAAATCATTAATTCGGATAACATTAACCCCAAATTTTCAGGATTGCCAATAGTATATACTCTCTGACCGTAATACAATTCTTGCTCGGTTTCCAATACCAACGGTTGGAACTTCTGCGATAGAAAAGGAAAAATACTATTCTTCGCGTTGATTTTAAGCACGGCAAGATCTGCCGTAGAACACCAATCCACTAACGTAGCTGTATATTGAATATTATCGGCAAAAACAACGTAATAATCGGCGTCCATACACGTAGTGTCCGTCTGAGAGGGAATGTCGGTACCCGTTGAATAATAGCGAACTACGCAGTGCCTATTAGTCAACACGTAGCCGTCCTCTGTGATAACAAAACCGCTACTAGCGCTTGAAGCGACTACTTTGTCGTTCCTTTTGAAGTCGGTAATTATGCGTACGCAAGACGCGATTGAATTGTTGGCTACGATACTTGCCACGCTGGCGTCTTCTACGTGACCGATGTCGATGTAATATCTTGACGGGTCGGAATTACCAAACAATCCGCTACAAGCTGTCAAAGACAATACCAAGACTATCGATAATATTAAAAGTATTGAAACAAAACTACGCTTTTTCATTATTTTGTCAAACTCCATTTTTCTATATGTACAGCTTCTTCGCCCACTGCCAAACTTCTAAGCGGTGAAAGCGTCTCTATCTCCAACATAATATCGTTGGTATAAGTTTCGATATTGCAATTATTGTCGCCGTATTCGCCCTTAGGAGAATTTATCTCTATACAAAACTTCATACCCTTGACGTCTACGCTGACCGGTCCGCAGGCGAAAGTACCGATTTTGAGAGGCTGAGCAATATTCTTTTGTTGCAATATTATAGCGTTGTTGAGAATTTCCAGCCTTTCATCCTTAATATCCGTATAGCTCCAAAGCGAGAGGTTTCTGTTGGGCAAAAGTCCCGTATTTTCGCTACTCATTGGGATATACGCTTTTGCTCCCTTATCCATAACAGAAAGCGCCCAAAGCGCAACGCGCGAAGTAGCGCAATCTCCTTTGTTGACAAATCTATGCTCCAACACGGCGTTGCCGTTGGCGTCCATAGTTATCTTTATACTCTTTTGCAAATTAGTGGTAATCTCAACGTCGCTGATAAATGTAACGCTATCGTTCTCTTCCACGACTTTGACGGGCGAATTGTCGGGATAGTAGGTGTCAAGATATTCGGGACATTTCCAAAGCCTATGACCGCCGTAGATGTGCCAAATGCCCTTGCCTTGAAGATTCGTATCAAAGAACTCTCCGCCCTTATTGATAAGATCTTTCTCATCCTCGTAGAAGATATTTTCTCCGCCGTCATAGCCGTAAAAAATAACTCTGGGACCGACGTCGACGGTGATAAGCATGGTTTTACCGCCCTTTGATAATTTTACGCATTTGCCGTAATTCTTATAATTCACAAATTGCATTTATCGCCTATCCCCCTACTTTATTAGCATACACATTTTAGCATAATATTTTTACAATTTCAATACTAATAAAAGGTTTTTACTTTATTATAATAAAAAATTTACAAAGTTAGAATACTTTTGTTAACTTGCCTACCTCGTTAAGTCCCTTGTAAGCGTGTTGACGGTGATACTCATAAATAATAATGGCTACGCTATTGGCAAGATTGAGCGAACGCGCTTCTGCGCGCATCGGAATACGTATACAATCGGCGTAGTTTTCATGAAGAAGCTCTTCGTCAAGTCCTTTTGTTTCTCTGCCGAAGAACACCCAACACTCCTCATTATACCTCACGTCTGTATGATTGTGATCCGACTTGGTAGAAGCAAAGAAAAATTGGTCTTTGCTATTTAGCTTGGTATTCTTCACCGCCAAAGCAACGTTGTCGCAAGCGTCCGCTTTATCGCCAAAGTTCTCAGCTAAAAAGGCTTGCATGCTTTCATAGCGGTTGACGTCTGATATCTCCCAATAGTCAAGTCCGCTACGCTTGAGATACTTGTCCTCCCAACTAAATCCGCACGGCTCGATTATATGTAATTTCGCGCCCGTCACCGCGCAAGTGCGAACTATGTTGCCTGTGTTGTTGGGAATTTCCGGATTTACTAATACTATGTTTATCATTTCTTACCTTCCGTTAAACTTTTCTTCATTACTTCGTAATCTAATATTCTTCCGTTGTCTATCTCCAAAGTTTCGCTATGCGTAAACACATATCCTCTGTGAAGATAAAAATTCTTTGCGACAAGCGAAGTATCAAGGACGATTTCGTCATAATTCCGAGAGACTTCACGTTCGACAAAGTCCATAATCTGACTGCCGAAGCCCTGTCCTATATGTGATTTCTCCACAAAGACTCTCATCAAATGATTTCCCTCAACAGTCGCAGTAGCCAAGATTTTATTGCCTTTTGAAAGAACGTATACGATTCCTTTTGCTATATCATCTTGAATTGCTTCTTGACTGTGTAAAGTTGAGAAAAAGTCTATTTCATATTGATTATAGACGTTGGTATACTCAGCGCGTATCGTATCTTGCGTCAAATGAAAAATCCCTTGCGCATCTTGCATTTTGGCTTTTTGTATTATCAATTCTTTACCGCCTCATATAGTATTACTAAAAATATCTATCAATAACTCGAATTATATCTTCAATAGTTTTGCTCGCGTACGCGTCGAGTTTGATTTGTCTTTGTCCTCTCATTCCGCGACAGTAATAAGCAAGATGTTTTTTGAAATTACACGCTACAAAGCTCTCATGATGAAATTCCAACATAGTATTTAAGTGCGTCAATATGTCTTGCTTTAGACTGTAATTCTCAATATCTATTCTCTTAATGTCGCTGAATATCTTAGGATTGCCGAGCGCTCCTCTGGCAATCATCGCGCCGTCGCAACCCGTTGCCGTCATTGCCTCTTGATAGCTTGTCCTATCGACAATATCGCCGTTGACAAATACAGGGATATTTACCGCTTTTTTTACCTTGGCTATTTCCTGCCAATCTGCTTTGCCTGCGTACATCTGCTCGCGTGTACGACCGTGAACGGTTATCGCGCTGGCGCCTGCGTCCTGCATTGCTTTGCCAAAGTCTACGGCAATTATATTCTGCGCGTTGACGCCTAGACGGTATTTGACGGTAACGGGCTTGCCGACAACCATCGCTGACCTAACTATCTCTTGCGCTAAAGAAATGTTCTCTAGCAACGCGCTACCTTCGCCGTTCTTAACAATCTTTGGCACTGGACATCCCATATTGATATCTATTACGTCGAATTTCTCAAGCGCCTTATGCTCAACGGCTTTGGATATATAGTACGGCTCGCTACCGAAGATCTGTACGCACTTAATTTTTTCGATGTCGGTAGTGCGCAGTAAGTCCTCTGTCTTTTCGCTACCGTATACTAAGCCCTTTGCGCTTACCATTTCGGTATAAGTCATATCGGCCCCTCGCATAGCGCTCACTCTACGCGCGCCTACGTCGCTATATCCTGCAATGGGAGCAAAAACTACGCCCTTAAAATCAATGCTTTGCGGCAACTTTTGCTTCCTCCCAAAGTGCGTTCAACTCGTCAAGGCTCTTGCTCTGCATATCGCCGTTGCACTTTTCCTCAACGTATTTGAATCTCTTGACGAATTTGTCTATAGCCCTTGACAGCGCAACTTCAGGCTCGACCTTTTTCCACCTCAAAGCATTGACTGCTGCAAGAAGAATATCTCCGCCCTCGTCCTCGAGTTCGTCTGCCGTCTTGGCGTTGCAAAACTCCTCTATCTCCTCTTTTACCTTGCCGATTACTTGCTCGAAATCATCGAATTCAAATCCCACTTTGCCCGCAACCTTTTGTATTTTGTATGCTCTCATAAGCGCAGGCAACGCCTTGGCAATTTTATCTATCTTGTCGCTTGCAGACGAATAACGCTTTTCCTTAGCCTTTGCGTTATCCCACGCCTTTAGCGCTTCTTCAGGGGTGTTGGCTACGACGTCGCCGAAAATATGCGTATGTCTGTCGATAAGTTTTCTGCATATACCGCTCAAGCAATCTTCCAAGTTAAACTCCGCGCAATCCTCGGCTATCACGCAATGAAATATACTTTGCAAAAACAAATCTCCGCTCTCTTCGACGATATTATCTATATCGTTGTTATTTATAGCCTCTACAAGCTCGTAGGCTTCTTCTACAGCGTTTTGTCTTATGCTCTCGTGCGTCTGCGCTTTATCCCACTGACAGCCGTTTTCTCCGCGCAATACGCGCATAATCCGATATAAATCGAAAAAGTTAAATCTTTGCTTTTCTACAAGATTCTTTGGCGTGACGAAGAGCGTCGTTGCGTAGTCGTACTTCTCTTGTCTGTCCAATTCGTAAATCGCAATTTCTTTGCCGTTGAAAAACGCGCTTTCCTCATCGCCTAAAATATTTTGCAGAATCAGTTTTACCTCTCCTGCAATGAATGAATTGTCTATATCAGTAACGCACATCGATAGTCGGGTATCGTAATTAAAGCCCTTGATATTGACAAGTTCGTAGGCGCTAATCAAAACGCTTGCCATACTCGGCTGGCCGCCGGTTATGCCAAAAGACGCGGACGGAAATATCTCTACTTCAGTCTTTTCTCTAAGCAACGCGACAGACCTGTCCTCGTATCCGCTACCGTTGACGCAGTATACTATATCCGTATTCTGCATTATGAGGTAGTTTGCTATTTCCTCGTCAAGTTCGTCAAAATTTTGGGATTTGTCATAGATAAAATCAAGGGATATACATTCAATGCCCTTGTCTTTGAAATATTCGTATGTATCGGTGAGCGCAGTTTTGACAAAGACCTTGTTTGCTTTGTCAATAGCTTCAGCGCCCGCAATAGTGAGCTGTCCTTTAGCGCAACCCAACGCCACTACCGTTATCATTTTGTTTACTCTCCTTACTAAAACTTCTTTAATTAAGTTTCCTCAATCCCGCCGTCAGAATTTAATCAGAGGCTTTTATAGTATTTAACTTTTGTTAAGACACGCGTTAGCTTATTGCCAAGCGGTAACATCTGCATTTCATTCTCATCCACCGCTCTCGTCAGTAGCAACGTTCCTATATACGCAACGGCTCCCGCGCAAACAGCATAGACTAGCGACCATATATTGCTATGAATGAATACCGACGGTAGCATTGCCACTGACATTATAGCACCCGCCAACATGATTTTACTAATACTTTTGAAGAGTTTTGTATTTTTACCTACAAGTTTGTTGTAATATACGCCGTTGAGAGTAAAAGCAGTCATGTAGAACACGATTGAGGATATACCGCTTACCGCAATACCCCATCTCGGCACGAATATAAGCTCTATTAGTATTTTTAGCGCTCCGCCCACGGCAATGTTGATAAGCACGGGACGAAGTCTTCCAAGTCCTTGCAGTATTGCATCGAGAGCTTCGAGCAACGACAGCAACAAAATATTAATCGCCGTCAATGAAAGCAGATACGCCGTCAATTCTTTATTTGCCTGTCCGAGCGACGGATAGAGCAATCCGACGACTTGTCTTGACATAATTGCTCCGCCCAAAAAGAATGGCATGGCTATCATAAGACACATCTTTAAGGTAGTGGCTGTCTTTTGCTTAATAGATACTACGTCATACCCGACCATTGCGCTTGCTACCGCAGGCACTATAGCTACCGATATGGACATTGCCAGTACGATAGGCATATTTATCACTGACGCAACGGGACCTGTGAGTATACCGTATTGACTTACCGCATCTGTCGCTCCGCCGTGGATTAGCAAATTGACGACCATAATACTGTCTATAAAAGCTATCAACGGAAAGATAAACCCACTTGCCGTGATAGGTAAAAAAGTAGAAAAGAATTTGTATTCTGTTTCAAGCGCAGGCAACTTCCTCTCATCTTTTGCCGAGACTGTATACCATATAAATACAGTTAAGAGAGAAACAAACTCGCTTACGCTTACGGCGACTAATGCGCCGGCAACGGCTTGCATAAGTCCCCTTTTCATTAGTAAGAACGCAAAGAGCAAACCAAGACCGAATTTAACGAATACCTCAACGATTTGGCTTACTCCCGAAGGCGCGGTGTTGCCGTGTCCTAAAAACCAGCCTTTGAATACGCCCGCTAAAGTTACGAATATTATTGCCGGAGCTATTGCAACGTAGCAGATATATACGCCCGCTTGCGATTGCGCGTTCGCCATAACGCGCGAAAGTAATACTGTAAATATTACGCCCACCGCGCCTGCAAAGACTGCGTATAATACCGATTTCCTAATTATAGAGCCAACTGCTCCCAATCTGTCGTGAGCTATTTCTGCGGATATCTGCCGTGAGAGAGTAAGCGGTATTGCATTGCTGATAATGGCAAGTAATAGCGCAAAGAACGGGAAGACCAACTGATAGTAGCCTATGCCTTCCGCTCCCAACACGTAAGTGAGCGCAATGCGATACGCTCCGCCAAGTAGCTTTGCGACTATAGAACATACCGCAAGCAATATTGCGCCTTGCGCTATCGTACGTCTTTTCATTCTAGCCTATATTGTACGTCAAGTACCCTGCCATTGCGTCGCAAAGCGCCATATCTACCGCGCCGAGCTTTTCTGCCGAAAGAATTATACCGCCGTACAAATCACCGCTACTGATAAGCGGAACAATGTACTGTTCGGAGTTTCGATTGATTTGCATATCGTCTACAAGACGAATACCTCTGTCCTTGATAAGTCGCGACTTGCGATTGTCAAGTACGCCGTAGAGTTCATCGCTTATATCTTCGCCTTGCAGACCTTCCTTACCGCCAACGTGCGCCAAGATACTGCTTGTGTCGCAAATTGCCACTTCCTTGCCGGTGTTCTTATAAAGCACCTTGCTTATCGCGTCAAGCTGTTCGGGCGTAGCGCCTACTTCATTGTATTTCTTAAATACCAATTCACCGCTATCGTTGGTAAAGATCTCCAGCAATTCGCCTTCCTTAAGTTTGAGTACTTTTCTCAATTCCTTAGGGATAACCACTCTACCCAATTCGTCAATTCTTCTTACTATACCTGTCTCTTTCATAATGACCTCCGAGCATAGTATAAGCAAAGAAAAACCTTTTATGTATTCATAAAAATAAATACAGCCAAGCAAAATTCGCTCAGCTGTATTATCCATTATTTATATAATTATACCTTAAGACAAATCTCCGCTGTAAGTTCCCGCAGGTATACCGTATTCGCCAAGTTTACGCAAAAAGGCTTCGACGCCGTCTTTGCTTTGGAGAAGCAAGACTTCCATTTCGGGATATGTGCCTACTAGCTTTTTATCTTCCTCAAGATTAAGATTTAGCTTTTCAAAAGTATTTTCCGTAAACTCCCAATCAATAGCAGAAGTATAGAAAGTAGTAACGTGACTTTTGTAGAATGCGTATTCGCCGAGTCCTTTTATCGTAACGGGAAGTTCGATATAATCAAACTTTACGCCTGCGAACGCATACGGTTTGACAGTGGTTACGCTTTGAACCGTTCTTCCCTCTACATCCAAAAGTCTAAACGTCTTACCGTTGGTAGAAGGACTGTAAGATTTGGAATCGTAAGAGCCGTAGTAAGCGTAAATAGTCGTACCGCCAATGTCGGTGAGCAAACCTTGTCTATACGTCGAATTGGAATTACCTTCGATTCTGCTATCCTCAAGTCTGATGATATCAAAATGTTCGTTCTCCTCGTCCACTGTGATTACGTGTCTCATAAAATCAGCGGGAGATTGTTTTTCGCCCATGCCAACATAGAGCGCAAACGCTCCGTCGCCGATACTCTCTACGTGCTTTCCTATAACAAAGTCGTTATCGCCGTACAACAGTCTAAAACAACCCATAAAAGTCTTTGCGGGAATTTCCTTGATTTCAGTAGGCAACGTGACGTTTCTCAACGCAGTGCAACCTTGGAATACGCCTTCGCCCATAGTTTCTATCTTAGTATCTTCAGCCATTACGAATTTGCTAAGCGACGTACATTCGGAAAAAGCGTATTCGCCAATACTGGTTACCGTATTAGGCAATTCCATATAAGCAAAGTAAGTGGTATTGATACTTTCAAAAGCATGCGCGCCTATAGTAACGACATTCGGGAAAGAAAGCGGTGTGCCGGCCGATGAACTAAGCGTTGTATCGCAAAAAGCGTATTCGCCTATACTGGTTATTTCACTTTCAGCGGCTACTACTAAGCCCGTAAGATTTTTACAACCGTTAAACGCCTTATCGCCAATCTTTTCCAAGTCCTTGGAAATATACATATTAGCTATAGCAGTGCAATTTTCAAAAGCGCTTGCGCTTATCTCAAGCAACGACGTCGGAAGATAAAGCGCGTTGTTTCTAACAGCGTTATCGCCCTCGGTTAAATAGTTCTCGTTACTGTAGATAAAGTTCAAAGAATTACAACCTTTGAAAGCGTTGCCTCCTATTACGGTAACGCTGTTTGGAATAATTACGCTCTTAAGCGACGTACACTCTTCAAATGCCCCGTAAGGTATCTCCTTTAGCTTGCTTGGCAAGACGACTTTTTCAAGCGCAGTTAATTTGGCAAAAGCCTCGTCTGCAATATAAAAGGAAGAGTACGTGCAGTTGAACTTGATAGATTTAATCAAACTGGCAGAATTTAAGAAAGCGTCTTTGGCTATTCCGACCACTCTGTGTCCTTTGAGTTTGTCGGGTACGACAACGTCGGTATCGCTACCCTCGTAACTAATGATAGTAACTCGCGAACCGTTTACTTCATATCTAAATCCGTCAGAGTATTCTGACAACTGCCCCGTATTGACCAAAAGTCCTATAATTGTACCAAGTGACGCCAAAGCAATTACGAATACTGCCACCACAACTACTATTTGTCTTGTCTTGTTTGTCATATTAACCTCTTGTATTTCAAATACGTATGTTGATATCTCTCTGCCTAGCGTATTACGCTACGCTCTACTTTTCATTATTCCCACCTATGCGTTTTATATTATACAAAACATTAAAAACGCTCATATGCAGATACATTATATCATACGCAAAAGCAAAAAACAATTATTTATATATAATATATTGGAGATAAAATAAGGCTCGTCATATCGCTTATGTATCTTAACAACTATTTGCCGAATAGTTTTGAGATGTATTTAAGCGCGATATTGATTCCGTCTACGCTTGCGGAAGTAATACCGCCTGCATATCCCGCGCCCTCACCGCAAGGCATAAGACCTCCTATCGAACAATCTCCATGAGCGTCGCGAAGTATCCTGATAGGACTTGAAGAACGGCTTTCCACACCCGTCAAAAGCGCGTCAGGGTCTGCAAAACCCTTGAGCTTTTTATCAAACGCTTTTACAGCTTCCACTATGCTATTTGTAACATAGTCGGGCAAACAAGCCCTCAAATCGGCTTGCGTTACGCCCATAGGGTACGTTGGCAAAATCTGTCCGAAACCACTGCTTGATTTGCCGTTGACCAAGTCCTCGTATCTTTGACAAGGAGCTTTGTACGAATTGGATACGGCATAGGCAAGTCTTTCGTACTTGCGCTGAAATTCCACTCCTGCTAAGGGATTTGAAGAAGAAAAATCTTGAGGTCCGACACCCACTAGCAAAGCGCTGTTAGCGTTGACGCCATCGCGGGCAAAATAACTCATACCGTTGGTTACAACTGCTTTTTCCTCCGAAGCGGCAGGCATAACGTATCCGCCGGGACACATACAAAAAGTATAACAAGACCTGCCGCCGTCAAGATGACAGGAAAGCGAATAATTAGCCGGAGGAAGTCCTTTCTGTCCGCCGTACTGTCCTCTGTCGATAGCGCTCTGAAGATGCTCTATACGAACGCCGATTGAAAATGGCTTTTGCTCTATTTTGACTTTTGAAGCAAGCATCTCGAAAGTATCTCTTGCGCTATGTCCGACAGCAAGTATACAGCAATCGCAATCAATGCTCCAAATTCCTCTATCTTTGGTGTCTATCTTTACTCCCGTAAGTTTACCGCCACTCGACTCTATATCAATCAATCTGCTGTCAAAATATACTTCTCCGCCAAGGGCGACTATATCACGGCGCATATTCTTAATTACATTGCGTAACTTGTCCGTACCCACGTGCGGTTTTGCATCGTAAAGTATCTGTTCAGGCGCGCCGAACTTGACGAACTCCCCGAAAACTACGCTAATTAGCGCAGAACCCGTTCCCGTATTGAGTTTGCCGTCGGAAAATGTACCCGCTCCTCCCTCGCCGAATTGCAAGTTACTCTGCGTATCGAGTACGCAAGTATTGATAAAGTCCTCTACGCTCTTTGCTCTTTCGTCTACAGGCTTACCTCTCTCAAAGAGAATTGGTCGCAATCCTGCCTTAGCAAGCGTCAAACCCGCAAAAAGTCCCGCCGGACCCAGTCCTATTATCACAGGTCTTTTTGACGGCGCAGGTATTTCTTTTGGCAAAATACTTTCGATGTTTCTCGCAGGGGGAATATATAAAACGGCTTTAGGGTGTCTGGCAAGATATTTTTTTTCGCCCTCTAAAGTTACCGCTACGCTTAATACGTATCTAATTCGGCTCTTATCTCTGCTGTCTATGGACTTTTTTATTATCTCGTATCCTTTTACTTCGTTGCCGCTTACGCCAAGCGCTCTCGCGGCGCCTTTTTTGACGTCGTCATCGGTATAGTCTACGGGAAGTTTTATTTGGTCTGCTCTAATCATATCAAATCTTTAGACACCGCCATTGCGCTTGCCCACGCCCAGTGAAGATTACAACCTCCGCAAAGTCCGTCGACGTCAACGCTCTCGCCTATGCAATACAGCCCTTCGTGTAGTTTCGATTGCAACGTACGCATATCCAACTCGTCTGTAGCAACGCCGCCGCATGCGACTTGCGCGCCGGTTCTCGCGCCTACGCCTTTGATATTTACTTGGAAATTCTTGCAAGCCTTGGCAATGTCGTAGGCTTTTTTACGCGACATAATAAGCGACCTGTCCATAGGTATTCTTGCAATTATATTTTGCGAAATAGCCTTGTGCAATACGCCTTCCAAAGGTGAGTAAACGCTACAGTTGTTATATATAAAATCTGCAAGATCTTTCTCCTGCATATCGGGAAGAAAGTCTATATTAACCTTGCACTCTTCAACTTTATCTCTAAATCTGGCAAGCGCCGAAGATAGGCGAAAAGCAAGTATGCCCGAAAGCGCGTTGTCCTTAAAGAGCAATTCGCCCCTTTCGCCCATTATAAATTCTCCGTTGATATATATGCCAGCGTAGGCTTTGGCGCGCACGCCGTTTGCGCCCCTAACGTCATCGCATAAAAGCGGAGCTATCGCGTATCTGAACGGCGTAACTTTATGTCCCAATTTCGCCATTATACCAAGGCTGTCAATTCCGCTCGTAGCGTTGCTTCCGCATGCAAATACCAAGCTATCGCCGATAAATTCGCCTTTACTTGTTACAGCCTTCCACTTTCCGTTATCATGCGTGACCTTTTCTACTAAGGCGTTGCATACAATCTGCGCTCCGTATTCGTCAAGACGGCGAAGCAATACATTTAGCACGTTGCCCGCGCTCTCGCTATATGGATAAACTCTGCCCTCTGAATCGACTTTTGTCAAAAGTCCCAGTTGCGCAAATTCGTCTATAATTCTTTGCGGCGTAAATTCCTCTAAAATATCTTTGATAAAAGTAGTATTATAATCTTTATAAGTAGTATTGATATTGGTGAGATTACATTTGCCGTTGCCTGTAGCAAGCAACTTTTTGCCGACACGCTCGTTTTTTTCAAGCACAACGACCCTCTTCCCCTTCTTTGCAAGTCCGATAGCGCACATAAGTCCGCTTGCGCCACCGCCTATTATCAAGATACTGTTCGCCATACCGCCCTCCTATATTTATTGGTTAGTGGCAGTATCCGACCACATATATCCGAAGTTCTTTATCGTCTGAAGATATCTGTCGCAGTCGTAACGCGCAAGCAATTTTCTCAACTTAGACATGTAGACTTCTACGACAGTAATTACCGTTTCGCTGTCAAGTCCCCAGATTTTGAAGTAAATTTGGTCCTTAGACACGATAGTATTGCGACTGCGTATAAGACATTCCAAAACGTCGTAAGTCTTACCGGGAAGTTTGACGTATTGTCCTTTTATTTTGAGCATTTTGCTTTTGTAATCAAGTTCTATATCGTTGTTGACGTATTTGCTGTAGAAGTTGTTGTTGTAACGACGGAGCAATGCTTCTGCCCTTGCCAACAATTCTTCATTATTGAATGGCTTGCAGATATAATCGTCTGCGCCCGACTTCAACGCCTCGACCTTTTTTTCTACAGAATCCAACGCCGAAACTATCAAAATAGGACAGTTGCTCCTCATTCTCAATTCTTTGAGTACTTCCAATCCGCTCATTTTTGGCAATATCAATTCCAATACGACAAGGTCGTACGCCTTAGCTTCCGCCATATAGAGGCCTTTAATGCCATCGTACGCGCTGTCGCAACTTCCCAATGCTCCAAGCAAATCGACAAGACTTTGGTTTGTTCTATTGTTATCGTCAATAATTAGGAACTTCATAATACATATTATACCACGACTATTTGCAATACGCAATAACTATTTTTATAAGCCCAATCAAATAGAATTTTATCGGCGAACTTAGAAAAAATCCTCCCCGTATTAAGCCTACCCATAAGTAGATAGCTTATACAAGGAGGATAACTCTCGGTAGCGTTAGCAAATATTTGGAGGTAGCTACGCCGACTTATTATGGCAATTTAATATTACCGAGAGAAAAATGTAATACTGACTTGTTGATACTACACGAAGCGCTTGGCTACTATAAAATAGCTCCATCTCTTCGCGCTAATCTCTTCGATTACGGCGTGGTCGGACGCCGTGTGAAGTATGTAATTGTTTCCCAAGTACAATGCCACGTGTCCCACTCTTTCCACACCTGTGTTATTTACTCTGCTGTCGTTGGTAAAGAACATTACGTCGCCCCTTTGCAAGTCGGAAGGGTCGACTTTAACGCCTTGCAAAACTTGCGTACGGGTATTCAGATCCATTACCACTCCTGCGCCTTTGAAGAATATGTACTGCATTAGCGCCGAGCAATCAAACTGTCCGGGGATAAAGGCTGAATTGATAACGCCGTTGCCCCAGTGATAGCGTTGACTTCCCCACACGTAGGGATAACCCAAAAGTTCTTCGCCGACGGAAACGACGCTTTCCACCTTATCCGACGCCTGTTGCATATACGTTACGCTTGCGTGACTCGCAGATACGTACGCTATTCTCTCTTTGTATACCGTCTTATACCAGCCGTTTTGCAAGTCTTCGTATCTCACCATATCGCCCTTATCCAAGGTGCCGAGAACTTGTCCGCCCGTAGACGGTGTAGAACGCACGTTGAGAGCGTTGGTATTGCTCTTTATCATAGCCGTATAGGTCACAGGATTAACGACTGTCGGAGGTTCTTCTTCCGTATCTCCTCCGCCGTTGTTTGGAGTATCGCTCACAGACGGTCCGGGATTATAGCCGTTCCAATCGACCTCCCAATTACCGTACGTATTATTAGTATCCGCAGACGGACTTTGACAAGCCATTACGCTAAAAGCCAATACCGTTCCAATCAGGAGCATTACCATTGTCAATTTAGTTATTCTCTTTATCATAAACTCCTCCTGCCAGACAAAATCGTGTCAGGCAAACTCTTACTGTACCTTCATTTTATCATTATATTTTTCATTAAACAATACACAAAATTTGGCAAATTTCTTGCATATAGACGCGCTTTAGGTATATAATCTTAGTTACTATGGAAAGATTAGCAAAACACTTAAGACTATTCGACATAAAAGACTCTCTTTTAGAGGACTTCTTGCAATATCCGCGCAACAATCTTAACGACTTTGACTTAATAGGCAAACTTATTTCTTTTGCCGACAAACATGCCGTGAATGGCAACTGTTGGCAATACTATATCGCTTACTTTATCGCCGACAACGAGAATGCGTTTTCTTTAGCGTGCGAACGCAAAGACGGCGTCAGCGGAACTATGCTTGACTTTGCCTATGAAGACTGTCGCAATCTAATGGAGATTTTTAATCTATCTCCATCTGCTTTGCCCACGGTGGAAAACGACGCTAATCTTATAAAAAACTTCAAAAGTACGCTTTCAAAATCAACTTTTCCGTACGCCGATCAAATACAAAAGTTTTCGCTTGATTTGTCAAAGTGCAAAACTACTCAAGCCTTTTTGAATACCGTAATAGAATTTTACCGTGTTTACGGCGTGGGAGAATTGGGACTTAACAAGGCCTTCAGAGTAGTTGATGAGAATAATCGCGCCAAGCTATTGCCTATCACATGCATGGACGGAAAGCGTCTTAACGATCTTGTGGGATACGACTTGCAAAAACAACGCGTATTACAAAATACACAGGCTTTCCTTGACGGCAAGAAAGCCAACAACGTCCTACTCTACGGGGATATGGGCACGGGCAAATCTTCTACGATAAAAGCCCTTATCAATGAGTTTTACGAACAAGGCTTGAGAGTAATAGAACTGTATAAGCATCAATTTATGCATATTAGCGACCTCATAAGCAAACTTGCCGGTCGCAACTATAAGTATATACTGTATCTCGACGATTTGTCTTTCGATGACTTTGAAGTAGAATATAAGTATTTCAAGGCAATAATTGACGGCGGTCTTGAGGTCAAACCCGACAACGTGCTTATCTATGCTACGTCCAACCGCAGACATCTCATTAAAGAACATTATAGCGACAACAGCGATATTGACCCTATGGACGAACTTCATAAGTCGGATACCAAAAACGAGAAACTATCCTTAGTAGCTCGCTTCGGCTTGTCGATATACTACCCTTCGCCCGACCAACAGGAATTTCTCAATATTGTCCGCCAACTTGCCAAAAGATACAATATTGACTTGGACGAAACCCAACTTGATAAAAAAGCTCTTACTTGGGCAATTCGCAACGGAAGCAAATCGGGACGTATGGCGGAACAATTTATATATTCTTTGTTGCACTGAGCAGGCAACATTTTGATTTTATATACGTATAATAAAAAGTATATATTGATTATGTCAGCGATATATGATAGAATATATATAATATCAATTAAATACAAAACAGTTGAGAGGTGAATAATGACCACGTTAATGCAACAAGAGATTTTCAGCGAGCCTTCTATGATGAAGCGCACGATAACGGCATGCAAGCCCGTCTTGCCTCAAATATACAAGACGTTCAAAGACAAAGGTATTACCAATATCGTGACAATGGCAAGAGGTACTTCCGACAATGCCGCTACGGTATTTTCCTTTGTATGCCCCCTTATCACGGGTATAAGCGTTGGAAAATATCATCCGTCTTTGACGACCGTCTATGACAGCGACGTCAATATGAAGAATACGTGCATGGTAGTTATATCTCAAAGCGGTATGTCTAAAGACACAGTAGCCGTAACTGAAAAAGCTATCAAAAACGGCGCTATGACAATTGCCGTAACCAACAACCAAGATAGTCCGATTGCAAATATGTGCGACTTCCACCTCTTTATGGACGTAGAAGAGGAAAAGAGCGTAGCTGCAACCAAGACTTATATAGGCGAACTCTTTGCGCTATATATGCTTACAAGCGCGCTTAAGGGTGATTTCGATGCGGACTACAACGGCTTAGCCGACAGAATCCAAGAAATACTCAATCTCAATCCTACAATCGAGTGCGCGGCTAAGAATTTACATACGCTTAATAACTTTATAGTACTCTCCCGCGGAACAATGTTGGGAACAGGCGATGAATGCGCCTTGAAGTTGACTGAGTGTTGCTACCTCTTCAACCGATCATATTCTTCCGCCAATTTTATGCACGGTCCGCTCTCGCTTCTCGATGAGAACGCCAACGTAATTATGCTTGCGCCCAAAGGCAACTTTGACGGCGAATTTACGGCAATGGCTCAAAGAATAAAAGGTCTTGGCGCCAACCTCACCGCGTTTAGCAATATTCCGGAAGTACTTGCTTGCGCAAGCAACGCTATCGTCATGCCGGAAGCAGACATATTCGAAGCTCCCGTACTCTACGGTACTGCCGTAAGCCTTTTGGCTCTCAACATAGGACTTGCCAAAGGTCTGAACGTTGACACGCCGAGGAATCTAAATAAAGTTACGATAACGCTTTAATATATCATATAAGTAAACCAATTGATAATAATCGAATTAAAAAAAGCAACGCAAATGGTGTGTAGCGATAGGGATTTTATGCCACTATTGCTACTTCTGGTTGCTCATCCTGCGTGGGAATTACTCCCACGCAGTTGTAGATTATCTCTATCGTTTGCTTCTTATGTCCATTCACCACTTCCGCTTGATGTACCACTATCTTTGATATAAACTCGTGTAAGATTTCAGGTGTAAGCGCGGTTATCTCAGTGTACTTACGGATTATCTTCATAAAGCTGGACACATTCGCCGTTTGCTTATTTGCTCTTTGCAATTCTGCCCTTAACTTATCTAAACCTTCTTTCAACGCAGTTTGTTCCGTTTCATAATTCTTGTATAGAGTTGCAAATCTTTCATCCGTTATCATTCCGTTTACTCGGTCATCGTAAAGTCTTTGGATTGTTTTATCGAGTTGTGTTATACGCTTATCTGCTTCTTCGAGTTCTTGCTTACATTGTGCTATTCTCTTTTTAGATTCTTTATCTGCCTTACATTCAATCAAAGACAAAAACTCTTGTTCATAATCCTTTACCATTGAAAATACTCTCTGCATATCCGCAAGCACTATCTTGTCTAATACACTCTCTTCTATGCTATGCGAAGTACATAAGCCTTTCTTCTTTTTACGATAAGTAGAACAGTTGAACGCATTCCCTCTTTTCGCAGGATCTCGGCGGATAATAAACAATTTTGCACCACAGTCTGCACAGAATAATAATCCTGCATATTTGTTTACCTCACCTGTTCTCTTCTCTCTACGTTGTTTACCTGCTCTAATTCTTTGCACTGTATCAAATGTATCTCGGTCTATAATTGCCTCGTGCGTATTTTCAAACACTACCCAACTTTCCCGCGGATTTCGCACCATTTTCTTTTGCTTATACGATTTGCGACACGTTTTGAAGTTCACAGTATTCCCTATATAGTTTTGGTTCTCAAGAATCTTTACGACAGTTTGGTTATACCATATTTCGGGATACTCAACTTCCTTAGACGTTACAGGCAAATCTTTACGATGACAGTATAAATATGGCGTTTCTATTCCTCGCTCCGTCAGTATATTTGCGATTTTCATAGGTCCATACCCTTGCATACACAGTCTGTATATAAGACGCACTACCTCTGCTGCTTCATCATCAACTATCCAATGGTCTTTATCCAACGGGTCTTTTCTGTATCCATACGGCGGTTTTGCGCTTAACGGTTTTCCAGACATCCCTTTTGTTCTAAACACAGCTCGTATCTTCTTGCTCGTGTCTTTTGCATACCATTCGTTAATGATATTCCTGAAAGGTGTAAAGTCATTGTCTACACTGCTTTCGCTGTCTACCCCGTCGTTGATTGCTATAAACCTAACGTTCGCTTCGGGAAATGTTATCTCGGTATACATTCCTACTTTCAGATAATCTCTACCTAAACGGGACATATCCTTGACGATTATCGTTCCTACTTTACCGTCGTTTACATCTGAAATAAGTCTTTGAAAATCAGGTCTATTGAAATTAGTTCCGCTATATCCGTCGTCCACGTAGAAACAAATATTAGTAAATCCGTGTTCGCCCGCATACTTGCTCAATATTGCCTTCTGATTCTTAATGCTGTTGCTGTCTCCTTCGAGTTCGTCATCTCTTGATAAGCGACAGTATAACGCTGTTATCTTTTCACCTCCTTTTGTTCCATATTTGTTTCTTATTCTTTGCTCGTTCAGTTGTTCCATCATATTGCTTCTTCTCCTTTGGAATAACAACCTTCAAGCGAGTCTCTAAGTATTAACTTCTTCAATTTTTCCAAGAAAGTATTGATTGCCGTCTCTTCTTCTCGGATTAGTACGGTGTACTCCGTGCATCCAATTGCTGTATTGTATCTAAATTCTCTTTGCTTCTTTTGCTCCCCTATTATTGCTCCTATTTTGTTGCCTCGTTTGTGAAGGTCAGGCGCCTTCATGTATTTGTTCCCGCTACCCTAATCAATCTAATATTTATTAAGTTTCCGTGTAAACAATATGATGAACTCAATTCACTTTACGGCTCATACTGTTTCTTCAATGCTTCAAAGCCTGCCGCTATTATTGCTACTTTTGTAAGCTTATGCCTTGCTAAGAACTCTTCAATCTCGTCCGCTAAATTGCGGTCTATACTCGTTCCCCATACTTTGCATTTTGCCTTGCGCTCTTCTTTATGGTTTTCTTCGTATCTCCTACGATTCTCCCTTATGGGCGTGCTTTCTTTTCTTTCCATTATTCCACCTCTTATAAATGGTCTCGTATTGATACGATAGTATATAATCTTGATTCTGTCAAGACCTATTTACAAATAATTCTCACCTCCTTATAATGTACAATCTTATGCGCTGTGGACGAATCCTTACAACATCAAAACAGAATTAGGTTTCCTAATTGCTGCACGCTCCCAGCGCGATCAAAATGCCCAAATCTACGATTTTGGGAATTTTCTTATCCTGCTTGTAAAAAATAAGCGATAGCCAATATGTTTATAATTTTCGGTTCAATGATACCGTTGACTTTATGCTAAGAAAATGCTAAAATATTGATAATCGAATGTAAGTTGGAGTTGAATGAAATGACCTATTCCGAAAAGGTTAAAAATGCGAGAGAAATTGCTGTTGACACAGGACGAAATGGCCGTTGAACTTGGAGTAAATGCTATTACGGTTTGTCGATGGGAAACCGGAAAGAGCGAGCCGAATATGAAAGCAAAGAAAGCAATTCGTGACTTTTGTATTAAGAATGGTTTAAAGTTCGAGGATTGATATGCCGAAGACACAAGAACAAATTCGGTATAATATGCAACAAGTTAAATGCAAAGATTCAGAGATTGAATTACTCCTTCGGAAAGCATTGTGGCAAAAAGGCTTGCGCTACCGTAAGAATGTCAAATCCGTTTTCGGACATCCCGATATTGCTTTTATCGGTAAAAAAGTTGCGGTGTTCTGCGACAGTGAGTTTTGGCACGGATACAATTGGGATCGACGTAAAGAAGATTTCAAAGTGCGGCAAGACTTTTGGATTCCGAAAATAGAAAGGAATATGCAACGGGATAAAGAAGTTACCGAAAAACTCGAAGCCGATGGATGGATAGTACTTAGGTTTTGGGGTAAAGAGATAAAAACCGATGCGGTGGGTTGTGCCGACAAGATAGAAAAGGCGGTTAAACAAAGGTGTTAAAAAGTATTGATTTATTTGCCGGTATCGGCGGAATACGCTTGGGATTCGAACAGGCTTTTGGCGAAGAGCTGAAAACCGTGTTTGTCAGTGAATGGGACGAACACGCACAAAAAACATATAAAGCTAATTTTACCGACGATTTCGAAATTGCCGGAGATATTACGAAAATAGCCGAGGATGATGTCCCCGATTTTGATATTTGTCTTGCGGGTTTTCCTTGTCAAGCATTCAGTCTTGCAGGACAACGCAAAGGCTTTGCGGACGACTACAAAGGTATGTCGCGCGGCACGTTATTCTTTGACGTTGCTCGTATTTGCGATAAGAAAAAACCGAAAATTATTTTCTGTGAAAATGTTAAAGGTCTTACTATCCATGATAAAGGTCGCACATTCGATATTATCAAGAACACCCTCCGCGAAATCGGCTATACTCCTTTTGAGCATATCCTTAACAGTAAAGATTTCGGAGTGCCGCAAAACCGTGAACGTATTTATATCGTTGCTTTCCGTAATGATATTGCTCCGAAAGAGTTTATATTCCCCGAGCCTACCGATTCGACGAAACGCATTAAAGATATTTTGGAAGGACTGGTTCCAGCAAAGTATTATTTGAGCGAGTGCTATATGCAAACGCTTTGTGACCACAAAGCACGTCACGCCGCCAAAGGACACGGCTTTGGATATGAAATTCGAGAATGGGACGATGTAGCAGGTGCTATAGTTTGCGGCGGTATGGGCAGAGAGCGCAACTTGATTATCGATAAGCGACAAACCGATCTTACCCCTACTACGCACATAAAGGGCGAAATTAATAAAGAAGGCGTTCGTAAAATGACTCCTAGAGAATGGGCACGATTGCAAGGATTCCCCGATAGTTACAAACTTGTCCTTGCGGACGTTCACTTGTACAAGCAGTTCGGGAACAGCGTAACCGTTCCCGTCATTAGAGCCATAGCGGAAAAAGTCAAGGAGGCACTGAAGAATGGTTGAAAGTATAGTCGGAAAGAAACTGAATAAAGGTGAATGGGCTGAATTTTATGTAATGCTGAAATTGCTCGGCGAAGGCAAACTCTATACTGCCGACAAAACACTCAAGCAAAAATTAGACAGCTATCTCGATATTCTTAGAATCATTCGTCAAGAATATGATACACAAGTTTTGGAATACATAGTCAACGAGGATTCCGAATGTGTTACTGTTAAGCCGCAAAATATGGATGCTGTTCTCGCCGCTATTCCTATGCGCGAATTTATAAAGCAAGCGAACGATTTGTTTAACGGTATTAAAAGTGCAAAAGGAATGTCTGTGCCTGCACCGAATTCTGTGTGCGAATTCGCAAAAGTAATTTATGTCGGTAAACCGAAAGCCCCTGCGGTCAAAGCATTAAAGAAGCAGTTTGGCGGCAAGAATGATATTTTTATCGAAGTGCGTGACGGACAAACTTCTATTGTGTCGGTTATGGGTTTCTCTATCAAATCCAAATTCGGTCAAAACCCCACGTTATTCAATGCGGGTTCGTCTTCACAATTTTTGTATAAAATATCCAGTTGCGATGAGTCAATTATGCAGGAGTTCAACGCAATATCCGACGGTGACGGACGCGGTTGGAGATTGTGTAAACAATACATATCGGAGCACAATTTAATGCTTTCGTATTGCAGAACGCAAAATCCAACATATGACGAAAACTTATGCCTCGTGCGCGAATCTATGAGCAAGATAATGGCTTGGTGTGTAAAAGACCGTTTGATAGATTCTACCGAAGATAATAAGGTTAAAGAAACCGTCGAAAGAATGATAGCGGCAAATCCGTTAGGCGTATCAAATCCTGCCGTGTATTATGAAAAAGCAGTTAAAGATTTTCTTATGGCGGGATTTACGGGTATGACCGCGGCTTGCAAATGGGATGGAAGAGAGCAAGTAAACGGCGGTTATATTGTAGTTATGGATGACGGTGATGTGATTTGCTACCACTCCAATGACAGGGAGACTTTCCGCGATTACTTATACCGCAACACTTATTTCGAATATGTAAGTGCCGAGAAATATAATTGGAGTCGTATCATTAAAATCAACGACGAGTACTATTTGCCGTTGAACATATCTGTGCGTTTCAGTACTCATACACGATAAATGAAAGTTTGCAGTCTTTTTTGCGGAATAGGCGGTATTGACCTTGCTTTTGAAAAAGCAGGACACGAAATTGTATGGGCAAATGATAACGACAAATTCGCGTGTATGACTTATCGACACAATTTCCAGAATGTTAATCTCGTCGAAGCCGATATTCGTTCCATAGATAAATCTACTATTCCCGATTGCGATATCGTTACGGCGGGATTTCCGTGTCAACCGTTCTCGGTATGCGGTAAACAAAAAGGTTTCAATGATAATCGCGGCAATTTATTCTTTGAAGTAGGAAAAGTCATAGATGCCAAGCAACCGCGAATCGTATTCTTGGAGAATGTGGCAAATTTAACAGAACACAACAATGGTAAAACTTTTAATGTAATCCACAATGAGCTTGCGGGACGAGGTTACTATATTCGCTATATCATAGCCGATGCTTGCGATTACGGCATACCCCAACATAGAACACGAACTTACATAGTGGCTTTCAAGGATAAAGCGGCTTGCGATAGCTTTCGTTTCCCCGATAAAGTGCCACTCGAAAAGAAGATTACAGATATTATCAATACTTCGGTTAAAGTCAATGACCGCTACTACTATGCGTCCAATGAGCCCAAATACGCAAGACTACCAAAAGCTATAACCGATAGAAAACAACTGTACCGCTTCTCAGATTGGGGTATTCAATCAAGCAAAGACGGAATTGCCTTTACACTCAAAGCCAATATGGGAACATACCCTAACCGCGTGCCGATTATAAAAGATAAATTCGGGATACGCAACATAACTCCTGCCGAATGTTTGGCATTACAAGGATTTTCTTCAACTTTTACATTCCCAGATGCTGTTCCCGAACGAGAACGATACAAACAAGCCGGCAATACTGTGTGCGTTAATTTTATAACTAACTGCGTGCATTTATAGTTCACATGAGTTGAATACACCCGCCCCTATTACTACAAGTGGAGAAATATATGATTATTGATTTGCAAAAAAATGTTGAAATGTCGAAAAGAGTTTTGGAATTATTAAATGTTAAAGGTACGTTCGAGAATATAATAGATGCTCGTGGCGTAATGATTACAGTCCCGCGGTGTAAGAGAAATTGTGTCGGTGTAGATACCTACATAAAATCCTTAACTCAATTTGCATTAGATAATAAAAATAAGTATCCTAATGAAATGTTTGAAATAGAAGAAGCCCTTCGAGAAATAAAGTTCCCAGCGGGCGATCACATTTGCTTCAATTTTTATCAAGTAGTTAGGATTGATGAGATATTGAAATTACTGCAATATAAAAACCATAAGCGTAAAATTTTTATTAGCCATGCGGAAAAAGACAAAAAAATTGTAAAAAGCTTCGTTACGTTATTCGCAAAATTTGGTTTAACGAGAGAACATATTTTCTGTAGTAGTGTTGAAGGATACAATATTCCTATTGGTAGTGGCGATATATATGAATATCTATTGAAAGAATATACGGGCAATGAATTATTGGTATTAATGTTTCTATCAAACAATTATTATTCAAGTGCTGCATGTTTGAATGAAATGGGTGCGGCTTGGATTAGAAAAGATACGTATCAAACAATTTTAATGCCGGGATTCGATTTTGTTCATATAAAGGGGGCAATTAATCCAAGGGATATTTCCTTTAGATTGGATGATGTTGAATTGAGAAAAAGCAAACTAGACGAATTGAAAGATTTGATTTTTAAATATCTTGATCTCCCTCTTCCCGAAGATAGTGCATGGATTAAGGAAAGAAATAAATTTATCAAAAGTTTAGGTTAGCATATCAGATAATGAGATTTATTACTTAGGCAACAATTTCCCGTTTTACGAATAGACTATTTGTCCAAACACAAAAGCAACACTTAGGAGGTCTATATGGCTGTAGCAGATATTATCCAAATAGTTATTGGCGCATTGTCATTGGTGGCAACAGTCGCAGTATCGTTTTTTATCTATTGGTTACAAAGTCGACATGAAAAAGAAATGACAAAGATTGATGAAAAGCATCGCATAGAAAAATTGACCGAAGAAGCTAATAATTTCTTAATAGACCATGAAGATGAGAGAGATTATCTCCCTTGGTGTACCATTGCTGCCAATTTGCATCAGCATGAACGGCATAATCGAAAAATATATACGGATTTCTGTCGTTGTTCCACTGAGCTCCAAAATAAAATTTTGGAAATGGCGGAGTTTTCAATTAGAACAATTGAAAGCGTAGAATGGGTGGAATATGTATTTGAAAAATTGAAAGCTGATGTAAAAGAATATAAACTTGGTGAACAGCCATTCCTTTATGATAATGCGAAATATTTTCATAGAGCATTTACACGGTATAGAGAAACTGAGTTCAATGAAAATCATAACAGAGAGTTGAAAACAATTTATAAACAAAATCTTTTATTTTTAGTAGATGAAAAAGAAAAAGGTAAAGTCAATCTCAGTTTCTATATAGAACAGTATTTCGATTTTGTATTGGGCGAAATACGCAAAGAATATATTGAATGGGATAATCCAATACCGCCCGTTGATTACGCCTGGGAATTTTATCATTTAGGTTATGCGCCAGAAGAGACAGTATGCTATTGGATAATGGAGCTTGTAGAAAATTTCATAGTAAATATCCACAATAGGTTTGATACAACCGTATATGATAGCGTTATACGGGAAAATTCAACCGATGCACAAGCGGAAACATATGAGGATAAATACTATTGTATACTTTATTGGATGTATTATACATACTACTATATGACTCAAGAAAAAGAATCCACCGCATCGAAACCCCAAAAGGTAAAAAGTTTGAAATCAAAGAAGAAAAAATTAAAGAAAAAGGTTGACAAATCCTAAGATTGTGCTATTTTATAACGATCTGGCGAAAAAATTGCTAAATGGCAGGTATGGGCAAAAAAGGAGTTACAATGAGTGATTTTAGGTATGTAACAAAAGCAACCTATTCGGATGCAATGGAAGATTTGAAATCTTTGATTCATAGGGTGCAAGATGAGGTCCGTGATAAATTTACTTTTCGCTATGATTTTATCGGTAGTGTAGCGCGGAATATGGTAACTATGGACTATGATTCCAACGTAGGTTACGATTTTGATGTTAATATTCGTGTAAATGATGATGACGAAAACTATACCGCGGAAGATATAAAACGCATTTTGAAAAATGCGTTTGACAAGTTCAATCATCTATTCAAATATGATTATAGCGAAGATAGCACTCGTGTCTTAACGATAAAAGTTAAAGATACACAGCATTCAAAGATATTACATAGTGCCGACTTTGCTGTCGTGTATGACTGTTCAGACGGCAGGCAAAAATACATACACTTCAATAAAAAGCAACAATCATATGGATGGCAATATCAACCGAAATCATATTACGAATTAGATGAGCGAATTACTTTAATTAAGAAGCATAACTTGTGGCAAGAAGTAAGAGACTTATATATCTACAAAAAGAATAATAACTTTATTGGTAAAAAGTCTCGTGCTTTATTTGCCGAAACGGTAAACGATATAATACAGCAAAACTTTGAGTAGTAAAATAACAGGAACTTGCAATTCAAGTTCCTGTTATTTTTGACTCGCCCTTATAAGGTGTATTCCGATTAAAATTTAGTTTTTTGTAAATTCCCTATGACTACTCACCTAAAGCGTTGCTTTTTATTACAGTAAAACTTTAATTATTTTTCATCTTCGTCTTCGTAGATAGCCTCGGCGTACTTTTGCGCGTCTTCGGAAGTCATGAACTTAGGTATTTGATAATACTTTACGCCCTCTTCATTTGCGTCGTCCTTAACGTACTTGATGACTATTTTACCGTCGTCGTCTTTGGTGAGCGTAGCCTTACGCATTCCGCTTACTACTTCGCCTTTTACAAATTCTTCTTTGTGGTCTTGGAAGTTACCTGCGGTAAGATCTACTCTATACATATAGTTGTAGGTATTGTCAATATAGTACAAATAGTCGCCGATTATAGAGCGCGTAAGCCAAGATGTAGAGATAGCGTCCTCGCTAATCTTTTGCTCTACTGCATCCTCAACGTTTATCTTATAAAGCGTATTGCTCAAGATATAGTAAACGTCGTTGCCGTCAACCTTTACGATTTCAGCTCCGGTAGTTCTTAAAGTTACAAAATCTTGCGTATCGTCCTTAATCGCCGCTTCGCTTATCGGCTTATATATTTGAAGCGTAGCGTTGGCGGTATAGAGAACCCCCTTGTCAGCGCCAAGATAATAAATAGAAGCTGCCGTAAGCGCAGAAATCGAATATCTTACTTCTTTTGCAGGATCGAAATTGAAGTTGTCGTCAAACGTATACGCATACGTCGAAGTCTTTTTATTAGCATTGTTGTCGTTGCCTACCTTGGTATAGAAAAGCGTTTTATATTTTGCGTCATAAGAAAGGAGCGCAAAGGTATATTGCTTCTTGAACGTGTTCACGTCGCTAGATTCGCCATTGTTTTCATAAGTCGTATCGGTGGTAATTTCCTTAACTTTACCGTTGATATAAGCATATATATTATTATTTAGACGGTCGCTCGCTTCCGTAGTCTTGACAAAGAAAATTACGTCGGACTTAGCCGTAAACAAAACGGAACCAACGTTTTTTACGATATCCTCTGATTTTTTGTTGATTTTTGAATCGGTATAGCCCACTTTCTTCAAAGTGCTGCCCTCAAAATATATCAACGCATTTTCCGTAAAGATGTATTGCGTCGAATTTGACGAAATCGTAGCTATCTCTTGAGTTTTTGTTCCGTCGATTTTGGTACGGAAAGCTACTGATTGCGTATTGAGCACGTTGGACTTATTGTCAGTCTTTGTGTTTGGCGACATATAGTATATCCACTCGCCGTAAATATAGAATCCGCCGTTGGAAGCCGAGGTATAGAACATCTTGGGAACAACGACCGCAGTTTCGCTCAAATTACCTTCCGCGTCTATTTTGCTCTTCATAATACTTCCCTTGACGGAAGCCTTACCGAAAGCGTTGTCCTCCGGCTTGGTAATATTGGACGTAGCGTCCATACCGTTGACGTAATAAATATAACCGCCTTGCTGTACGACTAGACCGCCGTTGTTGACGACTGGACTGTCCTTATATTCAGTAGTTCCTACAGGTCCGAAAGAGGGACTACAAGCCGTAAAGAGCGCCCCTAAACAAACCGCAAGGCAAATTATCAATATAATGGATATTTTTTTCATTCTTAAACTCCTGTTCTGCGAGTTAGTTATATAATAGCAAGTATAATTATAATATAATATTAACCAAATTGCAATTAGATTTTCAATAAATTTTCAACTGAATTGCTTTCTTGTAATTTTTTATACTTCTCTTGTCTAAATTGCGGTTTTTGCATACTAATCGCAAAGAATATCATAAGATAAGGATAGGTGTAAGTAAATGAATTGCCGAAAATTGCGGAAATGAGATAAGCAAATGCCGTAGCAAGCAATGTCAAGTCGCAAACCGTGAGAATTTTTCTCGCTCTCACCGCTCTTACGAACCACCAAATAACCGTGCCGAAGTACATCACAAATCCGGGTATACCTATATTGCTTGCCATAGTGATATATTCGTTGTGCGATACGTCAAGCGTTGTATCGTAGATATTGTTATTGTGATATAGATCCAGTCCTTTGCCAAACCATGGAACTTGTCTTATTACGGCAATAGTACGCTTCCAAAGTCCAAAACGCCCCGTTCCTGCAGAGCCGGTGTCGCCGCCGCCTTCTCCTCCGCTACTTGGCGAAATTATGCGCTTAACGTCTTTGAATAATTCAACGTAAGACGACCACATATTGGTTCTGCCGGATACTTCTAATACAAGATTTACGATGCCAGACAGCGCGCACGCAACCAATAGCATTTTCCAATCGAGTTTTTTTGTAATCAATCCGCTACAAATCAAGAAAGCTATACCGCATATATAAGCTATGTTTGCGCCCAAAGTGTTGCAGGCAAGAAGTTGAAAAACGTTGAACGGCAGAAGTAGTAGCGCCAAAAGCATTTGCCATTTTCGCTTACTGTATACCAACGCGCCAAAAGTCGCCGTTGAAGACATCGCCAAAAAGTAACCGTAGTGATTTGAGTTGTTGAATACTCCCGACTTAAGCGACGTGGGAATTTTATAATTTGTAATTTCTATTCCCGTAAAGACGATGCATATTATGCCCGCCAGAACTATAAAACTCCAAAGTATCGCCTCTTTTGACCACTTTATCTCATCGCGTATCGCATAAACCGAGAGAAATACCACGGCGTATTGCAATACGGTAAAATATCCCTCGTTGATATAACCCGCGCCGTAAAGCGATTTTTCAAAATACGGAGATTTATACGTCGAGATAAGCGCCCATATAAGCATAAATACAAATGGCAAAAGTATAAGATTGTCTTGTATAAATCTGCCAAGGTTTAATCTTCTTCGCTCCACGCCTATGTAAATCTTGACAACATAATACGCAAGTAAAAATACCGTCAGAAGCATAGAGCAAAACGTGAAATACATTTGGGAATAGTACATAAAGTGCGAGTTGTTGGATACGGTATTGGTAACCTTACCCACCAAGACTAGACAGAAAAACGCTTGCAACAAAACTAGCATTACACCCGAAAAAAGGACGTACGATACTGTTTTTTGCAAGGACTCTAATTTTTGCCCTCTCTTGTTTATCTCGCAAATTTGCTCTTCAATCATATTTTCATTTTAGTCTACTTACAAAGGGTTTGTCAATAACAAAACCCGACCTTGCAGTCGGGTTTTGACAAATTTTGTATGTTTTGTTCTAATTTCATATTATTGGCTTATAGATTAGTTTGATCGGTATCTTCAGCCTCGTCTATAGGACTTTCCAAACTTTGAGAAGGCAAGCCCTGCGGTTCAACGTTTTCATAGACGACGTCTTGATCTTCAACTTGCTCCTCTTCCGTCTTTTTCTTTAATCTCATCGCGCCTTTCTTGCTTGTCACAAGCATTGCCACGATTACTGAAATAATCAATACCATAATCTCCACTATCAAGCCTCCTCTTAATGTAATTGGAGAATTAGTAGATTGCTTAGGCGCGGACGTCATTCTGACGAGAGCAGTAACGTTGTAACCGTTGTTGTAATCTTCAATCAAAACTTTGTAACTATCAACTAAAGAATTATATTCGTTGACAACCTCGTTGACAAGCGCGTTTGCAGTATTAATAAGCGTAGTTTTATCAGCCTCGCTTCTGTCTGCAAAACTTTGAGCGCCCTCGTAATCTTTCTGACATCTCTCCCAGAAAGTTTTCTCGGCTTGAGCAAGATCTCTCTTGCTTTTAGCAAGATTAAGATCTTCAATGGCTTTGTTCAAGGTTTCAGGATTTGCCGGATTGACAATTATCGTGCCGTTACTTGGCATATCTATGGCGCCGTTGGTAAGCGCTTTAAGCGCTTCTAGACATTCTTCAACGTCCTTTTCTCTCCTCGCAACCTCGCTTGTTGCGTCTGCAAGCATCTTATTGACGTAATCCTTCTCATTATTGGCGTCTATACCGTTGGACGCTACGAAATCGCTATATGCCTCCAATTTTGGCAACAATACGTTTTCTATGCGGTTTAGCAAAACTCCAAACGACATCTTCTCATTGGTAGACACAAATGAAGGAGCTATCTTATTGCACATATTGCCCTCTTCTAGGAAGACGTTTATATTGCCTTTAATTATACTGTAATTTTGGAAAGCGTTATAACCTCCTGTGACAGCAATCTTTCCTAGCGACGTACTGAAAGAATACTTTTTCTTAAAGTTTTCTATATGATTTGAAGTAATAGCGCTTACGATATTATTGTAGCTGTTTCTTGAATGGATAATCTTATCAATATCGGAATTTTGCGAAAGAACTATTCTGTAACTGTAAGTTCCGCTCAATAATACTCCGTTTTCATCTACTTTCTCGTCTACCGCGCTGATTACGCTAAGGTTTCTAATAACCAAGTTTATCAATTCATCCCTTACTTCATCGCTGTAATTCAGCTTGTCCAAAGCCGAGGACACGTTGCTTGCAGACGTAATATCTGCTACTACGTCTATTTGTCCGCCCCAAGGTCCCTCGCCAAGTTCAGCTCCCGAATAGTAATAAGTTATTCTGGTCTCGTATTGGCTCTGACTTACAAATATGTCGCATATTCCCAAAATTCCGCCGCAAACGATAAGCGCAATGATAGCGTAAACTATTATTCTAACACCGCTTTTTTTAATTTGTTGCCAAATTTTTCTAAAGGTCAACTCGCCATTGATATTCTCTTCCATAGTTCCTCCTTAGAGTAAAAACATTAAAATTCAAGTATAGTATAACATTGCCAATCTCAATTATGCAATCATAAATTGTATAATGTTTTATTTTTAAGAAAATTTTTTCGCAAAATATTATAAATTTTCTATTTTTTTTGCAAATTTATCGTAAAGCTAACCCAAATGAGCTACGCTATTCCTTCAAAACTCGCCAACATACATAAAAATTTCTTGGTTCATATTTTTATTTTGCCCATTTTAATCTGCAAATTGCTTGCAAAATACTATTTTTTATGATATTATCACATTACCTTAATAATTTATAGAGAGTTGGCTGAGTGGTCGAAGGCGCACGATTGGAAATCGTGTGAACGGGAAACCGTTCCGAGGGTTCAAATCCCTCACTCTCTGCCATGACAGAAGCATATCTGAAAAGATATGCTTCTTGTCTTAAAGAGAGTTCTGGACACCGAATTAGTGACGCTCGCACAAGACGCTATCCGCTTGCTCGCTATGCCGTTGCTCCGCTCCTTACAAATCCCTCACTCTCTGCCACAGCTAAGAGGTCGCTTCTTAGCGTGAAATAGAAAGTGAGATGCAAAACATCTCACTTCTTCTATTCCCCTGTTTTTATTGCGACTTCACTTTGTGCCATGTGGGTCTGCCTTACTTGCGAGGCTTATTCACTTCTAAATTATTTCAACGCGTCACTTATCCAAAATACAATCTACGGTCTTAATTTTGGACATTCTAATGAAAAAATCCTGCAGTAAGTTGTTTGCGTTCTTCCGCAAAACTGATAATATCTGCCGTTTCGCATAATTTCTTCCAAGTCTTCATTTGTATCTCCTCCATAAATTATTTATTGATATTTATTCCTATGCTACGTGAATATGCAAAATATTTGTATTTGTAGTTTGGGTCGACTACGCTTACCGGTTTACAATCAAATGAAAGTTTTACTTCATAAGTATCATACCCCCATGGCGCTTCATTAATTTGTTCTAATGTAGGCCAGTATCCGTCAGAACACACTGTTATTGAGCCAGAAGAATGAGCGTCTCGGCGTATCAGAACAAATCTAGCTGTGCAACTACCTTTAACAGTATTTTCCGGTATATCATAATCTGTCAAATACTCGCCGGTTTCCTTAACCTTGACTCGCACTTCTATCGGTGTTTTTTCTGCCGGCAAATCAATAGTGTCCTCATAATTTACAACTTCACCTGTAGTCGGATTGATTAGTTCCAATAACACTTGTATTGGCTTATCATTCCCACAGGCGCCAAAAGTTGATACGCTCATTATACATATCAACGCTAACAAAATGACTAATACTATTTTCTTTTTCATCTTATCCTCCTTATACTAAATATAATAATTTTTATGATAATAATTTGTTTTCTCAATCGTGAATACAATCTACGGTCTTAATTTTGGACATTCTATAGATTGGCAACAGGTTTACTTCGAATTTAATTTCGTAATTATAAATATTTTCTATAATAACAAAACGTGACTGGCTTTACTCAACGTAAAGCATAATACCATTGAAAGTAGCAAAATAATCGCTACCAAATTTGTCGTAAGACTTTTTCCTTTGTAGTGCATAAAAGTTTCCCCCTTTAGTGTTTTCTTAATTTCACCTTAGCGAAAAAACTCTTTACATGTCAATGATTTTAGTGTCAACTTTTGTTGACATATATGTAAACTTTTGTTGACATGTGTGTCAACTTTTGTTTACATTTGCCTAAAATAGAAAAGAAGCGACTGTTTTTCGCTTCTTTTGAATAAATTCATTGGAATTTTATTTTTAATAATTTTCTTCGCTAATCTCAAAGTAACTTTGTGGATGATTGCACACAGGACAGACCTGTGGAGCTTGAGTTCCTACTACGATATGTCCGCAATTGCGACACTCCCAGACTTTGACTTGGCTCTTTGCAAATACTTGCGCTGTTTCTACGTTTTTGAGAAGCGCGCGGAATCTCTCTTCATGGCGCTTTTCGATTGCGCCGACTGCGCGGAATTTCTTTGCTATTTCAGGAAAGCCTTCTTTTTCCGCCGTCTTAGCGTATTCCTCGTACATGTCCGTCCACTCAAAGTTTTCTCCGCCTGCCGCATCGGCTAGATTGTCTGCCGTATTGCCAATACCTTGCAATTCTTTTAGCCATAGCTTTGCGTGTTCTTTTTCGTTGTCTGCCGTCTTTAGAAAAATAGAAGCAATTTGTTCAAATCCCTCTTTCTTAGCTACGGAAGCGAAATAAGTATACTTATTCCTTGCTTGCGACTCTCCTGCAAATGCAGATTGAAGATTTTTCTCTGTTTGAGTACCTTGATACTTACTCATAATGTTTACTCCTTTATATGTTATTACGTATTTTATTTTTCAAATCAAAAAATGAATTGCTTTATTTAATAATCTATCTTACCGTCTATATAATCATTGACTATATGTCTATGCGTTTCTACAATATCCAACGTCTTTATTTCGTCTAAGTTAAAGAACTTCAATCCAAGCGACTCTTGACTTACTTTTAGTCCGTCTTCGTCAATATCTATATTTTTAACAAACAATGCAGTTATTATTCGCAAGACATTGCCGTCAGGATATTGAACTATTCTAGTCGGATCGTCATAAATAATAAATCTATTGGGCGCTTGTAATTCAAGTCCTATTTCTTCCTTTATCTCTCTTGAAAAACATTCTCTTAAAGTTTCGTCGGCTTCCAAACCTCCTCCGATAAGCGACCACCTAGCGCAATCGCTTCGCCTTTCAAACAATATCTTTCCGTTATTTACCAAAATAGCCGTAATTCCAATATGGTTTGGCTTATTAGGTCTTGGAGCTTTTGGATTTTGATAATAGAACTTAGCTTGCATAATTACTTCCTCGCAACCTATTGCTCTTGCCAAATTATCTCAATGCCTTGCGGCTGTGTATGCGCCGACTTACAAAATACATAATCTTGCAAACTCTCAACGCAACGCTTAGCCTCTTCTTCACCGTCGAACACGCCTACGTAAGCGCTACCGCTACCCGTCATAAAAACTTGGTTGGCATATTTTTGCAAATCCGCCCTTGCCTCGTCTATTTGCGGATTAAGCATTACCGCCCCGCGCTCAAGTACGTTGAAATACGTCTTGCTCTTGTCGCGTTCTCCCCCTACTTCGTCAAATTTGCGGTATATATCTTTAGTGGAACTGCCAATGACTTTTTGCGCAATGACAAGCGTCATATGTCCTACTTCGACAGGAGTGACTATCTCTCCCACGCCTTGAACTCTTGCTCCGCCGCCAAAAAGCATATACGGAACGTCGCATCCCACTTTTAAGGCAAGCGGGATAAGTTCTTCGATTGCAATATTCCACAGTTTACTTGCGCAATAAAACACTCCGCTTGCGTCGGCGGACGACCCGCCCATACCTGCCGAAAAAGGTATGCCCTTGACAACGTCTACTTGCATAGCAATACTAAACTTGTCCTGCAAAAGTTTTAGCGCCTTGACGGCTGTGTTATCTCCGCCCACTTCCCTGCCGTCCATAGTTACTTTGGGTATATGGCTCTTACGCGCAGTGATAGTATCGAAAATATCCACCGAAGTCATAAGCATATCCAAGAGATGGTAGCCGTCTTCTCTCACTCCCGTTATGTCCAACGATAGATTAATTTTTGCGTTTACTTTAATGCTGATAGAATTCATATAATATTATTCTAGCATTATAACTGACAAATTTCAATAATAAAAACAAAATAGGAGTAAAACGCTCCTATTTTTTTCTTAAAAGTTTGTATTGTCACAAATATTCTTCGTCTAAGGCAACTTTCTTCCCAACGAATGATACAGCGCATACCACTCGCTACGCGTCAAAGTTACGTCTTTTGCCTTGGCGATTTGCTTTACTCGTTCCGGTTTAGTCGTGCCGTTGATTACCGCAAAACCTGCGGGATGCTTGAAGAGCCAAGAGGCTACGATAGCGTTGGGAGTAACGTCGTACTTAAACGCAAGTTCTTTGAGTAGTTTGTTTAGTTTTGGATATTTGATATCCCCTATAAAAGACTTTTTATTACCCTTATACGGCGAATAGCACTGTATTTGTACGCCATTTAATCTACAATAGTCAAGCGTACCGCCATCTCTGTTGACGCCTGCGTCATAATAACGGTTGTAGTTCATTCCGTATTCTATCATAGGACAATGGAAAAGGCTAACTCTTATCTGGTTATACAAAAGTTTTTGCTTGCAACCGCTTTGCAAAAGTTCTATTTGAGATCCTGAAAAATTACTTACGCCGAACTCCTCTACTACGCCCTCTGAAGTAAGCGTGTCAAAAGCCTTTGCAACATCGTCGGGATTGAAAAGCGCGTCCGGTCTATGGATAAGAAATCTATCTATCTTCTCTACGCCCAATCTCTTTATGCTCTTATGCGCGCAGTCAATGAGGTAATTAGCGCTGTTGTCATATCTATGGCAAGACAAATCTTTGACGATTCCGCCCTTAGTCTGCAATACTATCTTATCTCTCAGTTGAGGAGCTTCCTTGAGAGCTTTGCCAAAAAGAGTTTCGCATTCGCCTCCGCCGTAAATATCGGCGTGATCAAATACGTTGATACCCACTTCCAAGTTGGCGTCAATAAGTTCCCTCACCTCGGAAGCAGTCATATCTTTAATGCGCATACACCCCTGAATAAATTTATCCATACAACACCTCTACATTATTATTTTATCACAATCAATAATTCCTATCAATATACGTCTTGTAAAACTAATATAAATTGTGCAAATTTTGTGTAAAGGGATTTGTCTTAACTAAAACAAAAACTCCCCTCTCGCTAAGCGAGAAGGGAGCAGAGTATTTTCAATCGGTAGCGATTCTTCGACTTCGCTCAGAATGACGGCTAGGAAGCTATTAGTCCGTCTTAATATGTCACCTTGAGCGGTTTGCAACGCAGTCGAAAGGTCTTTACATCTCTCTATATATCACGATACGTTCATCGCCTTGCATGGTTTCGCTAAGCGTTGGGTTTTGTTCCTTAATGCTCTCAATCGACATTCCCAAAGTCTTTGCGACCTGCCAAATGCTTTCGCCCTTGCTTGGAATATATACGCTGATTGCGCTGGTATTAGCTTGCAAACATTCTCCCTCTTCAAGAGACTTGATTACCGTATTTTCAACAGGAGTCTTTGAGCATACCGACAATACTATATTAGCAGTCAACTCAACTTCTCTATCTCTCTTGACTTTGTGCGAGCAATCCGTTGCTATAGCGTTTCCGCAAAGCATATCGTCTGGCGTTACGCCCTCTTTGTCGAATTGCAACGAGTACGGTAATTCAACTTGAATACATTTAATAACGTCGCTCTCGCTTACGTAAATCACGCAAGTGTTGAGTATGCCCTCGGCAAGAATACAATCTTGCATTGCTATGAGATTTGATAGAGTATTTTGTGTAACGACGCTACTGATTACGCTCTTGATACCCTCGTCCTCGGAATCTACGGCAACGCTTCCGCTGATTCTTTCTTCAAAACGCATTACGCCGTTCTGTTTATCGAATCGTATGCTTTCTTTGCTTACTTCAAGCGCGTTGGTCGGCGAATACAAATCTATTATTGCGCTCGTTCTTTGGCTTTGCATAACGAAACCTTGCAGCGTTACGCAGATAATCATTTTCAAGGTATTGTCACTGTCGTCGCCCTCGATAACCAATCTGCTGTCCTTTATCTTAGCGACGATGCAAGCGCGCAAATTCTCTCCGCGAGTTGCAAGCTCTTGCACAAATGGCAAGCTGATATTTTTAGTTGCGTGTACGCCTTCGCTTGAATATATTACGCTTACTTCCAATTGACCGCTGACAGTCAACTTGTCGTCGCAATTGTCTACGTTGCATACGACTACTTTTGCGTCGTATAAAAGCACGTCGTCTACTCTTGCTCCGCAAGCGTACTCTTCGCTCACTTCAAACTCTTCGCTAACAGTAGCAAGATATTTTTGATAATCTTGCTCTTGTCTAAGCGCCAAGGCGCCCTCGCCGTCTTCAAGAAGTTCGACGGTATTTATTTCAACTACGGTAGGCAAAAGTTCCACCACGGTTTGCACCTTGATTTCCGAACCCGCTATGCTGGACACGCTGTCTACGATATTCGCTCTCACCAAGCAAGGCATATCCGCTATTACCGCTTCGTTTGCGATGTCCTCCGAAAAGTCGGAGATATAGTCAAAACTGCTGAGTTTACCCTCGCCGTCAAGATAGACGAGCTTAAGCGAAACTCTTCCGCTTATTTTGATTTGTTTAGACAACGCTTGCACTTTGGTGATTTGAGCGTCGCTCGACAAGGCGCATACTTTGCTCACTCCGCCCTTGGACGTAGTGTCAAAGTTGCACTGCATAACTATTTGCTTTCCGTCAAGATTTCTTTCATAATCTGAGCTTACGCTCTTAAATATTGTATTGATTGCCATATATCCTCCGCACAGTTGTTTTTACACCATAGTATATTGCGATGTATACGGCAATATGACAAAAATTATTTTTTATTTATCCGCACGTTGCGAGTGAGTATATCGTTGTAGGAATACGAAAGCAATTCTTCTTCGCCCTCTATCATACAGCGCACTGTAAATATCGCCGGATAGGCGTCTTGAATATATCCGTCGAACTTAACGAACTTATTGCGACCTTTGTTGACCTCAAAGGTCATTGGCTGACCTACGATAAGCCCAACTCTTCTTTTTACTTCATCAATGTGTTTTATAATTTCTCTCATATTGACGATTATTCCCAATTTAATTAAAAAAATGCGAACTTAAGTCCGCATTTATATATTATTTATCAATAATTACGTTTTATTTGAGCTTCAGCCAATCTATAATATTCTCCACGACAATGCCGTCGTAATCTCCCAAGCCGAATTTATCAAGTGTGAGTATTTTCTTCGCGCGCATTTCCTACCTTACCCACGTTGACTTTATACCCCCGACGGAGAAGTTCAAAGTACGGAGGTAATTATGGAAAAAGAAAATATGAAGAATAAATTATCATACGCAATACAAAAAAGTAATTGCGACATACCCAAACTAGCAAAGAAATAGGAATATCTAAAAAAACAACTTGAAAATTATGCAAGCGGGAAAACTCTTCCGCGCTTAGACGTATATGCTAATATATGCAAAATACTTGACCTTGGCGTTAATCAAATAATAGTAAAGTCCTAGATTGCTAATTGCTCAACGACATTATAATATCGTAGTCTGCCGGCGCCCACTCTACGCTAAACAACTCGCTTGGCAAAAGCCACTTTTCATCGATATGTTCGTTGAGAGTATAGACGTCGGAAAGCGGTCTGCAAAGATACGTATGCAAATTGACGATTACGTCGTCGTATTCGTAAGATACGGACATAAACTTCTCGCCCACCTCAACGTCGTAGTTCATCTCTTCAATGAGTTCTCTTTTTAGCGCTTGGCTTGGCGTTTCGCCTTGCTCGATTTTACCGCCGGGAAACTCATACCTATAAGCTACGGCTTTGTTCTTATTTTCACCGCGCTTTACGGCTAATATTCTGTCGTCTTTTATAACTATTGCGCCTACTACTTGTAAAGTCTTTTTCATATTAACTCTCTATTTTGTCATATCGACTGGAGCGAAGCGAAATGGAGAAATCTCAACCGATTGAAAACAAGGGGAGACCTCTCCGCTTCAGTCGAGGTGACATTATCTAGCTTAGTCCCAAAGTTCGGTACTAAGGCAGATGGACAGATAATAAAAAGATAGATTTTTCGTTGAATGGCGGTTCGGCGAGCCGAGTCGTACTGTATGTACGATGAGCGTGAGACAAACCGTTAGTCGGCGGAAAAGATACTTTTTAGTTCTGTCCAGCCTGACTTAGTACCGAACTAGCATATCTCGCGCTTACGTTGGCGTCTTTGCAATATTTGTCCGCGCCAATTTGCTTTGCGTATTCTTCGGTAAGCACTGCTCCGCCCACCATAACTTTGCACTGCGGACAATGCTCTTTGAGAAGCCTTACCGTCTCTTTCATATTCTCAACCGTCGTAGTCATAAGCGCCGAGAGTCCGCAAAGTTTGATATTGCCATCCCGTACGGCTTGGACTACGCTCATCGGCGGCACGTTTTTGCCAAGGTCGATTACCTTATAGCCGTAGTTTTCCAATACGGTCTTGACAATGTTTTTGCCTATGTCGTGCACGTCGCCTTTGACTGTGGCTAATACTATCTTGCCCTTTTCGGTATCCGTTCCGACAGGGAGATTTTTCTTTACGATGTCAAAGCAAGCCTTAGCGCAATCCGCCGAAGCAATAAGTTGCGGAAGGAATATCTTGCCCTTTTCGTAATTATCTCCCACTTTGTTCAACGCAGGGATAAGATAGTCGTCGATTACTTGCAAAGCGCCGTGAGATTTCAAAAGTTCTGCCGTCAATACGCTTGCTCTGTCAAGTCCCTTTTCTATGCAATAAAATATATCTTTTTCTCCGCCTGCGCTCTCGCTCTTAGCGGTATCTTTTTTGATAATCTGCGTTCCGGCGTAATCTGCGTATTTATTGGTATACGCCATACAGTTTTTATCCTTACACGTCAAAACGTTGAAAGCGTCCACGGCTTGCATATTCTCGGGAATATTGGGATTGAGTATCGGCAAGTCAAGTCCCGATTGCATAGCCATAGTCAAAAATGCTGTATTGACAATTTGACGGGCGGGAAGTCCGAAAGATATGTTGGACACGCCAAGCACTGTCTTGATATTATACTTGCTCTTTAATATCTCTATTGCCTTGAGAGTATTCATTGCTTGGTCTGGCTCTGCGCTGACTGTCAACGTAAGACAGTCGATATATACGTCCTCTTCTCTTATACCGTAGCTCTTGGCTCTGTCTATAATCTTTTCGGCAAGGCGTACTCTTTCTTCCACAGTCTTGGGGATTCCCTTTTCGTCAATGGTCAAGCCTACCACGCTTGCGCCGTATTTGGCTACTATAGGCAAAATTTCCGACAAAGACTTCTCTTCCGCATTGACGGAATTTACGATAGCTTTGCCGTTGTAATATCTCAATGCGCTCTCAATAGCCTCCGGTTTTCCGCAGTCGATTTGAAGCGGCGCGTCGGTAAGTCCTTGGATATACTTTACCATCTCCGTAAGCATTTGCTTTTCGTCAATTTGCGGAAGTCCTGCGTTGACGTCCAAAATCTGAGCTCCCGCTTCGACTTGCTCTATCGTCTGCGTGGCGATATAGTCAAAATCCCTATCCATAAGCGCTTGCTTCATAGCCTTTTTGCCCGTAGGGTTAATTCTTTCGCCAATTACCTTAACGCCGTCGATATACACGACTTTAGTTGCGCTACAAACTGCCGTCTTATACTTTCTATTTCTCTTTCCAAGTTTTTTACGCTTACGCAATTCGTCAAGTTTGGCTATATACTCCGGCGTAGTACCGCAACAACCTCCGAGTATACCTACGCCCAAGTCGATATATTTTTCGTATATTTTTGCAAACTCTTCGGCAGAAACGGAATAGTTCATTTCACTGTCGGGAAGTCCTGCGTTTGCCTTGATAAATACCGGCAAGTCGGTATTCTCCACTAGTCGTTGCATTATTGGGAACAACGCGTCTGGTCCCAAAGAACAGTTGATGCCCAAAGCGTCTGCCCAAGCGCTTGCAGTGATAGCAAAGGCTTCTACGCTACAGCCGGTAAAAGTGCGTCCGCTTTCGTCAAAAGTCATACTAGCCATAACGGGCAAGTTGCAGTTTTCTTTGACTGCCAAAAGCGCGGCTTTAAGTTCGTAAAGGTCGCTCATAGTTTCTATCACAACCAAATCCGCTCCGTCTTTTCCCGCAATAACTTGCTCTTTGAAAAGCTCGTAAGCCTCGTCAAATGTCATAGTCCCAAGCGGTTCTATAAGCGCTCCAGACGGTCCTATGTCCAGAGCTACAAGTTTGTCGCCCGCAGCCTGCCTGGCTATCTTTACGCCTGCTTTTATCAAAGTTTCCGCTTCTTTTGAATCTTTGAGTTTCTTTCTATTAGCGCCGAAAGTGTTAGTATATACTATATCGCTTCCGCTATCGACGTACTCCTTGCAAACGTTGTAAATCAACTGAGGATTTTCTATATTCAGTCTTTCGGGTATAGCTCCGCCCTCAAGTCCTCGCTTTTGAAGTTGAGTACCCAATGCGCCGTCAAGCAATACTATTGAATTGTTGATTAGGTCGTTGAATTTCATATATTCCTTTTGTTATGTTCGCCTTGAAGTGAGGCTAGTCAAAACTAAAATGCGTCTTTTTTGCCTATCTCACTTCTCGCCGAACGGCGACTTTATGTCATTTCGAGAGCAGTCGAGAAATCTCAACCGCTTACTTTTTCCGATATTGACAACCAAGATTACCGCAGTTACCGCATTTAGCCACGCACTTACTACTTGATTGCTTATCCTCTTTTTTGCTTTCCTTAATACCAATGATCGCCGTCACGGACTTCTGTGGCGACATCATCAAACTATCCTCATGGAGAAAGACGCCGATACGTTTTTGCATTTCAAGCAACGATACGAAGTCCTTTTGTTGGGATAGCGGAAAGTCGCCGTATCCGCAGGAAAACCGCCAAGTGAGTTGCTTTTGGTTTTGTTGTTGAAGTTCTTCGCACAAGTCGTCGCAATAACTCTCTATAGCGCATATGCTTGCGCTGTCCACTATTACGCCGAGCATCGGATTTTCTTTCATAAGTTTGTTTACCGTCTTTTCTATCTCGAAGCCAACCGTTGCGCCGAGTATATAGACCTCGTTGCAATCTTCTAAGTGTCTTGCAATATCCTTGCCTTGCAAGGTCATATTCGTATCTTTAAGCGAAAGCGGATCTTTTACGAGGCTATACTTTTTAATTACGCTTCTAGGCGTGATTTTGTCTAGACAAATAGCTATAGCGGCGTCGATATTTTGCTCTATCCTTTCGTCATATTGCTGTCCCTTATAGCCAAGGTATCTCAAAAGTTCGCTTTTATCAATCTTCATAGTATTTTCGGTAAAAGTTATTTAACGCTGTTGAGTTTGTCGATTATAGGAGAGATATTTTCCGTTATTCTTCTTGCAACATACGCGTTGTTCATAATATACAGGTGTATTCCGTCCACACCGCTTGATAAGAGGTCTACGATTTGGTCGGTAGCGTAAGCGATACCCGCTTCCATAAGCGCCTCGGGGTCGTCGCCGAACTTATTGTACATACGCGCAATCTTTGACGGTAGCTTTGCTCCCGTCGTCTTGACAATACCGCCGAATTGCGAAGCTCTGACAAGCGGCATAATACCCGCTTGAATTGGCACGTCTATACCTGCCAAGCGAACCATATCGAGATATTTGAGATAGTCGTCGTTGTCAAAAAAGAGTTGCGAATTGAGGTGCGACACGCCCTTATCGACCTTGATTTTCATATTGCGTATATCCTCTACGATATTTGCGCTTTCGGGGTGGCCCTCGGGATAGCAAGCGCCCGCCACGTCCATATCGCTGTTTTGCTTAATAAACTCCGTCAACTGACTTGCCCACCTAAAGTCGCTCTTAACTTCGCCCTCTATTCTATCGCCGCGCAAAGCAAGCACGTTCTCAACGCCTATATCCACAAGTCCTTGCAAAGCCTTTCCCACTTCTTCTTTAGTGGAATTTATGCAAGTAAGATGCGCAAGCGGTTCGATACCGTACTCGTCCTTGACGATTTGCGCAATCTCCTTAGTACGGGAATTTTTGCTGCCGCCCGCGCTATAGGTAATGGAAATGTAATCGGGGCTAACGTCCTTTAACTGAGCCAAAGTATTATATATTTTGCTTATATCATCGTTGACCTTGGGCGGAAAAATCTCAAATGAATATACGACTTTTTTCTGTTTGAATAACTCGCTGATTTTCATATTGTAACTCCAATATATCTCTTTTGAACTTAATTCTAGCACAAATTAAAAAATTAGACTACTTTTTGAATAGATTTTATTAAAAAAATAAATAAAATAAGCCCGCCCTTTCTAAAATCAAAGAATAAGCGGGCTTGGCTTTTACACAAAAAAATATAACGATAACAAAAGTTATTACGCTTTTTAGTTTTACCTTCCGTACCTATTTCTCCTCAAAATTTGATTAACAAATATTATTACCGTTGCCGCTCCGATTACTATAGCCACAATGAAATTTATATTGACAAATATAGAACTCTTATATAGCCAATACACTCCCGACTGTAGAGATCTTTCAGTTTCCATAATATCTATTCTGTACCAAAACCCTGCAGATTGTCCAAAAGTCAAATACCTATTAAGAGGCGGACATGCAATAGCATTAGGTAAGGAAAACAATCTAAAAGTAACAGCCAAAGACACAATCATTATTAAACTTGATATTATAATGAAGATACGGAATTTGGTATCTTTTTTTATTAGGCAGTACAATATCACCGCAATAAGAATTAGAAACAGAATTACTTCTATGACCGCAAAGTACCCTGTAATATATTTATGTCCGATTGTAAAATAGCCCACAAGTATCTCTGATATCGCCATAATCATAAATAAAAGAGGAACTATCCACCACAAATTACTTTTCAAAATTCTATTCATAACTCCCCCAATAAATTATGCTTTTAATATATGCTATGTCAAGTAGTCTGTCAAGTAAGTCGATATGCGATATAAAATAAATCAGTTGACAAAAAATATATAGAGATAT
>CAJTPC010000007.1 GCA_910578245.1 uncultured Christensenella sp. | reverse complement strand
ATTATAACTATATTTTAATTGAGTGTCAATAGTAAATTAAATTGAGAATCAGTCCGCCAAGCAATGCTATTTTGTCCATAATTTGACCAAAAAAGATATTGACATTTACTCACAGCCAATTTATACTAATATTAAAAGGAATTCGATTAAAGTCGAATAAAGGGAGAATTTTATGAAAAAATTTTTATCTGTTACTTTAATTTTAGCGTTAGCCTTGACTTTATGTTTTAGCTTTGTAGCTTGTAAAGGGCAAAACGTTAAAATCGTTGACATTGACTACTCAACGGTACTTGCCGACTATCTTGAATATCCAAATGCAGATAACGTTGAGTCAATGAACGCCATAACTAGAAACGTATCTGACATTTATGCCGACGATTCTTTAACAAACGCGCAAAAAGTTGCGCAAATTATGGAGCGAGTCACTAATAATGAGATTGAATGCGCATATTTCGCTTATTTTATCAATAGAATCGGCGAAACAAAGATGAACAGCAATCACGGTCAACTAGTCTACCAAAGACTAAGAAGACAAAGCGATACTGTTAAAGACGATACGACCCTCAAACTTCCTGTCAATCACAATTTTGACGTAATTGCATCATCCACACTTACCGATGCTCAAATTAGATACAATGACAACGGCAAACTTTTCAAAATGAAAGGCAGCGGAATTGTTTATGACGAAAAGACCGGACTTTTAACTGTAGACAAATGGAAGAAAGGCAAAAGCTGGAACCATGCAGAAGACGTAATAAAATACTCAAGAAACTATGAAGAAGCAAGAAAGACTTGCATTAACTGGAATGCGCAAAATATTGTAGACAGTTCAAAGCCTTTAACTATTGAGGAAAAGACCGACGAAAAAGGCAACGCTTATTATGAATTAGTATTCTCTATTGACGTTAAAGTCGCCAACGCCGACAGCAAAACGATAGGTTGGTTGGAAAATGACAACGGCGGAAGCGGTATGCAATACCAATATTGCAACTTTGTAGTTGAAGTATGGAAAACAGGTCTTGCTAAAAGATATAATATAAAAGAAAGTTGGAGCGGTAGAATCGTAGCGTACAGCGGATCGGCTCAATGCGAATCAAATATAGTCTTCAGCTATTCCGAACGTGACCAAGATCATAAAATTACAGCTGACATTAAAGCAGGCATTTGATAATCGGAACGACACAAAACTTAAAAGAGTGTACTAACATGGTACACTCTTTTTTAATTCATTACGGTTAAGTTAAAATTCGCTATGGTCTTTATTTTACAGCGTTTCCAATTCCTTAAGCCACAACCTAGCGCTTGCATCGCTAGGCATTCTCCAATCTCCTCTTGGTGAAAGAGTTACGCTACCCACCTTTGGTCCGTCGGGTAAGCAAGAACGCTTGAACTGTTGAGCAAAAAATCTCTTATAGAAATTCTTAAGCCATTTGAGTACGACTTCTTTATCGTATCTCCCCTCAAAAGTACTCAAGGAAATGCGATAAACTTTCTTTGGAGAATATCCCCAACGAATTATATAATACAAGAAAAAATCGTGCAACTCGTAAGGTCCTACGATACTTTCAGTCTGTTGAGATATCTCCTCGCCCTTAGACGGCAATAGTTCCGGACTAACGGGAGTGTCTAAAATATCAATAAGCGCCTTGCTAACGTCCTCATTGTCGCAAGTGTCTGCGTAATACTTGACAAGATACCTGACTAACGTCTTTGGAATAGATCCGTTGACGCCGTACATAGACATGTGGTCGCCGTTGTATGTCGCCCATCCTAAAGCAAGTTCTGACAGATCGCCCGTGCCGACGACAAGTCCGCCCTCTTTATTTGCAATATCCATAAGCACTTGCGTACGCTCTCTCGCCTGCGAATTTTCAAAAGTGACGTCCAACCTATCTTTCGACTGTCCTATATCCTCAAAGTGGCTCTCCACCGACTTGGATATATTGACGCTTGCGAAGTCTACTCCCAATCCGTTTGCCAAAACTTCGGCGTTTGACTTGGTACGGCTCGTCGTGCCGAAACACGGCATTGTTACCGCTAATATACTCTTTCTGTCCATTTTAAGAGCGTCCACCGCCTTTACGATTACAAGCAAGGCTAGCGCGCTGTCAAGTCCGCCAGACAGACCGACTACGACTTTTTTCGAGTCCGTATGCGACAATCGCTTTTTCAATCCCATAGCCTGCATTTGGAGTATGAGTTCGCATCTCTCCTTGCGTCTATTCTCATCGCTCGGCACAAAAGGCGTCGGCGAAAATTTTCTAGTCAATTTATTAGCCGACAATGCTTGAGAGATATATACTTCTTTTATACAATTGCTTCCTTTCAACGTATTGATACGTCTTTTTTCGTACGCAATACGCTTGACGTCTATATCAGTATATATTAGAGAATTTTCAAAGAGATTGCTCTCCTCAAGCACGTTGCCGCACTCTGCAATTATATTATGTCCGGCAAAGACCATATCCGTAGTAGACTCTCCCTCGCCTGCGCTTGCGTAAATATATCCGCAATTCAATTTGCCCGATTGCGCTGTGATAAGTCCTCGTCTATACTCGGCTTTTCCTACCACTTCGTCGCTTGCCGATAGGTTGACGATAATATTGGCTCCGTTTTCAGTCAAGGCTATAGACGGCGAATTTGCCACCCACATATCCTCGCAAATTTCTACGCCAAAAGAATATTCTTTGAGGTTTTCATTGCGAAATACTATCTGTCCGAAATCGCAGAGCTTACCGGCTATTATTATCTTATCAAATTCTGTATCCTTTCCGCTTGTAAAGTATCTTTCTTCATAGAACTCGCCGTAATTAGGTATATTTTGTTTGGGAACTACTCCGCAAATTTCTCCTTTGTAGATTACAATCCCGCAGTTGAAGAGCTTACCGCCGTTTCTAAGCGGAGCGCCTATCACTGCCACAACGTCAGCCTTTGCGGTAGCTTTTAATATTTTTTCAATAGCTTCTTCAACGCCGTCCAGGAGAGTATCGTGCAATAGAAGATCTCCGCACGTATATCCGCATAAGCAAAGTTCCGGCAATGCCAAGAGTCTAATACCCAGCTTGTCCGAATCAAGTATCGCCTTAACTATATTTTTAGCGTTTTGCTCGCAATCGCCCACAGTCACGTCTATTGACGCCGAACCGCATTTTATAAAGCCGTCTTTCATTTCAACCTCGTTAAATTATTGTATATTTTGTTGCATTATTATCTTTTACATTATATAATATTTTATAATAATTTTAATTGATAGTCAATAAAGGAACTGTAATTTATGTCAAATCTTTATCCGTACTTAAGAAAATACAAAAAGCATTTGATATTGGGACCGATATTCAAGTTGTTGGAGGCTATATTCGAACTTATAGTTCCTTTTGTTATGGCAGAGCTTATCGACAACGGAATCAACGGCAATAACAAAACTCATATATGGCAAATGGGAGGAGTATTGGTATTGCTTGCCGTAGTAGGCTTGGCTTCAGCGCTGTTTTGTCAATACGTGGCTTCGAGATGTTCGCAAGGCTTTGGCACGGAGCTTCGCAACGTTTTGTTTTATCATATCAACAACTTATCAATGAGCAATAGCGACGAATACGGCGTATCCTCTATGGTGACGCGTTTCAATAGCGATATCAACCAAGTCCAACTTGGAGTAGCTATGTTGATACGTCTTGCTATTCGCGCTCCTTTCCTAGTAATTGGCGCAACAGTTTCGGCTATTATACTCAAACCGTCTATGTGTTGGATTTTCCTTATCACTGCGCCTTTGGTGGCTTTGGTGTTGTGGCTAATTATGTCTAAGACGCTACCGGTATATACCAAAAATCAAAAGAAACTCGACAAGATTACGTCAATCGCCAGAGAGGATCTCAACGGAATGAGAGTTGTCAGAGCTTTTACCGAACAGGAAAGAGAACAAAAACGTTTTGAGGATTCTACGCAAGCGTACGCCAAGAGCGTAATTGCTATAGGTCGAGTATCAGCGCTTCTCAATCCCCTCTCTTTCGTAATTATAAACGTTGCTATCGTAGGACTTCTTCTCATCGGCGGGAATAAGATAAACACCGGCAATCTGACACAAGGCGAATTGATAGCTTTTATCAACTATATGACGCAAATATCCTTAGCATTGGTGGTGCTTGCCAACGTGATGGTATTATTCTCCAAGTCTTGGGCATCGGCAAAACGCGTAAGCGAACTGCTTGCAACCAAGCCTGCGATTACAGACGAAGGCAATGAGGAAGCAGTCGCCGTTGAGGGCGCTCCTGCCATATCATTTAAGGACGTATCGTTTGCTTACGGCAACGGCTCCCCCACGCTCAAAGGATTGTCTATCGATATTCAAAAGGGCGAAACGATAGGTATTATCGGCGGTACCGGTAGCGGCAAATCCACCCTCATCAACCTTTTGCCGAGGTTCTACGATGTATCGCAAGGCACGCTTGAAATAGACGGCGTAGACGTAAAAAAATATCCGCTCAAACAACTCAGAAGCAAAATCGGTCTTGTACCGCAACAGGCAATGCTTTTCAGCGGAACAATTCGCTCCAATATGCAATGGAAGAAAAAAGACGCTAGTGAAGACGAGATAATCTCAGCCTTGAAAATTGCGCAAGCGTACGACTTCGTCATGCAAAAAAGCGAAGGCTTGGACGCTCCTGTACAGCAAAAAGGTAAAAACTTCTCAGGCGGTCAACGCCAAAGGCTATCAATTGCCAGAGCGCTTGTGGGCAATCCTCAAATAGTCATTTTAGACGACAGCATGAGCGCGCTCGACTTTGCTACCGATCTTGCTTTGAGAAAGGCGCTAAATGAAAACTTGCCAAAAGATACCACGAAGATTATCATTTCCCAACGCGCAACTTCCATTAAATACGCAGATAAGATTATAGTGCTGGATAAAGGCGACGTAGTAGGAATCGATACTCATGATAATCTACTTCAAAGTTGCAAGATTTACAAAGAGATTTACGATTCTCAACAAAAAGCCCCAAACGAAACTGCGTATGCGGAGGTGTTGAAAAATGAAAACTAAAAAGCAAAGAACTTTGTTTAGATTGCTTGGCTACACAAAGCCTTACGCTACGCTTATCGTAATATCGTTTATTTCGTCAATATTGTCCGTAGCAGTGTCAATACTCATACCGCTTATGACCGGATACGCCATTGATAATATGATTGAAGGTAAAGTCGATTTTGATAAGGTCTTCAACTATATATACATTATCGCAGGAATGATAGCAGTCGGCGCGATTGCGCAGTGGACGCTGTCGGCAAGCGTGAATTCTCTCACTTGCAAGACGGTACGCAATATTCGCAATCAACTCTTTGAGCACATTAACAACTTACCATTGAAGTATATAGATACCCAACGTCAAGGTGATATTATTGCGCGTATATCGAGCGACATAGACCAAGTATCCGAAGGACTTTTGCAAGGCTTTACTCAACTATTCAGCGGAGTTCTTACGATTGGCGCTACGCTAGGCATACTTTTCTATCTCAATTGGATAATTGCGCTAGTAGTGCTACTGCTCACTCCTCTTTCGCTTTTCGTTGCGTCGTTTATTACCAAGCGTTCGCACAAGACCTTTACCGCTCAAGCCGTAAAGCGCGGAGAAGTAAGCGGATACGTCGAAGAAATATTTACGGGTCGCAATCTCATTCAAGCCTTCTGTCAGGAAGATATATGTCAAGAGGACTTTGAAAAACTCAATAAAGAACTATATGATTGCGGATTCAAGTCGCAATTCTACGGCGCGCTGATAAACCCTTGTACGCGTTTTGTCAACAACTTGGTATACGCAAGCGTGGGCGTTGTAGGCGCATTCTTGGCTCTCAGAACCGGCTCAATGGAACTGAAAGTGGGCTTGCTTTCCACTTGTCTATCCTACGCCAACCAATACACCAAGCCATTTAACGAAATAACCAGCGTCATTACGGAAATTCAGTCGGCAGTAGCCGCTTCAAGAAGAATATTCGATTTGCTAGACCAAGACGTCGAAGAAAGCGATATTCAAAACGAAGCTCTTGAAAAATGCGACGGAACATTGAATATAGACAACGTATACTTTAGCTACGTACCAGAAAAGCCTCTCATTCAAGGGTTGAATTTGCGCGTTAAACAAGGTCAAAAGATTGCAATCGTCGGGCCTACCGGTTGCGGTAAGACTACGCTAATCAACCTGCTTATGCGATTTTATGACGTCAATAGCGGTAGCATAGTTATGTCTGGAAAGGATATACGAAAAATTACCAGAACAAGCCTCAGAGATAACTACGGAATGGTATTGCAAGAAAGCTGGCTATTCGAAGGCAGTATAAGAGATAATATCGCCTACGGCAAACAAGACGCGTCGCTGGAAGAAATTATCCAAGCGTCAAAACTCGCGGGAGCTGACGACTTTATTGAAAAGTTCCCCGACAAGTACGATACCATGCTTACGGAAAACGGCGACAATATTTCACAAGGTCAAAGACAGCTTCTATGTATTGCCCGCATCATGCTAACCCACCCGCCAATGCTCATTCTTGACGAAGCTACGTCATCGATAGATACGCGTACGGAAATGAAAATTCAAGAGGCTTTCTACCGAATAATGCAAGGCAGAACATCGTTTATCGTAGCGCATAGACTTTCGACGATAAGAAGTTGCGACGTTATACTCGTAATGAAAGACGGCAATATCATAGAACAAGGCAATCACGAAGAATTGCTTGCTAAGCGCGGTTTCTACTTCGATTTGTATAATTCTCAATTTGTAGGCTCTAACGCTTCTTAACAGTTGATTTTTTGAGAATTACTATGTATAATGGATAATATAAACTGTGAGGATAAGATAATGAAAAACGTCATATCAATAGTAGTAAAGAACAATTCAAGCGTACTTGCAAGAATCTCTTCCCTTTTCGGCAGAAGAGGATTCAATATAGATTCTCTATCCGTAAGCGCGACCGATGACCCGCATATTTCGAGAATAACAGCCGTTGCTCAAAGCGACGAGAGCGGTCTTGCGCAAATTATCAATCAAACCAAGAAGTTGCAAGAAGTAATAAGCGTACAAGCCTTGGAGGAAAACAAGAGTGTATTCCGCGAACTTTCGCTCGTAAAGATTCTCACGGTTGACGACAATTTCTTCGACAAATTCGTAATAGAACAGTGCGATAAATTCGGCGCAATCGTTGTAGACGTTACGGAAAAGTCTATGATAATAGAACTCACCGGCACTTCAGAAAAAATAGATAGTTTTATGGCTACCCTGTCAAACAACCAAAATGACAAAGGCTTTAAGATTTCAAAGGTTTGCCGTACGGGTATCACAGCTATAGAGCGCGGAATATAAACTATTTTAGCAATAATATTAAAATAAGCGTACTTAACGGTACGCTTATTTTGTTTATGATAAACTTAATAGGTAAATATTACATCATATAATAATGTTACAAGCGCATAGTTTTACAAACGTATTGCGCGTACGCCTTGGCTACGTTGATTTTCGTAACGCTCTCTATTCCTCCGAAAAAGGCATTTGAATTAACTTCGCAGATATAATATCCTTTATCTCCGATCAATACGTCCACTCCGCAATAATCCAACTTGAGGATTTGGGCTACTCTTTGAGCTAATTCAATCACAGTGTCAGACAGGTTAATTTTCTCGCCTCTACCGCCTATTTCTATATTTGAGCGAAAGTCGCCTTGCGATTTGCGAAGCATACCTGCCACCGCCTTTCCTCCGATGACGATTATCCTTATATCCTTGCCGTGACTTGAAGAAATATATTCTTGAAATAAATGAGGCGTTCCCTTAACCTGCTCGGCAATACTCTCCAACTCCTCTCTGCCGTCAACCTTGAATACTCCTTTGCCAAGAGAACCGTAACTCGTCTTTACTATAAGCGGATAACTAAGACGGCTTTCAACAATATCAAGACTATCGCTTTTGACGGACTCGTCTAAATCGTAACACAAAAGTCCCGCCAAAGTCTTCGGCATAGGTATTCCTTTGTTTGCAAGAAGTATTGCGGTGTTCATCTTGTCATCGCACGCTTGAATCGAGTCGTGAGAATTGAAAAGTCTTAGACCGCGCTTCTCTAGCATTTGCGACGTATATTTGTCCTTATCGAGATATATGCAAAATTCATAACCTTTCAAATTACTCTCGATTTGACCATTCTTATCAATATAAGTAAAAAATCTGTCATTACGCATTATATCAGTCGCTATACCCAATTCGCCAAATTCTTCTTTAAGTCTATTTGCCTGATAAGTAAATGCCGGCAATTTTGCATAAGCGTTCAATAATATCAATGCTTTTTTGCTGATCATTCTATTCATATCTATAATTTTATATTCACACTGCGACTAAAGTCAATATTTATTTTATTAACTTTGAATTTTATAGCTCTTTTATTTGCTCTTTTTTTATAAATGCTTTATAATGTAGTAAATATGACAAACGCAATCACACTTGAAAAAATAAAAACTGGTTATAACAACTACCAAAGTTTTATAAAAAAATTCGTATATACGGACTTCTATCTCGCTTTGGTATGTCTTGTCGTATTTATCGGTTGGGTTACTAAGTGCGCGCCTTTAGGTATAACGGGCGCAGTGATATTGGCTTGTTTGGCTTTGCTGGACGCGGACGATATTCTTCCGCTTACGGTAAATCTATTTAGCGCTGTCTTGCTGGTTTATTCATCAAACGTCTCGGATTATACCAAGTTGTGGCCTATATTCATTCCGCTTGCAATATGTCTTGTATTTTTCTTTGTCAAAAACGGCAGACATAAATTTAAGATAGGAAAAATGTTTTTCCCATTGATTGTCGTGTCATACGCTTTGCTTTTGGGCGGAGTCGGCACTATTATTAAACAAGACTTTTTACGCGTACTCCCCGATTTTGCTTTGCTTGGTCTTGGAGTACCTATCGTTTATATACTTTACAATCATTATCTAAAACAGGACAAAAAACGCGACTTCGCATTGTATTTTTCAAAGACAATGATGTATATCGGCTTGGTAATATGTCTTGAGTTAATAATTACGATTATCCAAAGTAAGCAGCCTGTAGCTTGCTGGAACGAAGTCGTTTGGGAAGTTGGTTGGGCTGACAGAAACGACGTCGCAACATATTTGATTTTCACTGCAGGCATGACAATGTATCTTTCCACTCGATACCGCCAAGGTTGGATATTCCTTGGTCTAAGCATATTCCAATACGCTTGCCTTATCATGACTTTTAGTAGAGGCGGTATCATGTTCGGCGCGATAAGCGGATTTACTGCACTTATTTTTACGTTAATCAAGGCCCCCAACAAAAAATTACATTTACTGTATATCGCTACTGCAGTGCTTTTAGTATTGATACTGTATCTATGCTTAATGAAAGAAATCAATACAATGCTGGCGTCTCTTATCGATAGAGGTTTCGGCACTTCAAATCGTAATAAACTATATAAAGATGCATGGGAGCTCTTCAAAGCTCACCCACTATTTGGCGTTGGCAAAGGATATATTGGAGACCTCAGTTTAACTCATATAAGCGTAGCGGGAGCTTATTGGTTTCATTCTACTTTCTTCCAAATCATTGCCTGTATGGGAATTATGGGAATTGTGGCTTACCTTTATTTTTATGGCGTACGCATTAAAATATTATTCAAAAATATCAAAAATTCTTTTAACCTGTTTTGTCTAGCCGTATTTATAGGATTTGAGGGTTATTCGCTTATCAATACGGGTACGTTTATAGGTTATCCATTTATGGCATTGGTTATTGTAATGACATTGCTTCAAGAACGTATTCAAATAGATTACAGCGGTTTTGTAACGCCTTACAACTACTCTACTCCTTGGGGCGATAAAATCGTACAGAAAGAGATAGAGTTTATAGAAAAGTTCCGCGTCAAAGAACAAGAAAATAAACAACGTAGGAAAACGAAAAAACTTCCTGAGCATGCAAGCGAAAATACCAAACCTTTTGACAATCAAGAAATTGAACAAAAACATAAGAATAAATAACGCAAATAAAGATAAAACCGAGTATCAAAGCGATACTCGGTTTTGTTTTCTACTACTTTCAGAAATATTTCTTTAGCAATTCATCGAGTTGAAGTACGCTTTGCCCCATTTCTATTTCGCTTTTTTGACGGCGCTTGTTATCCAACAGTTCTTTAAGTTCTTGCTTTATCTTATCCATTTCATCGACTGACTGTTCTTGTTCCACTCCGCTATATGGCAAAAACTCCTCATTGAACTCCTCCGACTTTATAGGCGCAGGTCTTTTGACGTCCTCATCGGGCAAAGTTCTCTCAAGCATCACGTAGCCGTCGCACTGCTCTGCTACGAAACTTGGAGATTCTATTCCCATTATTACTCGCTTGCCAAGTTTCTTTAGCGCATTTATCATTGCTATGGAGTCAAGCTCACTGCAAATAATAAAGAATGCGTCAACGTTGGAGCGTGTGCAAGCTATAGTGACTGCGTCGATTACCTGCCTGATATCTATTCTCACTTTTTTACGGTTGCTAACAGGCAAGGCGACTTCCACTCCGTACGTTTTGATAAAAGCATTAAAATCGTTGTTTCGCTTATTGTTATAACCGTAAAGTTTTGCATACGCTATCTTTCCGTCAATGCTTGCTATTGCCTTGGCAAAACTCTCGTATGACAATCGCATACTGTTGAGGTCTACTAAAATTGCATAATTCATTTTATCTATATCCTATTGACTATCAAAAAATTCTTTGCTTTAGTAGATATAAATTCCTCTTTAGATTACTCAACTGCTTAATTTTCTCTTTTGTTGAAAAACAGATACTGTTGAGCGTATCCTGAATAATCTCCATAGATATCTATTAGTTTACGCCTTATGATATTGTTGTTATCCACATTGTCGCCCACCACGTCTTTGTAGACTTTCTTTATCCAAGTATCGACGGGAAAGACGTCTTGCTTATGATAGCCAAAGAGCAGTATACAATCCGCCACCTTGCTACCTACGCCCATAAGAGTACATAGTTTCTTATTTGCCGTATTGCCGTCCATATCGTCTATGGCGTCGAGGTCAAAACCGTCTGCGACTTGCCTAGAAGTAACCGCCAAATATTTCGCTCTATACCCCGCGCCAATCGCCTTATAAAAATCTTCGTCCATGCTAGCCATAGCCTCAGGCGTGGGGAAAGCGTAATAATCTCCCATAAATTTACCAAGATTTGCGCACAGTCTGCTTATGATGCCCTTGATACGCGGAATATGGTTGTTTGCCGAGATAATAAAACTAATAAGCATCTCCCACTTGTCTTGGTTGAGTATCCTTATGCCGTGACCGTATTCCATAGCCTCATCCATAAAGGGCTTGCCCTTAAGTTTTTGCTTTATCTCCCCATAATCCCTTTGCAAGTCAAAGTAATTGACAAAATAATCGGGATTGTCGCTTTTAATGACCGCCTTGTCCTTGCTTTGAGTGACTATGCATGTTTTATCCTTTGAATATACCCTATATTCCCCATCGCTCAGTTTCTCATATCTGAATATCTGACCGCAATCAAGAATATGTCTTATATCAAAGTCTTTGAGGTCCGTTATTATTATACTATTCTCTTCAATCAACATAAATGCGCCTTTTGCAGTGTTTTGTCTAATTTTATCATACTTTGTCAAAGTTATCAATAACTTTCGATTTAATAAATCAAATACAAAAAGCAATTAGCTCTTTTTAAGTCTTATATCAACTTGTTATGACTAATAATTATATCATAACGAATTTAGAGAAGTTAAAAATCATGAAGTTGACATAGCTCAAGTTAGATAATATAATGGATTTACTAATTAAAGGAGATTCAACATTGAAAGAATTCGGTCCGGATCCCAACGCAAAGTTCCCTAACGCGAATATTCCAAGTCTTTGCTATATAAAAAACGTAATTACCAGACCTAATATCATAGTGGGAGATTATACCTACTACGATGATATTGACGGAGCGGAAAACTTTGAAAATCCGTCACTACTTATCCCTTCAATATAATGGGACACGGTTGGGAAAAGTCTACTCCGTCAATTGACAACTTACCGCTTAAAGGCGACACCGTCGTAGGCAATGACGTTTGGATAGGGCAAAACGTGACGATAATGCCCGGCGTACACATAGGCGACGGCGCAATTATTGGAGCAAATTCCGTTGTGGCAAAAGACGTAGCCCCATATCATATAGTCGCAGGCAATCCCATAAAAGTAATTCGAAAGCGTTTTGACGATAATACCATTGAGTTTTTATTGAATTTGAAGTGGTGGGATTGGTCAAAAGAAAAGATTTTTAATAATCTAGACGCGTTGTGTAGCGGTGATTTAGATAAAATCAAAAAGTTAAAATAAATCTGCCTCCTAATATTTTAATTATAATATAAGTTTTTCTTGACAAGAAATCTTATTTATGCTAACATACTCATTGAGCCGCATGAGTAGGGTCGCTAAGTGTCTAAGACCACCCGTTTCAGCGAGACTGGTAAGAGGAGGTATCATATGTACGCAATAGTTTTGACAGGTGGCAAACAATACAAGGTAGCCAAGGACGAAATCATCAAAGTCGAGAAAATCGACAAAGAGATTGGCGCTAAGGTAGAACTTGACGTTGTTATGCTCAACAATGACGGCAAAATCGCTTGTGGCAAGGAAGTAGCAAATTCCAAAGTAGTTGCTGAAGTGGTTGCTCAGGACAAGGCTAAGAAAATCGTTGTTTTCAAATATAAGTCCAAGAAGAATGAGCGCAAGCGTCAAGGTCATAGACAACCGTTTACTGCTTTGAAAATAGCAGAAATCAAGGCATAATGACCAAAATAATAGTAACAAAACAAAACAATAGCATTGTTGAGATAGAATGCGAGGGACACACCGGTTACGGAGTGCAAGGAGAAGATATAGTATGCTCCGCCCTATCGTCAATAGTTCAGACGGCAATTTTGGGACTGTTTAGCTTAGGCGTCAACTTGAATTACAGGACTGACGAGAAAAGAGGTTATCTAAAAGCAACTCTTCCCCAAGAACTCGACAAGGCGACAAAGCACGACTGCGATGTGATACTCAATACAATGATGTTGGGAATTGCAGATTTGCACGAAGGCTTTTCTGATTTTATAGAATTGGAGGTAAAATAATATGTTTATAAATATACAGCTCTTCGCTCACAAGAAAGGTGTAGGTAGCTCCAGAAACGGCAGAGATTCCGAATCAAAAAGACTTGGACCAAAGAGATCCGACGGTCAATTTGTTTTGGCCGGCAATATCTTGGTTAGACAAAGAGGTACCAAGTTCCACGTTGGCAACAACGTTGGCATCGGCAAGGACGACACTCTCTACGCTCTTATCGACGGCGTAGTTAAATTCGAGCGCAAAGGCAAAGATAAAAAACAAGTTAGCGTTTACGCAAAAGAAGTGTAATCAAACTACTCTTTACAGTAATTAACATTATAAAAGCAAGGTGAAACAAACCTTGCTTTTTTATTTTGTTTAGTTTAGATACAATTACTACGATAGACTATAAATTTCAATTGATTATATTCACTGCCCTTTTGCCAAACGAATCTAATATAACATCTTCGCTTTGTCGGGCAAACTGAGAATCGCTCCGTGCAAGACCTTGATATCTATCTTCTCGACATGCATTCTATCATCGGGCGCAAGGTAAATTCTCTTGTCGCGCCACTCCCCTGCGCATTCCTTTTCTAAAAGTCTATATGCGAATATCTTATGGAATACGCTGGGCGCAATTGTGACAAGTACCGCCTTGTTATCTTCGCATGCAAAGACGTCATTGAGTTTATTTTTAAGATAACTGGCCATTACCTCATCGGATAAAACGTATGCGTTGCCGTTGCAATAAGGGCAAGTCTGTAGCATTACGCTCTCAAGCATACTTCTCGTCTTTTTACGAGTCAACTCAACCAATCCCAATGGCGTCATACCCAACAGTGTCGTCTTTGTTCTGTCTAAAGCAAGCGCTTCTTGCAAAACCTCAAGTACCTTTTGACTATGCTCTTGATTGTCCATATCAATAAAGTCAATCACGACTATACCGCCTATATTACGCACGCGAAGCTGACGAGCAATCTCCTTTGCCGCAATGCAATTGGTTTCGAAAACAGTCTGCTCTAAGTTTTTCTCACCTACGTATTTACCTGTATTGACGTCTATTACTGTCAAAGCCTCCGTACGGTCTATAATAAGATATGCGCCGTTGGCGAGTACTACTTTGCGTTGTAAAAGGTCTTCAATTTGTTTGGTCAAGCCAAACTTCTTTGCCATACTCTCCTTGCCATCGTAAAGCACGAATAAATCAGGCTTTTTTTCATTGAGCGCGGAAAAAGCTATTTTGAATTCTTCAAGCAATTTCTTATCGTTAATAATAATGTGGTCAACGTTGTCGCGAAGCATATCTCGCACAGCGCGGATAGCTACGCCTTCCTCCTTATAAATCAGCGAACCTGCAGGCTTAGTCATATTTGATTCTTTGATTTTGTTCCACCTAGCTACAAGTTCCTGTATCTCTTCTTGTATTTCCTCTTTACTGCAATCCACCGATTGCGTACGTAAAATTATGCCGTACCCTTTAGGCTTGATAGAATTTACGAAGTCCACAAGTTCTTGCTTGACTGCCTCATCGGTAATCTTACGGCTCACGCCAACGTAATCTATCTGCGGCATAAGCACGACTGATCTACCGGGGAGAGTTACGTTCATAGTTATTCTCGCTCCTTTAGAACCGAACTGTTCCTTGGTAACTTGGCACAGAATATTATCTCCTGACTTGAGATTAAGTTTCTTCTCCGTTATGTCTTTAAGTATCTCGCCGTACTCAAGAGTATCTCCTGCATATAAGAAAGCGTTGCGCTCCAGACCTATATTTACAAAAGCCGCCTGCATGCCGTTGAGTACGTTCTGCACCTTGCCTTTATAAATGTTGCCTACCAATCTCGTCATATTCTTTCGCTCGACCCAAAACTCGACAAGTTCGCCGTCAGAAACGATACTCACCTGCGTATCGCTGGGATTTACGCTTATCAATATGTCTTTCATTTGAGCACTTCCTCCACGTCGATAAATTTTCCGTCTACTTCAACAAGTTGCGCTACTCGACAAATATCATTTATTTTTATATTTAAGCCAAATCTTTCATTTAGATGATTTACAAAACTGTCCGCGCGCAGATTGGCATTACCGCTTGCAAGTCGCATATAAAGTCGGGCGCCCTCTACTCTCAACGTATATATCAATGGCGCAACGTCTTTTTTCACAATTTGCCCTTTCTTGCTTGTCGATATCACGTAGTTTTGACATCCGATAATACTTTCGATCTCTTTTGGCAATACCTCTACGCTCTCAGCTATATAATCGCTTGCAACGACTATGCCCGCAAGATTAGGATTTCTATCTTTGTAAAAACTTGCGACAGCTCGCATACCTGTAGGCATAGATTTATTATATCTTAAAAGTATATCGTCCTTATCAACGTTGCTTACGCACTCAAAAGCAAAATACTCTGCGACAGACTGCACTCCAAGAGGTACGGGAGTGGTTGTATACGTCAGCATATGCGGTACGTAGCCTTGCGAGTACTTGACGTCAACGCCCGCTCTCTTAAGTCCCCTTTGCAATACTCTTAAAATATCCTTATGCGACACGTAACTCACGTCATCGACTTTATAGTGCTTGAGAATAATCATATGCGACACCTCTCAAGTCTGTTAGCTCCGCAACCATTGCACTTCTTAAGACAATTGGGAGTACATATGCCTTCGTACGCCTTATGCCTTTCTTTGAGAAGATACGCCTTAGTTACGCCGTTGTCTATAATATCCCAAGGCAATTCCTCATCCTCGGCAAATCCGTCTAAAAACTTTTGATAGTCCACACCGCAAAGCTCAAAGGCTTCAATCCACTTGTCATAATGGAAATTCTCACTCCAAGAATCGAATACGCAACCCAATTCGTATGCCTTTACAATTACTTTTGCAAGCGATTTATCTCCCCTTGCGAATATAGCTTCGATAATGGATGATTCAGCGCCGTGCCAAGAATACTTGACGTTTTTCATACGCAGTTTTTCCCGCATAAACGCCTGCTTGTCAAGCATTTCTTGCATTGAAATCTGTCGCTCCCATTGAAACGGCGTAAGTGGTTTGGGTATGAAAATAGAGGTTGAAACAGTAATATTGAGCAATTTAGAAGTTCCGTACTCAGCGTGCAGCTTCTTTATTAGGCAAACTATATCTACGATACCTTGCAAATCTTCTTCTTGCTCTGTGGGCAATCCCATAATGAAGTAAAGTTTAACGTTCTTAACTCCGTACTTCATTGCCGCTGTCAAAGACGAAAGTATATCCTTGTCATTGACGTTCTTATTGATTACGTCGCGCAATCTCTGAGTACCCGCTTCAGGCGCAAAAGTCAATGACGCTCCTTGAATCTCCTCATATATTTCCGCTTCAAAACTGTCAAGTCGCAAGGACGGCAATGCCACTTTTATCTTGCGTTTATCCGCCTCGACTTTTATCTTATCTACAAGTTCTTTAAGTCCCGAATAGTCGCTGGTACTCAAGCTCAATAATCCGAGTTCGTCATACCCTGTGTTATCCATAAGCTCGCGCGCTTGAGTAACTAACGTATCTACGCTTCTTTCTCTTATAGGTCTATAATAAAAACCTGCTTGGCAAAATCTGCAACCGTTGGCGCAACCTCTAAAAAGTTCTATTGACGACCTATCGTGCACAATATCGCAATTGGGCACCAATATCTTTGTTGGATAGTATGCTTCATCCAAATCCTTGACCACAGCTCGCTTTGTGGGATTGTTGAGAGAAGGAACGTATACTCCGTCAAGTTTGCTGGCTCTTTGCAAAAACTCTTGCTTTGACAATCCCTCTTTCTTGCATTGCATATGTAAAAGCGTAAGTTCTTTAAGGTTTTTTTCTCCTTCGCCGATAAGTACCGCGTCAAAGAACGGCGCGAACGGCATTGGATTGACTACGCAAGGTCCGCCCGCAACGATTGGCGGAAATTCCTCTCCCCTTTCGCTTGCAAAGTACGGCGCGCCCATTAAGTCTAACATATATGCGATATTTGTAAATTGTAATTCGAATTGAACGGAAAAACCTATAAGGTCAAAAGATTTAATATCGCGTTTTGTTTCGATTGAAAAGAGCGGAAGATTGTTTTTTCTGAGAAGGTCCGCCATATCTAAATCAGGCGCATAACAGCGTTCGCAAACAACATCAAGCATATCGTTGAGCATATGATACAGTATTCTCGTACCTATATTGCTCATACCAACTTCGTATTTATCGCTAAAACACAATAATACACGCTCTTTGCAGGGCTTGTCCATATCAGGCAAATTATATTCTCCGCCCACATAACGCGCAGGCTTTTGCACTTGTAATAAGATATCTTTTAATTTATCCCACATATTACATCACTAGCGCAGCCGCGCCCATATATCCCGCATCATTGCCAAGGCTTGCGCCCACTACGTCAACGTAGGGATAGAATCCGTTGTTGTCTATATATTCGTTGAGTAAATTCTTGACGGGAAGAATAAGGTCTACGCCCTCGTTCGCAACGCCTCCGCCCAGCACGAATGCTTGCGGGTGAAGTATGTTTGTCAAACCAATCAAGCCATAGGTTAGATAATTGATATACTTTTGTACTACGTCTTTAGCTACGCTGTCTCCTGCTCTTGCGCCTATGAACGCCGATTTACCGCTGACTCCGTCTTTACAAATTTCCACAAGCATACTTTTGGGATTTTGCTCAATAGCGCGTTGGGTCTGCTCTGTCAATGCCTTTGCAGAAATAAATTCTTCCCAACAGCCTTTGTTACCGCAAGCGCACTTGTCGCCGTCCACTTGTATGCCCATGTGACCTGCTTCTGCTCCGGCGCAACCAAGCCCTTCAAAAAGTTTGCCGTCAATAATTATACCCGATCCAACGCCTGTGCCAAGTGTTATAAATACAAGGTTTTTGAAGTTCTTTCCGCTTCCGAAACGCTGTTCGCCAAGCGCGGCGCAATTTGCGTCGTTGCAAACTTTGCAATCTTTGCCCGTCAAATTTTTGACATCTCCTGCAAGATCTACTCCCTTCCAATCAAGATTAGCGCACGACATTACAAGTCCGGCGCGCGAGTTTACGATACCGGGTACGCCTATACCTATACCCGACAGTTCGTTGATGTCAAATCCTGCTTCTTCACATAACGAATTGATATTGCTTATCATTTCAAGCAAAATGGCGTCGTATCCTCTTTCTTTCTGCGTCTTATACGTTGTAGACGACACCACGTTTCCGAAATCGTCGACAATACCCATTTTAGTATTTTTACCGCCAATATCAACACCTGCGTAATACATAATAACCTCTGTAATTAATTGTTATCACTTAAATTTCAATAATGCTGAAAGAGCACAATTACACAAAATATTATAGCAAAAATACCTTGATTTTGCAAGGTATTTTGTACAAATGGCTCTGATACTCCAAATTTATTCTATTCAATACTATTTTGCCGTTGTGTTATAGTGCCTTAGAGCTTCAAAAATACTCGCGCCTAACTCATTCGACATACACAACTTCTCCAAAGTGCCCTCTTCCACTACGCATACTCTGTCGCCCTTATCGTCAATGACTATAAATTTGCAAATCTTGTCTCTGCCCAGATAGCGCAAAAACTTGAAAAGCGGACTATTTCCGGAGATATAGACGACTTCCTCTTTTAAGCCTTGAGTATAATCTTTAACAAACGGACGGGAATTAGCTAAGTGGTAATAACTCTGTCCTCTGCTAGTGAAAATTCCGCTTAGTATCAAAAATAGTCCAAACACCGGCAACGTGACGTTGAGCGTAAAAAATACCAAGACAATTCCTCCGATTAGCATAAGTCCGCCGACAATTATGGTCAGCCACTTAAGGACTTTTACTGCCTTAGTTTTATTTTTGACAAGAGAAACTACTACGCGACTGCCGTCGAGCGGATATAATGGCAAAAGATTGACCAGCCCCAAAGAGAGATTGGCTAAGCATATATCGCGGGTATAGTTATACACGTCTGGTATAAGCCACCAAAGCGCTACGATAAAAGTTGCAACCGCCAGATTAAAAAATGGCGCAGATAGAGCGATAAGAATATTATCGCCGTCATTATAGTCTTCTCCGCACTCCAACGATCCACCGTATGGCATTATCGTAATGACGCCCATTCCGTAGCCTCTAAGTTTTGCCATACGGTTGTGGGCGATTTCATGCGCGACGATACTGACCAGATAACCGCACAACAGCTCAAATTGTCCCAGTACGAGGAATACCCCTGCAAGCAGACAAAAAAGCGGGTGCAATCTAATTTTCACGTCTTAAAAGCCTAATTCGATTATACGGGAAATCAATACTCCGCAACTTATACCAACGCAAATAATAGCCTGAACGATAAATACGTCCAGCACGTTGACTTTCTTTTTCTTTTTAGGCATAGCCTTAGAACGTGTGATATTTTGGTTGGGGATACTTACGCTCTCCGTGATTTTGTAATCGTCGTATTTCATAACAAACTCCTATACATAAGATAGTATAGCATATTTGAGTTATAGCGAAAATATGACTTAAATTTGAAAATTTTCAGATAATATTTGGGGCGTTGATGTTGTCGGCTTTAGCGGATATATTTATTTGATATTCTCCGTTGTCTACTATATCGATATTGATATTAACGTCACTGCATAGCGTCATATAGCATCCCAGCAAAAGCCTAAGATCGCTCTCAAGCGCTCTTGTTAAGCCCTCGTAAGCGTTGATTTTATCCTGCATAAGCACTTTTTTAAGTCGCTTCTCCATAAATTTGCTCTCGTTCATATTTACCTACCCGAAACCAGTCTTTTTAATTTGCCGAATATTCCTCTATAGCCTTTGGTAACGTCATACAATTTGAACGTATTATTGAGTACGTTGCCGGCTATCATATCTATCGCGTCACGGGAAGAAGACGTATTCATGCCTATTCTGCCTAGTTGAGAATACACGGTAATAGCGTCGTCTTCAGGAACTACTCCGATGAGCGGACATCTAAGTAACTTGGAAATTTCTCCTCCGTTCATCATCTTGCCTGACACAACAAAATCACCCCGTACTCTATTGACAATAAGATTAATAGAATTGAGCTTGTAACTGCGAAGTAGCCCTAAGACCTTATCGCAATCTCTTATAGCTGGAATATGCGGAGTCGTTACGGCAATGGCCTCGTCACAACAACTCACAGCGCGGTGAAAACCGCCGTCAATACCCGCAGGACAGTCTATTAGAATAAAGTCGAACATACTCTCGATACGCGCAATGAGCTGTCCGAAAACGGCGCTTGTCAGTTTCTCGCTACTGTAAGCATGCGCCGACGGTAATAAATACAGTCCCATTCCATCTTCTTGCAAAAGCGCTTGATTAATATGACACTTATTGTCGATAACGTCTGCCATATCGTATACTACGCGGTTTTCCATACCCATCACGACGTCCAAATTGTTCAGTCCGACGTCTCCGTCAATCATAAGCACGCTCTTGCCACGCGTGGCAAGACATATACCCAAACTTGCGAGTACACTAGTCTTCCCAACTCCTCCTTTACCCGAAGTAACGACTATTTTCCTTGCCATAAAACTCTCCTTCTATGGCATTATAAAGTATAAACGTTAAATAGAATTAGCAGATAAAATAAAAATCGGACTATTTTTGTCGAATATATAAAGAGGACGGAGATTTCTCTCCGTCCTCTTACTGTAATTTGATTTTATTTATCCTCATCGGAAGCTACTTCGTCCTCAGCGTCCTTTTCTTTGAAAGTAAAGTGTTGAGATACGAATGAGTTGCCTTTAACGTGTACGTTGGTAACAAGACCTTTCTCCATCAATTCTTCAGTACTTTCGTAAGCCAAATCAGATGTGTAGTCGGTATCAACGATGTCACGCTTTAGAACTACGCCCATATTTACCATAGTCGCGTCAATCAATTCGATAGCGTATTTTAGACGGCGCGGATTTTTCAGCTTGATTGCAAGCGGAGTATCTGCGACTGACTTAACGTGAGAGAAGTCCTCTACTATATACTTTGTATCCACGTAATCTGCCGGATTGAGCGCAAGATACAATCTCAACGTCTTTCCTCTAATTGCCATACGAGCTACGCAAACTCTGCCAAAGCGATAAGTTTCGCGCTTTTTGCTCATTCTATCGTGAATCTTCTTGTAAGAAAGCAAGTGATTCTTTACCTGTGAATAGTACTCTTTAACAGCATCGTCTGATTGTATAAGTTTTGCCTTAAAGGTCTTTTGAGCGAAGTCAAATCCCTTATCCTCAGGTACCTTACCCTTGACGAATCTACGGGTAATAAGATCTCTTTCAATCAATGGCTCAGTTTCTTCATAAGGATACATAGCCGTATAATCAACAGGCTCAATCTCTTGTTTTTCTGCTCCAATCTTTGCCATTAGAGTAGCGATAAGCTCTTTTGCATACTTAAGACGACGGTCGTTCTTAATTCTATACATGAGCGGAGTATCTGCAAGCGACTTGGTCTGCGACGTGTCTTCTACTATGTACTTTGTCTCTGCGTAATCGTTAGCGTCAAGAGCAAGGTGCAATCTAAGAGTCTTACCTCTTATCGACATACGCGCCAAGCACGTACGGCCGAAGTTGAAACTCTCGCGCTTTTTGCTCATTCTTGCATGAACCTTGTTGTAAGAAAGCAATTCATTCTTCAACTCGGTATAATAGTCTTTGACGTACTCTTCAGATTGAATAAGTTTTGCCGTAAATGTCTTTGTGAGCAATATGTACCAGCCGTCATCCGTAGGATTAAACAGGAACCTATCGTCTTTCATCATGTACGAAACATTGTCAATAACGACAGCTCTCTCTCTTGGCTTAGGCTCTCTCTTGACAGGAGCAGGCTTTGGTTTTTCCTCAACAACAGGCTGTTCTTCTACAACCGGCTCCTCAACTACAGGCTCTTGCTCAACTACCGGTTCTTCTTCAGCGACAACCTCTTCTTCCGCAGGTTGCTCTTCTTGAATTTCTTCCACGGACTCAGCAGTGAGTTCATCTTCCGCAATTTCCTCTTCGACAGGTTTTTCCTCTGCCACAGGTTTTTCCTCTGCCACAGGTTCTTGCTCAACCTTGTCTTCAGTTGCCGGCTCTTCTTCCGCTACAGGCTCTTGCTTAGGCTCTTCTTCAGGCTTTTTATCTATTGTCGGATCTTTAGCGGGTACATCCTCTTCAGGCTCGTCTATACCGTGCTTTAGATTTTGCGAGAATATAACCGCAGTAGCAAATATGGCTATTGCAAGTCCTACCGCTATAGCAACCAGCGTATACAACAAACCTCTTAAAGTCATAGTTGTTGAAGTAGCCGCCAACATCATAAACGGAGCGAATGCAAATAAGTTCTTAGTATCGTCTACGCTTTCTTGCTTTTCTTCCGATGTTACCTCTTCGTTTTCCGACTTTTGTTCAGAAACTACTTCTTGGCTTTTCTCCTCTGTCGGAGCTTCTTCTTGAACGTTCTCATCTTGCTTTTCAGACACAACTTGGTCTTGAGTTCCATCTTCAACAGCTTTATCATCGACGTTCTCGTCTTGCTTTTCTTCAGAAGCGTCTTCTGCAGTATTTTCAACAGGAGTTACTTCCGCATGCTCTTGTGGCAAATCTATTGCTGTCACAGGCGTACTGTTTGCCAGCTCTGCATCTCTCTTTTCTTCTTTTGCTTTTTTAATGAGAGCTTGCTTATAATTCTTTTTCCATTTTACAAGCATAACCAATGCCAACACTTCTACGGCGATAAGCACTACGAAAACTGCAATGCTTATGCCGATTTTTGCCGTAAGGTTAAGCGCACTTATCAAAGTTATCATTATTCAGCGCCTCCTTCTTCTTGTTTATTCTTTTTACCGGACTTATTGGTAGTAAGTACTACTATCAAGGCGCCTGCGAGCAATATTACCGCGGTAACAGATGCTAAGATAATTATTGCTACGTTCAAACTACCTTGAACTTCAACTTCGAAGACTTGATAGAAGTCATCGTAGTTGTCAGTGCCTGCTACGAATACCGTAACCCAGTATTTACCTTCGCCTGCTTTATCAATATTTGTTACTTCTTTAGACAAATTCTTATCAGAATAGTACTTAACAACAAGATTGTCTTGACCGAACTTAACTTCAGGCTTGCTGTCTATCCAAGGCAACTTATCAAGAATAGCAGGAAGTTTGAATCCTTCTTCCTTGAAGCCGTTGACGCCCTTGCCGATTGAGAACGTAACAGTCGCAACAGCGGTCTGGCTGTCCCAATCGATCACGTAGTTGGCGTTGCCCTTTATGCCGGTCACCGTAGCAACGTATCCCGTACCAACGTTCTCTTGCATACCGTCGAAAGTAAATTCAACTTCGTCGCCCTCGACCTTGCCAATCGCATTTGGATTTGGAGCTTGAGGCTCGCCGATGTACGTAAGTTCAGTATTAACGCCATTCCAATCGAACGTGATAGCCTTAGGAATTATGTTGAACGCTGTAGAAGCTGTGCTTGCTACGATTTCATAGTTAGGATTATCAATCGTAGCCGTAGCAACGTAGTTACCGCTAGATTTAACGTTTCTTTGAGCGCCTTCTACCGTGAAGTGGCACTCATCGCCTGCGACAAGCTGATTTCCTTCTATTATAGGCGTAGGAGCTTGGAGCTCGCCATTGTAAATCAATCCGTCCTTATCCCAAGTTACGTAAATCAAAGCCTTTTTGATTTCGAACTCAAACGTAGCGGTAGCTGAACGTACAACGTAGTTAGAGTTGGTGGACTCTGCTACAGCCATATGCTTACCTGCATAAATTCTATCTTCCAACTCAACGTTAACGTAAATTTCGCACACGTCGCCATTAGCCAAATCGCTTGTCTTAGCGGCAGCCATCTTTTGGATAGCGCTCATATGAGGCGCGCCGTTGTAGGTGAAATCTCCTGCAGTCCACTCAACGTCTATCTCTTTAGGCCATATTCTCCATTCGAGCTTTGACGAAGAACCGAACGTATAGTTGTCGCTATCCTCGCCGGCAAGTCCTTCTACAGATGCGGTATAGGTGCCTGCATTTACAGCCGATACGTTTGAAGCGGAGGCAATCTCAACTTTATCACTGCCAATTACGCCACTGAATTGATATTCGACTCTATGCGCAAAACCGTTGTAAACATACTTGGTGTCTGCGTCGTAGTTCCACGTAACGCTGATTTCTTTTCTTGTTACTTCATAGATACCAAGCACGTTGGTGTCGTCGAAGTGGATTGAATAGTATTCTGCATCGTCTGCATTTATCCAATCATAAGCGTACGTGTATGAACCGCTATTTACCTTATCGCCTTGAATGTTAACCTTGAGCGTGATAATCTTACTGAGATCTATTGTTTTCAAGGTCGATTGCTCTATATTCAATTTAGCGTACTTAAATAATTCGCTTGAAGTGAGCAACGGGCTTCCGTATACTGATTTTGCTCCCTTTGTAAGAGTAATCCAAAGTTCAGCCTGAACGACTTCAATAGTAAGAGTACCCGTTATCGTAGCGTGGTTGGCAACCTCAATCGTATACTCAACGTCTGAAGAGCCGATGCCTTTTATGATTGCGTCCGAAGCATTGTAAGATACGGTTGCGTCATTCCACGTCATATCGCCTGCGAGCGTATAGTAATTGCCTTTTGCCAAGATATCCTTAACGTTGGCAACAAAGTCTGCTCCGTTGTAAGGTTGGCTGTATTTCTTTTCATTATTGTTGTTAATATCAACTTCGTTAACCGTAAGCGTACCTTTATTCCAAGTTACGTTATAGTTATTAGAAAGACACTTACCTTCGATATTATAAGTAGCAACTGCCAAATAATCTCTCGACGACGTTGCGTTTACCGTCAATCTAATGAAGTCTGCCAAGTAGTTGGCGCCTACAACGTCAAATCTCTTATAGTCTTGAACGCCGTCTTTCCAGAAGCTGAGCTTAGCTTCGTCAGAGCCGTAAACTACACTGTTGTTATGAATATTGACAGTAGCATTTTTACGTGTGATTTCGTAATTAAACGTATCTCCGACAAAGTTGTAGTTGTTCATCCACAAATTATCTGCATTGGTCTTGTCTACAGACACCTTAGCCGTACCGGTACCTACGTCGGTATTTCTTCCGGTTGCGTCAAGTTGTTTCTCTTGTCCATCGGCAATATCCGTAACGTAAGGAATAATCTCGATTGCGCTAGCGGTATACTCTGTCTTGAAAGTACCGCTCGTAACCTCTGCGCCGTTGAACTTCCAAGTAACCTCAGCATCTCTTGGAACGATGCGGTAAGCATTGGCGTTACACTTAAAGGTCTGACCTGCCTTTTGCTCAAAATCGAAAGAATAGTTGCCGTTGAGCTTATCGATATTGACGTATACTCTGTACGTGCCAACGTTGTGACTTGTACCCGGTACAAGTTGAGTAATGCCGGTAAGCACGTCAGGGGCAACACTGCTGTCTATTACTATGAATTCAAAGTCTTCGTCAATACCTTCGATGGTACCTGCGTAGTGAAGTTCGATATTACACTTCGACTTGAGCCAATCGCTGAACGTCGTCAAATCGGTACCTTCAAGCATATCCGATAACGTATCGCCGTAAATCTTATCGGCTTGGGTCATAGAAATATTAACGACAGCTTGAGAAACCGTGAAGTTGATTCCCGTAACGGTCTGTACTTCGTGGTTAGGAGCATCGATCTGTATGTCAAGCGTGTAAGTCCTAGCATTCTTTACAGTAAGGTTCTCAACGAAATCCGTCGTACCTTGCAATCTGCAAGAGAACTTAATTGCTCTATGAGCATTCAACAACTCAACGCCGTCGCCAATCAAAGAGATACGATCTAATATATCAGATTGTATAAGCGAGATGTCCTTGCCGGTGTACGTCACGTTGTTGATTTGCGCTTGAGTATAGTGTACGTTGCTTGCGGCAGCCTTGCCGATAGTAAACGTACCGTCTTGGAACGTAATGTCATAGTTAGGATTGACAAACGTTTTATCGTAAGTGATTGTGTAATTGCCTGCATGCAAGTAGGTGTAACCGCTTTCCAGCGTAAAGTCGAGAGCAAACTTAAATACGTCCGCTACAGTATCGTCATACGCAAATGAATCGCCGTTGAGTATGTTATAGCGCACGATACCGTCAACATATACGTTAAGGAAGTAGTTGATATTATCTCTAGTAGCGTTTGGAGCTCCGTAAGTTAAATCACTGCGGTCATTCAACTTGATTGTCAATGACTTTTTAGTAATTTCAAACTCTTTCTCCAACCAGTTGCCGTCGCCAGTCGGCACCTCGTAATTATCGTGAGATACCGCAGTAGCTCTTGCAAGATATTCGCCTACTTCAAGTCCATGCTCGCCTTGAGGTATTTGAACCCATCTTCCATTTTCTTTCTTATAATACGTTACGGTTATGCGAACGTTATCGCCCGGCATTGGATTGGCAATGCTATATACATGGCTTGGGCTAGGATCTGTCAACAAGTCGCTATGCTCGCCGTAAACTTCGTCCATATTTCCGTCTTTACCCCAATTCATTATAACGACTCTCTTACCTACGTGATAAACGTTGATATTCGTCGTAGGCTTACCGGTACCCGACTTATTGTCTTCGTCCAAGAAACGGAAATTCTTATCCAAAGTACTATCCAAAACTTTAATGAAAATCGAATAATCGCCGAAGTCTGAGTTGGTCGTCATTTGGGTAATCGTATCGCCCATACCTACGAAGAACTCAATCTTGCCGTTATTTACGTAATCTTCAATTAGCGACAATGCATAATCTTTGTCTTCATGATTTGTTTCAGGATTGATAATTCCGCCAATATAAGCGATTTGATCTTTCAATCCATTGAAAATATCCACAGAAGAGTGCGTAGCATTGCCGTAGCTTGCCTTGATACCGTCGCCAATGATAGTAATCGATACCCAATCGGTTTGGATATTTACTTCAATCTTGGAGTAGAACGTATTGAAGTTGGTCGGGTGCGTAATCTTTACAAAGAGATAGTAGCGACCAACGGCAGCAGCAGGATCAGTAGCTTGAATTGCACTCAAGCCATAACTCTCGCCGTCTTTGCCCTCTGCGCTTTCAAGATCCGCAGTCCAAGCAAGCAACTGAGTCATTTCTATATTAAATTCGCTTAGCGGCGTCTGTGTAGCCGTAGAAATTCTTGCTCTTACTTGATCTTGAGAAACGTAATTATTTTCAGTATTATTAGACGTATCCGCAAAGTCATATTGGATATTGAACTGTCTACCGGTGTAATGTATAGCAGCGCGAGTAATGCTAAAGGTAGCGTTGAAACCGCTCTCGCCCTCTACGCCGTCTTTTACGACTTCAAAGGTGTAGTTTTGATCTGCTTGGCTTCCTTTTGACATAGCCTCGACTTGGATATCATAATTACCTACGTCAACGTATTTTGCTCCGCCTGACGGATTTTGCGCGTCAGAAGTAAGTTTGAAATTGGAATACTCACCGTTTACAAACTGAAGCGAACCGCTAGCGTAACCCCAAAGCGCGTCGGCGCTGGAAGGATTAATCAATGAAGTTCCCAACGGAACGGTACTAGCGTTGCCGTAAGTAGCAGTTTGGTTCTTGATCTGAATTTTAATCAATCTGGGAACTATCGTAAAGGTAGCCGTCGGGTTGACAATTTCATAGTTTTCTCTGTTATCCTGCTTTGACAAAGACGTCGTAGCGGTATAAGTTCCGACGTTACCGCCCGTTCTGTCCCAATTAGGTTCAGCTGGCGTAATTGAGTCGCCGGATACTATATCGGCAGAATCAGCAACCGGAGTTACTAAAGGCTTATTGCCGTTGTATGTAAAGGTCATACCGTCTTCAGCCCAGCCGGAACCTGTCTGTTCCCAAATAATATGCAATTCTTTTTTCTTTATTTCATATGCGCCGATATTACTGTCAGCGCCGTTTAATTGCGTATAGCGGATATTGTAATTTGCGCTAACCGCATCATCTCTAACGTAGGACGCGCTGTATTTACCCGGTTTAACTTTATTACCTGAAAGCGTGTCGTCACCGCCACTGCCGAGCAATCTTATAGCTATCTCCTTAGCAAATTCAAGCTCGCCAGTCTTATTTGCAGACGAATAGAACTTAACCTTGAGTAAGTCTTTCAAAGTGTCGGAATTCGGTATTGCGTCGCCGTAATGAGCGCCATCGTAATGAGTAAAGTCGATATAGACTTCAGCCACATTGATTTGTATTCTGACACTGCCCACTCTTGTAGTGTGGTTAGGAGCGGTGATTCTATAACTTATATCATAAGTTTGGGCTTGTTTCAACTTCAAATCGGTAGTATAATCGCTTGTCGCATAAGCCGACGGAGCGGCCACCTTGTACTCAACTTTGATTATACCGTCAGCAAAAAGCGTAGTGTAGTTGGCAGATTCATAACCGCTCATTCTCTCTTGCAATTTGTCGTTTTCTATAGCAATTGTCTGCTCTTGGCCATTGTATGTCTTGGACTCCAAGCTTGACTCCGTAAACAATATCGTAGCAGGAGATACAACGAATTTTGCGCCTACACAGCTTACTAAAGTATAATTGGAATTACCAATATCCTCTACGCTTATTGCATAACCTGATTCGTTTACCTTAAAATATCTATCCGCAGGAGCGCCTTCATATACAGGCTCTGCGCTATTACCCGACGTATAATCATTAGCCGTGGTAGCTACCTTAACAGCAAATACATTGGAAGCCAAGTCTACAAGCGGCGTCTTGCCATCGCTAAATCCATTAGCGAAAGCCACGGAAAATACGCCCGCTACGTCAACGCTTGACTTAAACGAGTTCATATAAGCGTCCCATGCTTGCATTACGTTGCCGCTACTTCCGTACGTTCTTGCGCGGTCAGACAAAGTAACCGTTATAGGACGGGGATTGATGGTAAATCTACCTGCCGAAAGCTGGGTATCCGAATACGTATAGTTGCTATTATCCAAACTTACAGTTACGTCATAAGTGCCGGCGTTGATTGCATTACCGCCGTCTTTTAGACTTACGGTAGCCTTAACTTCCATGCCCTTAGCTTGATCCTTAGCGACCAACTCGCTAGAAGCAATAGTAGCTTGTGATCTGTGTCCGGTATCGCCGTCGTAATACGATGAGGTGTTGGACCAAGTCAAAGATACTGATTTAGGCAATACTTCATAAGTATTTCCATCGTAATTTACGCTGGTTGCCACTTTATCTTGCCAATCGGCATTTACATCGGCAAGTATATCGTACTCGCCTGCTCCTAAGTACTCATTTCCGTTGTAAGTTTCGCCTGCAGAAGCTACGCGAAGCGTAAAGATTTGACCGATTAGACTATTAGCCCAGTTTTTATCGCTCTCGTCAAGAGCATTTGTTGCTACGCAAGAAATCATACTCTTGGCTAGAATTTGAGCCGAATTCAACTTAGCTTCGCCATAAGTCTGCTCAATATTGCCGCTGAAAGCCAAAGTCAACTCGGCTTTTGCAATTTCTACGGTAAATACGCCGTCATTTCTATCATTATAGTTATCCGTATCGGCAGTAACTTTATAGTATATAGTAGATGTACCGATATCCGTCAAAGGAATACTATTGCTCCAAGTTTCCTTATCAGTAGAAAGTTGGACAGATACCCTATTTCCTTCATACAAATTAGTGAAATATTGGTTACCGCAACCGTCAACGCCGTTACCGCTACCGTCATAACTCAACTCGCTTGGAGCCGTGGTAGCGAAAGTAACGTTGTAAGCGGAATTTTTGTAAGGAATCGTTACTTTTTGACTAACGTTGTTGATTTCAATATTTATTGGCGTAATCTTTATCGTTCCGATAGCCTTATACTCATTCGGGTCGTCCGTATAATTTGCCCAACGCAAATTTAATTCTTGTCCCTCATAAGATACCGTCTTCTTAGGAGCAACTTCTAGAGTATAATCTCCTACGTTCTTGACTGCAAATTGATCGGCGCTGGTGACCTCTGCCCCGTTGACCTTAACGTTGTAGAAATCCAAATTCAGTCCCGACCAAGAGGAAGCCAAATTAACATTGACGCCGTTGTATTGAGTAGATATATTGCTGGAGGTAAAATCTTTTACTGCAAAGTAACCGTTAAGTACGGCGGTTGCATTATCTATTTGCACCTGACTAACTTCTCTGCTAGTAAGCACGTCTGCTTGCGCGTTAAAGGAATTTACGAAATTGGTATAGAAATTGTTATCCCCCATTATTTCATTGAGGACGTCTTTATACTTAGCTTCATCAGTAGCTAAAGGCTTAAGTCTTTCCACTGCGGCGTTCAACGCTGACTTATCGTAGATTACGATTTTCATTGTAACTCCGCTAGCGTATGATACGCTTACAAAGCCGGGAACGCTAGCAAAATTGCCGGTAACTCCGCCGTTGCTAAAACCTGTAGAAGCTGTTAAGGGTTTCCAATCTTTACTACCAATCCAAATGTTACCATACCATTCGGAATACGCAAGCGTAAATCCCGTCATCGCTTCATAGGTAGCGACAGGATTGCTTGCCGAATAAGTAGCGCCTACGTTAGCCTTGTTTTTATATGTATCATTTATAGTACCGGTAAGAGGAATTTTGACTCCGACTACGGAACCGACGGAATCTTTCGTATGTTCCCAAACGCGCGCTTTGACGCCGTGGTTTCTATTGCCGTCTTTGTCCAAATTATCCACTTCCAATGCATGCTGGGAATTAGAAGTAGTCAGCAAGTCATAACTCTCCGCGCCATAAGCGGTAAAGACGGTCTCCATAGTCCTGGCATTTCCGTAAGCCGTCGTATCTCCGTTGAACGTAGTGCCGTAAGAACCGAAGATATTATCAAAAATACCCGTACCGTGACCTGAAGGATTAACACCAGTTCTGTTATTTATATACGAATAAGAGTCGTAGGCGATATAATAACCCGAATCAGTCAAGTTCTCCGTCTTATCCATATAAATGACGCTTGGATATAATACCTTTACGTATCCGCCTTCGCCATTACTACTGACATCTATGTAAGCAACAGATGCGTTACTTGTAGACGGCACGTACTGATTTATTCCGTATTGAGGACTAGCCGACGTATTCGTCGGTCCGATAGCCTCGGGATTACGGTATGTGGCAGGCGCTGTCAATAGACATGCCGTAGTCACTACCGCAACGAGCAGAATCGACAACGTAACAAACGCTGTAATTTTGCGTCCTTTAGATAATTTCATAAATTTCCCTCCTAATATACTCAAGAAATCCAATATAAATAAATTTATACACTCTTAATTTATCATATTAACGATAGTATTGTCAATGTAATTTTTAATTTTCTTGCGACAAAATATGGAAATTTTAATAAAAGTTATAAAGTTTGATAATTTTTTAACAATATGGAATTAGATTCTTCGACTTCGCTACCCTCCGCTTAGAATGACGTCAACGCGGTTGAGATTTCTCCATTTCGCTTCGCTCCAGTCGTAAGGAGCGAAGCGACTTTTATAATACTTTGGATAAAAAGTCTTTAAGTCTTTCGTTCTGCGGATTATTAAATAGTTCTTCGGGAGTATTCTCTTCTACAATATTTCCGCCGTCAAGGAAAAGCACTCTATTGGCTACTTCCTTTGCAAAGCCCATTTCATGAGTTACGATAACCATCGTCATGCCTTCGTTTGCCAAATCTTTAATAAGCGAAAGCACCTCGCCGACCATTTCGGGATCGAGCGCGGAAGTAGGTTCGTCAAAGAGCATTACTTCGGGGTCCATTACCAATGCTCTTGCTATGGCTACCCTCTGCTTTTGACCGCCGGAGAGCTTAGACGGGTACTCATCCTTTTTATCAAGAAGACCTATTCTCTCAAGAAGTTTCAACGCCTTTTGCGTAGCTTCTTCTTTAGTCTTAAGTTTAAGCCCGACAGGCGAAAGAATCATATTTTGCAATATTGTCAAGTTGTTGAACAAATTAAAGTGCTGAAATACCATGCCCACGCGCTGTCTTGCCTTGTTTATGTTTACGCCGTATCTGACGCGATAAGCCTTGACTGCCTTGTTAAATTTCAAGCCCTCGCGCTTTTTGAGCATATCCTCGCGCTTGATTTGCTGAATGACTTTATCCGAGAGTTCTTCAAGCGTAACTGAATTTACGCTTTTGATTGCCGATTCATAATCAAGTTTATCTTTTTCGCCCTTGTTAAGTTTTGTCTTAATTTCTTCGAGCATACGCTTTTTATACGTATTGGACGTAATAAGTATATTCTTGTGAAGATATGGGTCAACCGGAGTAATTATACTGTCGTCAAGCCATACTTCGCCATAGGTAGGCTCTTCAAGCAAGTTCATACATCTCAGTAGCGTACTCTTACCGCTACCGGACGGACCTATAATCGCCACTTTCTCGCCCTTCTTGATTGCGCAGGAGATGCCGTTGAGTACCTTGAGAGCTCCAAAGTACTTGTAGATATTCTGCACGTCGATTACTACGCCAATGCCCACGTTGACTATATCGTCGGATACGTAGACAAGTTCTTTAGGCATAACTTGATTATCTTCTGTCACTTGCTCTCATCCTCCTCTCAATCAATTTTACAATAAGCGTAATAATATACACTATTACCAAATAACAAAGCGCCAGCACTATGTAAGGTATAAAGTACTCGTATGTTGCCGAACCGATTTGTTGGAATGACTTAGTCAGGTCGATTACCGTAATGAACGACACGACCGAAGTTTCCTTGACAAGGGATATAAATTCATTGCCGAGCGTGGGAAGTATATTCTTGACTGCTTGAGGTATAACCACTTTCAACATAGTTCTGCCATAACTCATACCCAATGCTCTGCCTGCCTCCATTTGCCCCTTGTCCACAGACAAGATACCGCTACGCATTATTTCGCAGACGTACGCTCCGCTGTTCATACCGAAAGCCATGATAGCCACGATAAGCGCGGGTATTTTGGAAAGTCCTATGAGCGGAAAAAGAACGTAATACATTACGAGTAATTGGACTACCATAGGCGTGCCTCTGAATAGTCCGACGTATATATCCGTCAAGTGAGAAAAGACTTTTGCGCTTTTGCTCTTCTGAGGAATGACTTTTGTTACGGCAAGCGCCGTACCCAAGACTATACCGATAATAAGTCCCAAGACGGCAATAATGAGGGTGCTTTGCAATCCGCTCAACACCCTCGTATATCCGCGATTAACTACGAATTCATTGTGGAATATTTCCCACGAGTCTTTCAAATCTATCGGCATTACTCTTGTCCGCTAACAGTTTCGTTTTTTGAGTCCGTCGCAAGAATTTTCAAAATCTTCTCGACGTCTTCTTTTGTCTTGCAATTATTAAAGGTAGTGTCACCCTTTAAGCAGATAATTACTTGCGTTGCGTCATAATAGGATTCAGAGAAAACTACGCTTTTTGCTCTATCTTCACTCCAAGTCATTGCCGCAGCTCCAATATCCGACTTTCCTTGATTTACTTCAAGTACGATTGTCTCGAATTCAATATTATTGATTACCAAATCAAATCCGTACTCCTCGCAGAACATTGCCATAACTTCAAGGTCGAATCCCTCGTAGCCGTCTCCGCTTATGCTCTCAAACGGAGGAAAGTCTGCGCTTGTCGCTACTTTCAAAGGATTGGTAGGATTCTTTGCAGAATAGATAACCTTTTTCTCATTGGTGCCTTGTATATACTTATTTTGAAGTTCTTTCAATTTATTTCTATTGTCGCTCAAGAACTTGTTAAGCTTCTCCTTAATACCCTTGGTGTCGTTGGGGTTGATTGCAAAGCAGTACTCCTCTTCAGTCAATTTAATGTCTATAACTTTAACTTTCTTTTTCATACTTCTTGTAGAAGCAATCGACTTTGCGGGAGCAATGTCTGTTATGACGTAATCTATTCTGCCGTTGACCATATCTTGCACGGCAAGCATTGCGTTGGTATAGTCCATAGGCGTTAAATTATCATACCCCTCTGTGTAGGACTGTCCTGTCGTACCCGTCTGGTATCCTACTTTAATTTCACTCTTGTTAAGATTGTCGAACTCTTCTACATTGCCGTCGCAACCTGCGAATGCCATACAGCTTACGCCTACGATAGCAATTACCAATAGAGCTATTAAAACTTTCTTTTTCATTGTTTAACCTCTTATAAATTTGATGTATTCTTATTCTAGCACCGATTTGCCGAGTATGCAAGTATTTTTATACACAAATTATTGTTTTTTTCGCGGTTTTTATGCTTTATCTCAATAAATTTTGCATAAATTTTCATTTTTATGTATATTTATACAATTTTTGCATTTTCAAAAGCATTTATGAATATTTATTCGCATAAAACGTATATTATGCAAATAGCTTTTCCCCTTATCCCTTAATCGAAAAATCTTCGCCTTCTATATCGATTTGTCCTTTAATAAGCGCCAAGGCTTCGTCAAATCTTCGAATCATTGCTTCGCCCAATTTGTTGAAACCTAACAACTTAGCAAGCATACGGTATAGACCCATTCTATCAACCGTGATATTCTTACAAATGATTTTGTACATACCGTCGGCAAGTTCCTCGAGCGCGATATACTTTACTTCGCGTACAAAGTCGGCGTTGGGCAAGCGAAGTTCCACGGGTCTATTCTTGATATACATAAAACCGTTCTTGCGTACTATCCCCTCGCTTTGGCATCTCGACGTAAGCCTATTGAACTTCTCCCAAACAACGTCGGTGATTTTCGCTCTGTCAAAATCGCGTATTGTTCTTTTCAAGAACAGTTCTTCGGAAAGCGGGGCTTCTTTTTCAAGCACCAATCTCAAGTATTTGAGATAGTCGCCCCTGCTAGCTCTTTTTGCCTGCTGAATATCAGCGGTCGAGTAATCGGAGAACTTGAAGTCTGCGCTAATTTGCTCCACCTCAAAATCATCGAGAGTGACGTCAACGCTGTCGTTCTCTCGAACTGTATCGCAACTTGGAGCTTGCAAAGCCTCTTCCAAGGCTTTGAGAAGTCTATCCTTTTCGTCTTTATTATTCTTTATCCAATCTATTGCCCAAACTCTGTGATAATGCCAACCCATTCTTTGCAAGATACTTGCGCGAAGCCTATCTCTATCACGGGTATTCTTTGCGCTCTTATACGACCTGCCGTCGCACTCTACCGCCAATACGTAATCATCGCCGCCCAAAGCCTTGACTCCGATGTCAACGCTTCCTGCCGACGCGCCTATCTTGACGTCAACCTCATAGCCCTTGCTTCGCAAAAATTGGGCTACTTGCATTTCAAAGTCAAAACTTTGACAATCTTCATTGTCAGCCGTATCGATTTCAACGTCTGTCGAACCGTTCTGAGCGAACTCGATATAATCTCTCAAAAGTCTTGCGCCCAATGAATTGGAATTTTTGAGATTTATATCATAACTGTGAACCGACGCTACGAGTTGTACGTTGAGCTTGGCTCTGGTAAAGGCTACGTTAAGACGGCGTTCTCCGCCCATTTTGTTTATAGGTCCGAAGTTCTGCGACATCTTGCCGTCTTTGTCCTTGCCGTAAGCCACGCTGAAAATTATCGTATCTCTCTCATCGCCCTGAACCGTTTCTAAGTTCTTGACGAAGAACGGCTCGACTTTATCGCTCGCAAAGAACTCCTCATATCTGCTATCTTGCAATCTTCTCTTTGCCAAAAGACGTTCTATCAAGTCTTGTTGAGATATGCTGAACGCTACTACGCCAAGACTTCTGTCGGGATATTTCTCGATATTTTCAAAGACGAGATCGACAATAAAATCCGCCTCCGCTCTGTTGGTACGGCTCTTGTGGTCGAACACACCGCCCTCGACAAACTTGAAATCTACGCCTATGCCCTCTCTGTCAATCTTAGAAGAAGGGAAGGTCACAAGGTCTCCTTCGTAGAAATTCCTGTTGGAAAATTCAATAAGCTGTTCGTATCTGCTACGATAGTGCCATTTAAGTCTAAGCTGCGGCATAACCGTAGAACACAAATCAAGCACTGATTCAAAGTCCTTGACGTCTTCATCGTCTTCCATATCGTCCACTTCAACCACCGACGTAAAGAAATTGCTAGGAGGCATCTGCTTACTGTCTCCTACGACTATCAACTGTTTTCCTCTGTATATTGCGCCGATTGCGTCTTGCGGGAATATCTGCGAAGCCTCATCGAATACCACTACGTCGAATTTGACGTCGCTCGTCAAAAACGTACTTACGCTTAGCGGTGACATCAAGAAGCACGGCTTAAGATTTTGCGCAAGTTCTCTAATCTGCGACAACAATGTTCTTATAGGTTTTTGTCTGCGCTTCTTACCGCCCTCGTTGAGAAGATTAGCCACGGCGCTACCCGGCGCAATCAGGCTCAAATCGGGACGCAACGCCGACAGCGCCGCTCTCACCTTTGCCTTGCTTATTTCAAAACCGCGCATATCCTTATCGCAGAATATACCCACAGTCTTGTCATGCGTAACTCTAGGCAGTACTCGCAAGAACTCCTCTCTTTGAATAATGACGTCTATCCACTGACTGTAGAATATCTTTTTGAATACCCTCGCCATATCACTCGGCAATACTTCTTCCTTAACGGCAACGTCGATATACTGCGTCAAGCCTTTTTCATTCAATGCTTTTAATACGCTCAAAAATCTAGTCCAACTGTCTAGAGCGTCAAGATTAGCCAAACAGCCGTTGAGTTTTTTCTCCAAGGCTTCGAACGCAGTGGAATATATATCGAATATTGCTCTGTCAAAATGCTCGATTACCTCTTCGTTGTCCACGCTTGCCGTCAAGTCGGATATGTCATTTGCAAGGCTTGCAAGTTGCTCTCTATCGTATGCGCAATCTTCGCCGTCAAAAATCTGAGTAAGATTGCCTAAATCGCTAATCTTGGCAAGCAAATCTCTTAGCGTAGCAAGTTCTCTGTCCAGCGTCTGCCAGTTGGTATTTACACCGCAATAATTTGAAGAAAGTTTCTCTTTTACGCTTTCTTCCGACTTCGCAAACTGCAACGTCTTGTCATTGTATTCAATCAATAGTTTTATCAACGTCAACGCGTCTTTATAGCTTGCCTTGCCATTTTTTCTATCTGCTTTTATTTTATTCAAAAGGTTCTTATATTCTTTTGAAAATAATCTTGAAAAAGCCGAACTGTTCTTTTGCAAAACAGTATTGGCTTGCGTAGCGTCAAGTTGGAATATTCCGCTGTTATAGTCTGCTTTAATTGCTTCCTCAACAGTCTTTATTTCGTCTGCAAGAGGTCTTAGTTGGATTACCTTGTCAATTACGCCTCTCAACGTCCTTTTATCAAGCAAATTACCGCTGACGTATTGACTTGCGCCAATCAACTCAAACAGCTTGGCATATAAGCCCAACTCCTGCAAAGTCTTTATATTCTCAATGCCATATTCTTTAGACAGTTTTTGCGAGTATATATTGCATTTTACCAGCTTTTTAGATAGACTTTCCAAAGACGTCTGCGTCTTGAATTTTTGTTGATACGAATTATCCTCGTTTACGTAACCCAACCACGGATTGCTCTTATAATCATAGCCGATTGACGAGGTGTATTCGGCGTAGTTTTCTATCAAATCAACTGCGGATTTTATATAACTCTCGCCCTTGTTCTCTATATCATCGACAAAGAAATTCATCTTTGCCGTTCCTTCGTCCGAGCATACCTCTTGGATAAGTTCGTAAAGCGACTTGCCTATCACGTCGTTTGGACGGTGTAGCACGTCTACGTAATTGTCTAATATGATATGCGATTTATTTAATCTATCTTCCTCTTCGCTCGCCTTTGAAGATACTCCGCTCTTGCTAAGACGCATAGTACGGCAAAGTTCTTGGATAAAGTCGCGCTTGTTGGCCTTGTGTGAGTGAAGTTGCAGACAGAAATCTTCAAGTCCCGCTTGCTTAAGTTTGTTGTACACCACATCGAGAGCGGCAAGTTTTTCAGATACGAAAAGCACTTTTTTGCCATCGCCCATACACTCGGCTATAATGTTGGTGATAGTCTGGCTTTTACCTGTTCCCGGAGGTCCTTGCAGTACGAAGCTCTCGCCGGCTTTCGCCATTTCTATTGCGCGCAGTTGCGACGAGTCGGCGTCTACTACGTTGAATTGCGCCTCTTGAAGTTTTTGCTCAAACGCAACGGTTCTGCCCTCTCCCAATAAAGATCTAACGTTGGCGTTTTGCAATACTGCGTCCGCGTTGTCCTTGAGATCCATATACATATTGATCTTTAAGAAAGAGAAAAGTCCTATCTTGCATACCTTGGACACTTGCCATTTGAGTTTGCCGACAATAACGTCGATTTTTTGCAAATACTCGTCTATTCCCTCATCGTCATACTCTGGAAGTTCTATCTTGTAGTCGCTTAGCAGTTTGTACGCAAAAGTGGGGTTGAGTATCATATCGTCGCCCGTCACTTTAATGCGGTATGGCTCAACGCTAGACGATTTTGACAAACTTATCGGCGCAAGCAGTATCGGCGCGTCATACTTCACGTCGGGGTATTGCTCTTCATACCAAGATATAAAGCCGAAAGCCATATATGCAATGTTAACGCCCGTTTCTTCAATGGCGGTCTTTGCCCTCTTTTCTACGCCGCGCATTGCCTTGATTGGCGTGACGTCTTTGTTATAGACAAGAATTTGACTTGCCTTTTTTATCTTCTTTGTGTAATTATCTATATATTGCGTTTTATCCTTTAATTTTTCTTTGAGCTTACTCTCGCTAATTCTCTCGTCAAATTCGTCTACGTCAATTTGCGGGTCGAATACTTCAAAGACAACGTTGCCGTCCGCCTTGTGGAAAAGCGTGTTGAAATCGGGATAAACTACTTCTAACGTATTGCTCTTGTTGTCCCTAAAATTAATAAGATTGTTACGCTTGCCTGTGTCAAGCAACATCTCTGTCAATTTTGCAAGTTTCTCTTTCATATGTTTCCTTTGGACTTATATTTATATAATTTTAGTTTATCATTTACGCGCGTTAATTGTCAAGAATCATATATAAAAATACGAGCTTATTCAGCCCGTATCTTTAAGATTTCATCACCCCAATTTGATTTGGATAATCATTCTTGCGAAAAATCGTCTTTTCCTACTCCGCATAACGGACAAGAAAAATCTTCTTCGATATCTTCCCATTTGGTGCCGGGAGCTATGCCGAGTTCTTCGCTACCTACTTCCTCATCATATTCCCATCCGCAAACGCTACAAACGTATTTCATATCGCTACCTCCTGTTGGTTTATATTATTATTCTATCCAATTATTTGCATTTTGTAAATACATTTTTCATTTTATTTTGACTTAACGTATATTTTTATAGTAATATTTAGATATGGACGGCTTAAGACTTGACGATTTACAATGTAACGGACTTAAAATTATGCAATACGTAGACGGCTATTGCTTCACTTCCGATGCTGTACTTCTTGCCAATACGGTAAGATGTAAGCGCGGAGATACTATAGTCGATTTCGGTTGCGGTAACGGAGTAATATCTCTACTTCTTACTGCAAAGACACCTTGCCGAAAAGTAATAGGTATAGAACTACAAAGCGACGTAGCAAGCCTAGCTGAGCAAAACGTCAAACTAAATAATTTGCAAGATAAAGTCAATATCGTTAACGACGATATTGCCAACGCGCCAAATATACTCGGCAAAGAAAGCGTTCAGGTAGTTGTTTGCAATCCGCCATACTTTTCATCCCAAAGCGGTGAAAAGCGAGAAAGCCGACAAGTTGCGCTATCGCGACACGAAAGCGCGTGCACTCTTGAGGATATAATTGCAAGCGCGTCTAAGATACTTAAATTCGGCGGAGCGTTTTATATTATTCATAAGACTACGCGTATGGCGGAAGTAATAACTTATTGTTCGCAATACAAACTCATACCTAAGACTTTAACTCTGATATACCCAAAAATTTCCAAAAAAGCCGATACGTTCGTCCTCACCTGTAAAAAATGCGGTAAGCATTCCCTTGACGTTGAAAAACTAACGGTCTACGACGAGGACGGCAATATGACGGAAGATGCTAAACGTATGTATAACAAACTTTACGAGATATAACATATTTTTTACCATTGCTCAAGAATAGCTATAGACTAAAAAGTAATCGGCCCGCTATCTTAATTGGAAGCGAGCCGATTGACGTATTAGCAGAAAAACGCATTAAGAATTATATATTCTTACTGTCGTCATCTTTTAGACCTAGCATATAATCCGTAGTCTTTCCAAACAAGTTGCTCAGATCTACCAATGCTTGATAGCTCGGCTCCTTTACTCCTCTTTCCCAGTTACTAATAGAAACTTGCGATACCTGCATGTACTTAGCCAAGTATTCTTGGTTGTAACCGTTGATAAGTCTTTGTTCCTTTAATCTTTCTGCAAATTTCATTATACATACCTCCTAAATTTAGAATTAGACCAACTTGCGCCAATCTACTCCTTTTTTGTCAAAATTTACTAGCCCTTCTAAGAGCATATCAATATCAATATCGTCTTTTGCGCCTACTTGACTAGCGCGCCTTTTTAATCTTGCTTTGACTTCATTTATGACGTCTACCATATCAAGTTTGAAGCAATCCAACAACTTATACACGAAATGATAACCATCGTAATACTGTCCCGCGCTGTTCATCAAAGCAAAAGCTATTGCGCTTGCCACGTCCTCGTACGGCATCCCCTCGTCCACTTTCAAAAAGTCAACGCCCACTACTCTGCCGTCCTTGACTACGTAATTATTAAAGTCTACTTCTCTAACGGCTTTCTCAGTAAAAGAATATATGATTTGTAAAAATATCGACAGCCTAGTTGCCAGAAGTTCCATACTCTCGACATCGTCAGTCATAGTGGCTAAGCGGAATGCCTCGCAGAAATTTTCGCCCTCAATATGTTCATATAACACCAAATTGTCTTGATGGTCTATTACCTTTGGCGCGTAACCTGTCAAAGCTACTTTATTGGCAATTTGCATTTCTTTTTCTGCATCCTCTGCGCTTTGATATACCTTGAGTATACAGACTTCGCCTTGACTTTCCACCTTATATACTTTCTTACGCTTAGACGGCAGTATAGAAATTATTTGATAACTTCTCATACATTCCAGTATATTATAACCTATTAAATTTAACCCAGTCAACCTATATTCATTGGATTTGGCAACATTTTACTTGGTTTTGACAATAAAATAAAAGCGAGAGTATATCCCGCTTTTATCAAAAATTCAATTATTTATCAGCTTATTTAACCGATATGCCAATCATTATAGTTTGGGTATCGCATTTGTTCCAAACTGAATGAGGAATGCTTCCGTCAACCAAAAAACTTTCGCCTTTCGTAAGGATAACGGTTTGCTCCCCAATCAAAATTTTAGCTTCGCCCTCTATTACCGAAAAAAGGTGATTATGCGAATGAGTATGCTTTTCGACAGGTCCGCCGCCGTTGGGTTCTATATACGCTATCGCCCCGTCGATAATCTTACCGCTCTCGCCAAATAGTTTTGACGCTTTGAATCCGATATGATTAGGCGGTGTAATTAATTGCATAGTACTATCCATTTTTACTTTAACTCTGGAAGCGAGTCGAATCCCTTTTGCAAGTCTGCGTCGGTCGGAATATAATCCGTCATCTTACCCTCAAGATATTCCGAGTACGCTTTCATATCGAAATAGCCCGTACCTGTCAATCCAAAGAGAATTGTCTTTGCTTCTCCGCTCTCCTTGCACTTCAAAGCCTCGTCTATTGCGCCCTTGATCGCGTGAGATGACTCCGGCGCAGGCAATATGGTTTCGCATTTAGCAAAGAGTACAGCCGATTCAAAGACCTTTGTCTGCTCATAAGATACCGCTTCCATATAGCCGTCGTGATATAGCTTGGAAAGTATAGGCGACATACCGTGGTATCTCAAACCTCCTGCGTGATTAGCCGACGGAATGAATCCACTACCAAGAGTATACATCTTTGCAAGAGGAGTAATCTTTCCCGTATCGCAAAAATCATAAGCGTATTTACCTCTCGTAAACGATGGACAGGAAGCCGGCTCGACTGCAACGAATCTGGTATTTTTCTTGCCAAGAAGTTTGTCTTGCATAAATGGAGCGATGAGTCCGCCTAAGTTGGAACCGCCACCTGCGCAACCGACTACTACATCGGGATATTCGCCAAGTATTTCCATAGCCTTTTTGCTCTCCAGTCCAATGATGGATTGGTGAAGAAGTACTTGATTTAGTACGCTACCTAGCACGTATCTGCAATTTGGCGTACTTACAGCCTTTTCGACCGCCTCGGATATTGCGCAACCTAGCGAACCGGAAGTATTTGGATTGTCTGCCAAAATCTTTTTACCAACTTGCGTAGTAGTAGACGGAGAAGGAATTACGTTGCCGTCAAATACTTGCATAACCGCCTTACGGAAAGGCTTTTGCTCATAGGATACCTTTACCATAAATATATCGAGCGGAAGTCCGAAATAAGCGCATGCTTCGGACAATGCCGTACCCCATTGACCTGCGCCCGTTTCGGTAGTGAGCGATGTCAAGCCCTGCTCCTTTGCATAATACGCTTGGGCGATTGCCGAGTTAAGTTTATGACTGCCAGACGTGTTGTTACCCTCAAACTTGTAATAAATCTTCGCGGGAGTTCCGAGAGCCTTTTCCAAATTGTACGCTCTGCAAAGAGGAGACGGTCTGTATATCTTATACATATCCAAGACTTCTTCGGGAATATCTATATATCTAGTTACGCTATCCATCTCTTGATGAGCGAGTTTTTCGCAGAATATCGGATACAAATCCTTTTCCTCAACCGGCTTTCCCGTAGCGGGATTAAGCAACGGCTCAGGCTGTTCTTTCATGTCTGCTCTAAGGTTGTACCATTGCGTAGGCATTTGGTCCTCAGTCAAATAAAATCTGTGCGGTATTTTTGCCATTTTAGTGCCCTCCTATATACCTTATTATAAAAAAATTAGCCTTGTCCCTAAAATTGGGACAAGACTTAAGCGTCTTGTTTTTATGCCACCCTAATGCGCCATCACGCATCTTCCCACTAACGAGGGGATTCCGTCAGACATTACTCTGCCCTCAAAAGTCCATTCGCTATCCGACAACTTGTTGCATCTCACCATTTGCAACTCTCTGTAAAGCTCTCTCCCGATAGGTACTCTTCTTTCTCAACGGTTTGTGAAATTACTATTAAGTTATTTACATATTACGCTATACTTCTTGGTTTGTCAACAGTTTTTCAAAAAAAATTTCAACTTTTTTTACTTAGAATTATCCGCTTGCTTTCCATACGCGACTTTCCCTTAATTTGCAATGTTTATAGAAATGGCTTCTGTCACGGAGCCGTTCCAAGTGTCATAGTATATATTGACAAAATTTAGGAGGTAAAAATGAAAAAAACTATTTGTATCATACTTACCGTGGCTGTCATTATGGTGGCATGCCTTGGCTGTATGGCAGGTTGCAATCAAGACGATGGCAACACAATAAAACTTATTGAAGTAACCCACTCCGTATTCTACGCTCCGCTTTACGTAGCGATAGACGGCGGATATTTTGAAGAGGAAGGTCTTAGCATACAACTTTCCAACGGCGGCGGCGCAGACAAATGCATGACGTCTATAATTGCAGGTCAGTCGGACATTGGTCTTATGGGTCCGGAAGCGGCAATTTATATTGCCAATGAGGGAAGAAAGGATTATCCTGTTATCTTTGCTCAACTCACCAAAAAAGACGGTTCTTTCCTTATGGCAAGAAAACCTAATCCCAATTTCTCTTGGTCAGACTTGGCCGGCAAGAACGTAATCGGCGGAAGAAAAGGCGGCGTGCCTGCTATGGCGCTGGAATACGCTATCAAAAAAGCCGGACTTGTAGACGGCAAGGATTATACCCTCAACTTCGATGTACAGTATGATCTTATCGGAGCCGCATTCGAGGGCGGTACCGGCGATTACTGCACTATGTTTGAGCCTTCCGCTTCCGCTATGCAAAGCGCAGGAAAGGGTTACATCGTAGCTTCAGTCGGTGAGCAAGCGGGAGATATGCCTTATACCGCTTTTATGGCAACGAGTAGCTATATGAAAAAACACGCGGATAAAGTCGAGAAGTTTACCAGAGCTTTGATCAAAGCAATGGACTTTGTAAATACTCATACCGCGCAAGAAATAGCTAAGGTGCTTGCTCCGTCTTTCATAGGCACGAGCGAAGAGGCTCTTACTACCGCAATTCAAGCATATAAGGATATCGACGCTTATTCGACTACGCCGATAATGAAAGAAGAAGATCTTAATTTATTACAAGACATTATCATCGAATCGGGAATAATGACTGAAAAAGTTGCATTCTCCAAAATATTCGATGGCACTGTTGCGCAAAAAATACTCAATGAATAGAGGTAAAAATGAAAGCAATCCTACAAATGCAAAACGTCCATCTGACCTATCATACGCCTAAAAACGAAACGCTTGCAGTTCAAGACTTATCCTTTGAGTGCTACGACGGCGAGTTGCTTGGTATCGTAGGTCCAAGTGGATGCGGAAAAACTACTATCCTGTCGCTTCTGTCCGGCATTCTCACTCCCACTAGGGGTGAGGTGCTGATAGACGGGCAAAAAGCCAACGCCCGTTCAGGTTTGACCGGATATATGTTGCAAAAAGACGAACTTATGCCTTGGAGAACGATATTGAGCAACGTCACTTTAGGGCTTGAAATCAAAAAACAAAAGACTCCGCAAAAGGTGGAGTTTGCTAAAGAATTGCTCAAAAAATATAATCTATACGATTTCAAAGACTTCTATCCCAACCAACTATCGGGAGGTATGAAGCAAAGAGTTGCTTTGATACGTACGCTGGTACTGGAGCCTCAAATGATGTTGCTAGACGAGCCTTTTTCCGCATTGGACTTCCAGACCCGTCTCAACGTTGTCGAAGACGTATATACTATACTTAAAAGCGAGCGCAAAAGCGCTGTCTTTGTTACGCACGACATAAACGAGGCAATATCGCTGTGCGACAGGGTGATAGTTCTCACCCAAAGACCAAGCCGAATAAAGGCGATTATCGACATCTCCCCGCTCAATGAACTGACTCCCCTAAAAAGAAGGGAAAGCCCAAGTTTCGGTAGCTACTTCGACTTGATATGGAGCAACTTACAAACACATTCGGAGAAAAGTAATGAAACACATAGTACGCAAAAATAGTTCCCCCGTGGCGTACACGCCCGAGCATATCTCGTACGTTAAAAATCTGCGCAAACGCAATGCAATGATTACGTTGTCAAGGGTGGGACTTCTCTTGATTTTTCTATTGCTGTGGGAACTGCTTGCAAAGTTTGAAGTGATAGACAGTTTTATCTCGTCAAGTCCGTCGAGAATGATAGACTGCTTCACAGAACTAGTCAAAGGCGGCGACCTTGGCAAACACGTTGGAATAACGCTGCTCGAAACCGTCGTGAGCTTTTTCCTTGCGACTATAATGGGTACGCTTATTGCAATCATTTTATGGTGGTTTGAGAGCGTGAGAAGGGTCTTAGAGCCTTATATCGTCGTTCTCAACGCCCTACCTAAAATCGCGCTGGGTCCTATCATCATTATTTGGATGGGTACTGATATGTCGGCGATAATAACAATGGCGCTCGCAATCTCGCTCTTTGTGACGATACTCAATACTTTAAGCGGGTTCTTGAGCGTAGAAAAAAGTAAACTTATGCTTATGCAGACTCTTGGAGCAACCAAGTGGCAGACGTTGACAAAACTGGTCTTGCCGTCAAATATTCCCAATATCATCGACGCTCTCAAAATCAACGTGGGTATGTGTTGGGTAGGTACGATTATGGGAGAATACCTCGTATCTCACGCAGGACTGGGTTATCTCATCATTTACGGCGGTCAGATATTCAAACTCGACCTAGTTATGACGAGTACCGTAATACTCTGCTTCTTAGCCGGCGGTATGTACTATCTCGTAGCTCTGCTTCAAAAAATCGTAAGCAAAAAACTCAATATCGAAAAATAATATTAAATATATAACAAACTAATATAAAAAGTCCCGAGCAATCGGGACTTGATTTATTGACATGCAAATTTACGGCGCCTTACTGCATATTGTACGCTCAATAATATCATAAAACATGTATAGATTATTCCCACGTATCCAATGATTGGATAGCAATATCCCACGACTGTCGAAAAGTCTAGTTTGAGCGCAAATAAAGCGAAAATTATCAAAAAGACTACGCTGAATATATTAGGAATTTTAACTGAAGCATTTTCTTGACAAATGAGCTTGGAACAACCTATAAGAGTAGAAAAAATCGCCAGATATATTATCAATCCGCTAAGAGACGACATACCGTGTTCTCTTGAAAATTCCCATATCGGCATTGAATCGTCCATATATTTTATAGACACCGAATACACCATTGCTATACATAGCGCAAATACAACTCCGCTAACTACGCTTATAAAAATCGTCTGCTTTGCAGAAAAACTTACCTCTTGTTCGGCAATAATATAACCGCCCATCATTATATTCATTCCGCAATAGCCGATTACGCTTTTAGCGCTAAATTGTATATCGACAGATTTCTCGCTTTGAGCATATAAAACTATCAAAAGTAGTATTATCAACGGCACGATAAAAGTATTGAGTTTACGGGTAACGCTCATTTCGCATATACCCAAAAAGCAGACTAATATCCCCGTCCAAAGCCCTACGTTGGCGATGCCGTAAGTCTTAAATATTATCTCCTCGCAACCGCTGACCATACACACGAAACTAGCCAAAGTGCATATCCACAGCGCAACTTTGATAAGTACGCAAATTCCCCGCCAAATTAAACTCTTACTTGACTTTAGCTTTCTAAAGCTCTTTGCCGACCATAAAAACAGTCCGCACAGTACTCCCATCAAAACGCCTGCAATGACACCGCTCAATATACCGTTACCGCCGAAATACAGCATTATCTCACGTCCCGTGGCAAAACCCGCACCTATAATAGAGCCAATGTATATAAAACATATTTGCAGACATTTCAATACTTTCATACTATAAAAGTATTAAAGCGAAGCCATAAGTATGACTTGGCTTTTTTTGTTTGTACGGCGAGAAGCGAGATTTCTCGCCGTACGTATATATGAATTAACAAGATCGCGAACTCTTAACTTAGTTCGTAAGTAAGAACATCAATAGGAACAAAACCGTTATGACCCAAGTTACGATAGATATCTCTTTAATTTTGCCCGTAAAAATCTTTATAATCACGCAAGATATAAGTCCAATGCCTATACCAAAAGATATTGAATAGCCAAACGCCATAACGGCTATCGTTAAGAAAGCAGGCAAAGCAGAGGCCGGATTACTCCACTCGATATTCTTAACTGACGACATCATCAGCACGCCTACCCATATCAAAGCTGACGAGGTCGCGCAAGACGGTATGATCTGAGCTATTGGACTTAAAAAAGTCGCTACTACAAAGCATAGACCGGTAACAAACGCCGTAAAGCCCGTCTTTCCGCCTGCGGCAACGCCTGAAGAAGCCTCGACGTAAGTTGTGACAGTGGTTGCGCCGCAAACCGAACCTACGCAAGTTGCAATAGCATCGGAAAGCATACACTGATTCATACGCAAAGGATTGCCCTCATTGTCTAGCAAACCGCCCTTAGAACATGCTCCGTATAACGTGCCTATCGTATCGAACATATCAATCATACAAAGCGATAATGCAGACGTGAGTATCAGAACTACGAGTGAGCCTGCATTATTGCCTTCTATACCTAAATACTCATTGAAATTAAAACCGTTAGCGAATACTTGACCTACCGATTCTTTACCCCAGCTTGCAAACGCCGAAAATGGATTTTCTATAGAAAAATTCTTAAACAGCGCAAGACACGCTTCGTCCTTCCAAGCGCATCCAAGTCCTGCAAAAATGTAATACAAAGCCGTTGCGCCAAGCATTCCCCACAAAATTCCGCCTTTAACGTTCTTTTTGCAAAGTATTGCTATAGTAATTACTCCAATCAGCGCAATTACCGCAGACGTCGCGCCCAAATATGACAAATCACCGCTTAACACGTTGAAAGACGCAAAGCCTACGCCTGAACTAGAGAATTTTACAAGTCCTGCGTTGCTAAAACCGATAAAAGCAATAAAAAGACCTATACCGACAGGTATAGAAATTTTTACTTCTTCGGGAATCGACTTAAGCATCTTCTTTCTTAAGCCTGTAGCTGTCAACAATATAAATATTACGCCGTCGATTAGCACGAATATCATTGCATTTGCGTATGTAAGTCCCATTCCGCTTGCCAACAACGTGCCGGACACGTACGCCGTTGCGCCAAGACCTGACGCTTGAGCAAGTGGCATTTTTGCCAGAAAAGCCATGAGCATAGTGCCTACGATTGCGCCCAAAGCCGTAGCAATATATACAGCTCCGAAAGTAACGCTTTCTCCATACATACCGGGGACCACTAGCAATGCGTAGACCATTGACATAAAAGTAGTAAGTCCTGCGATAATCTCGGTCCTAAACGTAGAACCGCTCTTGGTGATTCCAAAAAACTTGTCAAGTTTGTTTATATCTTTTAACTGCTCTTGGTGAACTGCTCCGTCCATTGCGACTTGATCTGTCGTAACTTCTGCTTCTTGAGTTTCTTCAAATACGGTTTTGCTTTCTTCCATAGTAAACCCCTTTATATCATATTTATATTTTATCATACAAATTAACTCAAATCAAGATAAAGAGCATTATTGGGGTCAATTTCACTTCATATATTCAAGGCATATTTCAATGTCGCTTTAGTGGCAACTTCACTCCCTCAACGGCAGGATTGCATTAAAAAAGAGAGTAGTCACTAAACTACTCTCTTTTTACTGGAACCGGCGACGTCCTACTCTCCCAGGTCGTGTCCAACCAAGTACCATCAGCGCTGAAGGGCTTAACTTCTGTGTTCGGAATGAGAACAGGTGGATCCCCTTCGCCATTATCACCGGAATGGTTAAATGTGCTTCCTTGCACACTCACAACTGCACAGTATTATCTTTATCCAAGTACTCCAAAAAGCTCAACATTACTTACTCATCTGTCTTTTGGATTAGACTACGAATAAGCCTTCGACCTATTAGTATCGGTAAGCTCAACACATTACTGTGCTTACACACCCGACCTATCTACCTTGTAGTCTTCAAGGGGTCTTATCAAAGGGATATCTTATCTTGAGGTGGGTTTCACGCT
>CAJTPC010000006.1 GCA_910578245.1 uncultured Christensenella sp. | reverse complement strand
CTAAAAAATATACTAGTACTAAATGCAAATTCCACTTATAAGCCTACTCTACCAAGTCACGCTTTACACTACCATAAAACCTCACACCCATTAGATGTGAGGTGTAATAGGTTAAAGTTTTGACGCGCACACGAGAGTAAAGATTCTTCGACTTCACTACGTTTCGCTCAGAATGACGTCTAAGCGGTTGAGATTTCTCCACTGCGGTCGAAATGACATAATGTCGGACAAAATGACGTAGGCTAGTTCGGCGAGAAGAGAGATAGGCAAAGAATAAAATAGCGGATTTTTTGTCAAGATGACTTTTGACGAGCGTCGTCGTACTTGCTGTACGTCGGCGAGAGCCAAGAGTTAGATTGGCGGAAAAGACGCATTTTAGATTTGACTAGCCTCTCTTCTCGCCGAACATCAAATACACAAACCGTGCAAAGTACTCCCAATCAGCAAATGCCTTGTTACGGCTTCTTGCATACTTACGCTCTTGTCGTAGAGGCATAATTCGTCTAAAGCTATACTCATTAAGTTGTGCAGTTCCAGCAATCTGTACATTGACTGCTTCATAGGCATACGCTTTGCAGGCAGAAAAATCTCTTGGGTTATGTCCCCTTTTAGCGCGATAGCAGTATTATTTTTGCCTATTGATTTAATAATAAAGTCAATGACTTTTTTGTTGCGCGCAACGAAGATTTGATCAAGCAAGCCCAAAATTGACAGCATTTCCTTACCGCATTTGCAAAATGATAAGCAATGCTCAGTCATATACACGGGAAGCGGATATACGCAGGATCTACTCTCATTCTTACAAGCGCATACCCCGATTGATTCATACTCTCTTTGCATATTGGCTATCTGCGTATCATCGGCAATCACAAAATCATTATCGTTTGCCCAATTATCCTGTCTGTCATCTGCCATAATTCCCTCCGTCAACATATAAAACTGTCACTATTATATTTATTAAAATATTAAAATATTACTAAATTAGGTATTGATAGTTGCAATTTCGTAATACTTTGATTATAATAATTAATATGGATAACAATATATTGTCACCTACGTCACTGTGGGCAGATTACGACGCAAACGCCGTCAAACTCAAAGCCAACTTCTTGAAGTATGAAACCGACGGCAAAAATGTGGTGAATTTTGAGGTGTATCTCAGTTGCGATACCGACACGGACAAAGATACTCCCCTAATCTACTGCCATGGCAAAATCCCCAAGACCGATTATAAGAACGCTACGATAATTTATATCAACGGATACGATTCTTTTCTAGAAGAAGACGTATCCAATATATTTATCCCAAGAGGCTACGGCGTAATTAGTTTTGACTACATGGGCAAGTCGCCTAATAGAGCCAGATACACAATTTACCCAAAGTCTTTGGAATATGCCAACTACGCTCACAGCAAAGGACATCTCAATTCCTACGTAAACTCCCCTAAAGATTCTTGCGTATACATTTGGAGTAAGATGTGTCGCAACGTAATTACTTTCATTAAAAAACTTCTCGGCGAAGACAACAAAATATATCTCCGCTCTTCAATGGAAGGCGGCAACATACTCTGGCAAGTAGCGGGAACCGACAAACGTGTAGACGGCATAATAGCCACAAATAATGCCGGCTGGGCAGAATTCAAGGGCTTGTTTAGATTCTCCGACAGCGTAGACGAATTTGATTTCAGAGAAGATAAACTGCAATGGATAAGCGCTTGCACTCCGCAGGCGTACGCAAAATTCGTCACCTGCCCCGTGCTGTACTTATCAGGTACAAACAGCAATTACACCAGCGTGGACAGAGTGGAAAAATCTCTTGAATTAACAGCTAACAACGGCAATAACAGAGTTTGTCTTTGCGCGAATATCACTAATACCATTGATAGCTACGCCACGGCTACGACAATCTATTGGCTAGACTGCGTATACAACGGCAAAAACATTCCTAAGTCGCCTAAACTCACCTTTGAAATCAGCGAGGGCAAAGTATTGGCTAAAATGGAGTATGATGACAGCGCCGAGATAGATAAACTCGTAGTATTTTACTCATACAACGAGATTAACAGCGAATTTAGACATTGGGATAGAATACTTCTATCTTCGGCTAATCCGGTGACGCAAATTCCGGCTCGCTACGGCGATACTAAAATATTCGCATTCTCATCAACGCAGTATAAGGACGGTCAAAGTTTCTCTTCCCTACCGCAAATGCTCGACTTAGAGAAAGTAAAAGTAGATAGAATCGCGCCAAAGCGTACGCGAATTGTTTATGAGAGAAATCAAGGTCTTAACGCTTGGGCGGTGGATAATATTACCGGCGCTTCTTATATGCCGGAACTGCAACTTGGCGCCTACGATATATTCGGCGTAACCGCGCGCAGAGGTAACCTTTCGACTTATTATATCAGCGATAAAAACTTCGAGAGAAAAGAAACGAGTATATTGCAATTCGACTGCTATTGCGAAAAAGACAGAAATTTAGTCGTAGAACTTTCCGTAGAAACAGACGATTTCTCTTACGAGAGCTATATGGTAAACGTCAAGATTGTCGGCGGCGAGTGGCAAAAGATAGCTCTATCTCATTCCGATTTCAAGACCAAAGACCTTGTTTCGCTCAAAGATTGGAACCGAGTCAAAAAACTGTCGTTTGTAGATATTAACCACGCATTGATCAACAACGTAATTTGGATATAACGCTATGATTAAGTTAAGCGAAATAAATCAATTCGACAAAGTAATAACCAAAAAGAATCATCCGTGCGGAAATAACGTCTGGACCGTCTTGCAGAAAGGCGTCGATTTCAAAATTCAATGCGACAAGTGCAATCATACCGTTATTATCTCCGCCGAAAATTTTAAGAAATCCGTCAAAGGCATTTTGGAGCGTAATTAATGGAAGTATATACTTATATCGATAAGCCTAAAAGAAAAAAGTACGTTGTTGCGCTCAACGTCATGCTTGCGGTAATGATAGCGATAATCCTCGTCTTGATTATACTATTCTCTACGATATTTGCGACTATAGCGGTGATAGGTCAGAGTATGTCCCCCACTCTGGCAGAGGGCGATAAACTTTTGCTTGTCAAATACGGATACAAATTACAACGAGGAGATATAATAGTATTCCAAAGAGAGGACAAAGCCAACGTAAAGCGCATATTGGGACTTGAGGGAGATATAATTCAGTTCGATTTGGATAATTTGACTTGGATTGTCAACGGCAAGCCTTACAACGAAGAATACGTAAAAAACGGTTACAGCGAAAATTATTTTACGCCGTCCAACCAGTCGGAAAAAGAAGTCGTAGACGCTATTTTATCTAAAGAAGGACTCACGGTCCCGCAAGGACAAATGTTCGTGCTAGGCGACAACCGCAATATCCAAGGCGGTAAGGTGTCAGTCGACTCGCATACCAACGGCACGTTCGACACTTCAAGTATAATAGGAAAAGTAATAAAAATTTATTGATTTTTGAGGAGATAAAATGAAAGCAATAGTTTCGGTAATAGGAAAAGACAAAAAAGGCATAATCGCAAAGGTTTCGACAGCTCTTTACGAGATGAATATCAACATCGAAGATATTTCGCAAACCATTATGCAAGATTATTTCACAATGATTATGGCGGTTGATACAAGCGAATGTCCTCTCAAATTCGACGCTATAGTGGACAAGCTCAAAGAATTGGGAGAAAAAACTCATTTGGAGATACATATCCAACTGCAAAGCATCTTCGACAGCATGCATAAAATCGACACCGACAAGAAGGGACTTTGATCATGTATTCAAGCAACGAAATTATAGAAACGATAAATATGATTTCCCAACAGCACCTCGACGTGCGCACGATTACGTTGGGAATATCTCTCTTTGACTGTATTACCGACAGCAAACAACGCACTTGCGACAAGATATACGATAAGATAATGTCCAAGGCTGGCAATCTCGTAAAAATCGGAAACGATATATCGAGCGAACTCGGAATACCTATCGTCAATAAGCGCATATCCGTCACGCCGATTTCTCTAATATCCTCCGCAAGTAAAGGACACCTTGAGATAATCCGCACTCTCGACAAGATTGCCAACGAAACGGGTATTGACTTCTTGGGAGGCTACTCTGCCCTCGTACATAAAGCAATGACTCCGTATGAAAGAGAATTTTTGCTCTCCATTCCGGAGGCGCTGTCAACGACTAACAAAATATGTTCGTCAATCAACGTGGCAACTTCCAAGGCTGGCATAAATATGGACGCCATCGCGCTTATGGGCAAAATCGTCAAGGACTGCGCGTACCTTACCAAAGAAAAAGACAGTATAGCATGCGCTAAGCTAGTGGTATTTGCCAACGCCGTTGAAGACAATCCTTTTATGGCAGGCGCTTTCTTGGGCGCCGGCGAGGACGATACCGTAGTCAACGTAGGCGTATCGGGTCCCGGCGTAGTAAAAACGGCTTTGGAAAAATGCAACGGCGATTTGACAGACGTTGCGGAATGCATAAAGCAGACGGCTTTCAAAATAACGAGAGTAGGTCAACTCGTAGCTAAAGAGGCAAGCAAACGCCTCAATGCAAGTTGCGGTATAGTAGACCTATCTCTAGCCCCCACTCCCGTAATTGGCGATTCGGTGGCGCATATACTCGAAGAAATAGGACTTGAAAGCGTGGGCGCGCACGGCACGACTGCTTGTCTTGCAATGCTCAACGATGCAGTAAAGAAAGGCGGCATTATGGCTTGCTCGAACGTGGGCGGACTTTCGGGAGCGTTTATCCCGGTGTCAGAGGACGCAGGTATGATAAAAGCTACGCAAATAGGCGCTTTGAGCTTTGACAAACTTGAAGCAATGACTGCCGTATGCTCAGTAGGTCTTGACATGATAGCTATCCCCGGAGATACCACTGCAGACGTAATATCCGGTATAATCGCAGACGAAATAGCAATCGGCGTAGTCAATACCAAGACTACCGCTGTGAGAGTGATACCGGTATACGGCAAGAAAGCGGGAGATACTGCTGAGTTCGGCGGACTTCTCGGCACTGCTCCAATCATGAATATCAATACGTATTCCCCGTCAAAATTTATATCGAGAGGCGGACGCATACCCGCTCCGTTGCATAGCAATAAGAACTAAGATGAACATAGAAGGCAAAAACCCTGTCAAGGAAGCGCTTGACTCCAACACGGCAATTTCAAAGATTTGCATCTCAAAGACTGCGCGCGATTTGCAGTCTATCATAGATATTGCCCGCAAAAAGAATATTCGAGTGGACTTTGTTGATAAAGCCTATCTCGACAGAATCAGCGAAAGCAAACGTCATCAAGGCGTGATTGCTTTGAGCAAAGACTTCGAATACTGCTCTCTTGACGATATTTTGGAGTACGCTAAATCAAAGGGCGAAAAACTATTCCTAATAATACTCGACGGAATCGAAGACCCGCATAATTTGGGAAGCATTATCAGAGTCGCCGAGTGCGTAGGCGCGCACGGTATCGTATTGCCGACCAGACGGAGCGTGGGCGTAAACGCAACTGTACTTCGCGCGTCGGCAGGCGCGGCAAATCATATGCGCATCGCAAGCGTTACTAATATAAACGACACTATACGCTCGCTCAAAGACGACTTTGTCAACGTGTATTGCGCTGATATGAACGGAGATTGCCTTTACGAGAGCCACCTAAAAGAAGATACGGCGATAGTTATAGGCAGCGAAGGCTTTGGCGTAAAACAACTGACGGCAAAGCTCTGCACGGGCGTATTGTCCATTCCGCAATTCGGTAAAGTAAATTCCCTCAACGCTTCCGTAGCTTGCGGCATAATATGCTATGAAGTAGCTCGCCAACGCCTAAAATAGTATGATTAAAAAAATCTTTGGACAATGGCGTATTGCCGAATTGATTTTATATATTGCAGGTCTGATTTTGATTTCAACGATGTCAATATGTTTTAAGGCGTCTTGGATTTCCGCCGTCACAGGTCTTTTAGGTTTGTCTTGCGTAATTTTTGCCGCCAAAGGTAAAGTTATAGGAATATTCTTCACTTGGGGTATGATAATCTTTTATAGCATACTCTCTTTCAAAAACAAATACTACGGCGAAGTCTTTATCAACGTCTGTATGATGTTTCCTATGACTGTAATTCAGCTAGTTGCTTGGCTAAAGCATCTTGGCAAAGACTACGTGGTCAAAGTCAACTCAATAACCAAGAAAGAAATAATCATCGTGAGCATAGTAGCTATAATATCTTTTGCGGTATTCTATTTTGTGTTGAGAGCCATTCACACTTCTCAACTGATATTCAGTACGATTTCTATCGTAACTAGCGTGCTTGCAACGTACTTCCAGTCCAGAAGAAGCAAATACGGCTTTTTATCTTTCTTGTTTAACGACGCCGTACTGTGCGTACTGTGGCTTTTCGCAACGCTTGACGATATAAAAAACATAGCCATGCTTACAGCAGTAGCGCTATACGTGGTATGCGATATTTACGGCTTCATAAGCTGGGGCGTTATGCAAAAGCGCCAACAAAAAGAATAACTATTACAAATGACGTAATAGCAATGAGGAGAAACACGAATGATAGTGGGAGTAAAAAGGGTAAGAATCCCGCAAAAAGACACTCTTGCCAATCTGCTTGAAAAATACGAATACGAACTTTCGCAATATGACAAACGCCCCTTTAACGCGCAAGGGCTGTTTAACTATGAATATCTTAACAGCTATTTTATTGATGAAAACCGCTATGCGTATTTTATATATTCCAACGGTAACCTAGCGGGCTTTGCGCTTATCAACAAAATACCCGAATGCGCTCAACCTTGCGACTGGTCGGTCGCGGAGTTTTTTATTGCATATCCATATAGAAGAAAAAGAATCGCTACGCGCGCAATGGTGGAAATATTTAGACATCACGTCGGCGCTTGGCATATTAAATATAACAATAAGAACGTAGCAGGCGTCAATTTTTGGAATAATATAGCGCAAGCAGTCGCAAAAAATAAAGTCGAGGTATTTAGAACCAAAGACTTTTACGACAACTCATTGGGCAAGGTTTTGATGTTCGAAACTTGATTATCTTTTATTGAATTGAGATTTGATTTTACGGCGTATCTTCTGAAGCTTGTTGTCTACATACTTGGTATTCTTGCCTATTGCCTCGGCAATCTCTGCGTAAGACCTGCCGTCGTAATACATATTGAGGATATTCCTCTCGTCATTTGTCAAAGAGGTCACAATTATCAACTTGAGCGTTTCTATCTCTTCGGTATTTATTGCAATCTCTTCGGGAGTTAAAGAGCAACTGTCTGCTTCTTCAACGGAACTTATAGGTATACTGTCGCTCAAGGCTTTATTTTTCAATCTCTTACCGCTGCGTATGCAATCTAGTATTCTATTCCTAATACACTCGTGAGCGTAAGTTATAAAGGACGCCTCTCCGCCTAAATTAAACGTGACGATAGCGTTGAAAAGTCCTATCATTCCCTCTTGTACAATATCGTCTCTGTCTACGCCTTTAAGATAAAACAAGCGCGCAATAGAGTTGACCAAACCCTTGTATTTCTCCAAAAGCTCCCCAACTGCGCTTTCTTTCCCATCGCGATACTGTTTTATCAAAAGTATATCGTCTTGCATTGATTCTTTACCCAGTTCTCGGCACCTTTTTTTATTAATTATTCCTTACTTACTTCGGCTAACAACGCTTTCTGCTTTTCTCTAACTTCAAGCGGTCTACCGCACGTCATCTTACCTTCGCTACAAGCTCCGCTTACGCAAGCAGGTCCGCAGTTGCCGAAAATTGCAGGCGCTACTTCAAGTACAAGTTTGAGCATTTGCCATGCCACTTCTCTTATCTCCCACTGCGCTCTATTGCAACACCTTAGGTTGAAAAAGTTCATAAGCGATCTTGCATTCATTGTGACGACCATTTTGGTTTCCGCTGCGTTGGGAAGTACGAATCTTGCGTCCTCATTGGACTTTTCGCAAGCGCCGCCCAGAGCCGTCTGCCACTCGGTATACCACTCGTGCATTGTATCCATTTGTTTTTTATACTTCTCTACGGCGTCTTTTCCCATCGCTTCGATTGCCTCGGGGATAACGTAGTTGAAAGTATCGTCGCCTTTATTTGCGGGAACATATCTTTGAGATTTGACGCTGAAAGACGCAATTCTATGCCTTGTGATTTGCGCAAGCAAACTGCGAGATACGCCCTCGATACCAAAGGTAAAATTGGCGTGTTCAAACGGCGACGCATGACCAAACGACCTTAATCTCTGAATAAACTTGGCAATATCGCTCTTATCCAAACCGTCTTGCAGATTTTCAATCGTAGCGTCGCTGTAACAAAGTTTTGCCGCTAAAGCGACTGTCCTCTCCGGATTTGGCGTATATTCAAGTAATTTTACGCTTGGTTTAACTTGTGGCATAATTCTTCCTCCCAACTCTTCTTTACGTGTTGTCTTAAATATTTTACTTGACTATTAGATTTTTGTCAACGCTTCTTCTCCCACTGACAAAAGATATTCAAGTCTATCGCTCTGTCCTGTCAAATACAAATATCCTATCAAGGCTTCAAAACCGGTGGCGATTTTATAGTCGATTACGCTGGCATTCTTCGCCATAGAGTGAGAATGAGCGTTGCGCGCTCTGTGGAAAATATCGTCCTCTTCCCCGTCAAGCAGTTGCATTATGGCTTGCATACTCTTAGCCTGCGCCTCAGCTTTAACTTTAGCCGTTACGGCTTTATTTAGTTTGTCGGCTTTTCCCGTCGTCTTGGAAAGCTCTTGTAATCTTATATATAAAGTATGTACGCCGTCGCCAATATAGGCAAGCACGAGAGGGTTAAGCTCTCGCGCCTGTTTAGTAGTCATTGGATTGTCATTTCTCAGTAGGCTCATTTCTTTTTCGCCGTCTTTTGAGCTACGAAATAATCAAAGAGCAATTCATCGCTATACTCCGATTGACCTGTAGCCTTCAAAGTACACTCCTGAATATATTGATAACAGCTCTTTTCCATAATCCTTATTATATCAAAAGCCTCGTCCATATCCTTACCTGCGCAGAATACGCCGTGATTTGCCATAAAGCAAGCGTTGCGTCCCTGCATTGCCTCAACAGTACCCTCTTTGAGTTTTTTAGTTCCGGGGAGTCCGTATGCGCCGACTTTGCAAGTGCCGCCTACAAGTTTTTGCATCTCCTCGCTCATTACCGGCAATTCTATTCTTGACGAAGCAAGTATTGAGCAGAATATCGGATGGGAGTGTATCGTAGCGTTTATCTCAGGTCTTGCCTGCAATATAGCGGCGTGTATCTTTCTCTCGCTGGTAGGCTTTTTGCCGTAAGCCCAAATTGACGGATCGCTGATTTGTACGACCGGCATATCTTCGGGAGTGAGCGCAATATAGTCCAATCCCGTAGGCGTAACCAGCATGTGATCCTCGTCAAGTCTTACCGCAGTGTTACCCCAAGTGCCTTGCACTAGGTTTTCTTCCAATAGACCGACACCGCTGTCCTTTATTACCTGTCTTAATTCAAGTTCTTTTGCGTTATCCCAAGTCTTGTTGATAACGACTGCGTTCTTATCGTCTGCTTTTTGCTTTTCGTCATTGGCTTGAGCTTTGTCTTCGCCCTCTTCTTTTGCAGAGAGATTTTCCTGATTTTTCTTGCTATACTTAGTCTTATAGATAAATCTCATCAATCTTGCCTCTAAGCCGTTGATGATTTTATTCTCGCCGATTACGCTAGACGCTACAAAGCAGTGACTAGCCTTGTCAAGGACGAGTACGCAAGTATAAGCTTCGTCCATAGTACGTCCCGAAGTGATACAGCCCCTATCCTTTACAAGACAGGAATTTCTTCCTTTCAACGTCTTGATTATGCTTGCAATATCGTCATTTGCCGTCTTGCAGGTAGGTCCTACGATTTGCGCCATATCGTCCATTACCGCCGGGATAGTTACTCCTGCTTTAGCAACTGGCATAACCCACTTGGGATAGCATTGACAGATAGCGTTGATATCTGCTCTTGCGTTATAAATTTCAGCGTGATATTTGTATTCCTTCTCCGCTGTAAAGATATTCATCTTTATTACGTCGTTCTCTGTGAGGTCGGCAAGTTTTACGCCTGCTTTAGTGATATACATTTCGTTGAGTTCGTAGCGCATACTCAACATGTCTTCACTGCCGACTACGCCTTCCTCAACAAGTCTTTTAGCATACTCTAAAATTGTTTGAACATTATTATTCATTACTCTTCGTCTCCTTCAAATCTTTTTGAGTTGGCTTGCTTATACGTCTTTTCCAAGCTGTAATATATTTGCTTATAACTCTTAAAGAGTTCATCGTAAATATATTTGTTTTGCGGATTAGGTCTATACGTTTTGCTCTCTATGACAAAATTCTTTGCTTCTGCAAAACTGCCAAGTTCGCCAAGTCCGATAAGCGCGATTATTGCCGCGCCCAAAGCGCCTGCGTTACGCGGATTTTGCACAATAGCAAATTCGCTACCGGTAATATCTGCAATGATTTGCATCCAAGCGTCGTCCAAAGCGCCGCCGCCTATAATTCTAAACTGTCTGCAATGGAATTTGTAATCCTTGCGGAAATTTTCAAGTATCCATCTCAAATTATAGCCGATACCCTCGTACAAAGCCTTCATTATATGCTCTCTGGTATGATTGGGAGTTACGTTCCAAAGCGTTGCTCTCGTAGTCGTAGACGATACCGGACATCTCTCTCCAAGCATCCATGGAGTACATATCAAGTGGTCGGAGCCTGCAGGTATAGACTCTATAACTTTGTCCATATACGCATATATTCCATCGCCTAATTCCTTCTGCTCATTAGAGAAGAACTGGTCGCATATCCACTGTATATTACTGCCAGCGGCTTCGGTAATTCCGCATATCAAGTTCATTTCAGGGTCTGCCGACTGTATTGCTGCCGCTCCGTGCTTGAACTTGGTCTTGTTCTTGCTAGACGCCGCTACCCAAGCCGATGTGCCGAGGTAAATATGTATTTCGCCGTCGCCGTTCATACCGCTTCCTATTGCCGCCGCCTGCGTGTCATCGCAACCGCCAAATACCGCAGTGCCGGAGCAAAGTCCCATTTTCTCCGCCGCTTCGGCAGTAAGTCCGTTACCTATCTTGTCGGTACTCTTAACAAGCGGAGGAAGTTTCTTAAGGTCAATGCCTATGAGTTTCAATGCGCTCATCCAAGTTTTTTTCTTCAAATCAAGGCCGTAGCTCGATGCGCCTGAAAGTTCCGCAACCATTTCGCCGGTACACTTGTATTTCAAATATCCGTTGACGTCAAGAAAATACTTGGTATTGTTGTATACATCGGGACGTTCTTCTTTCAACCATTGAATTTTAGACACTACGTCCTTGCCCATAATAGGCGTACCCGATACCAAAGTGAATATACGCTTTCCGCCGACTTTTTTCATAAGCGTCTGCGCTTGCTTTTCCGCTCTGCCGTCCACCCAAGTGATGTTGCGATGCAAAACTCTGCCGTTCTTGTCGACAGGAATTATTCCCATCGCTTGCGTAGAAAAGATTACGCCTTCAACGTCCTTGGGATCCGTGCCTGTTTCTTCCATTATCGTCTTTGACGCAAGACATACGGCATTCCAATACTCTTCCGGCTCTTGCTCTACGAAGGCGGGCGCGGGATAGTACGTAGGATAAGGCACTGCCTTAGAAGCAACGATATTTCCCTTAAAATCTATAAGCACAGCTTTATCCGAACTCGTACCCATATCGTGCGCTATTATGTATTTCATAATTTACCTCTTATAATTATATAAAATGTTCTTAAGCGGTTCTTAAGCGCTTTATTGAAAATAATGCCTATCTTTATATTCAGAAGAATTCATTAAAGATAGTAAGTAGGTAAAGGTGAACCTATTATAGGCTCACCTTTACGTTTTTATAAATTAGTTTTTAGCAGTTGCTTTTGCTTCGGACGCTTCGATCTTTGCAAGTTTCTTTTCTGCCTTCTTGTACTTCTTTTCGTTGACTCCGTTGTACTTGTTCATCTTGTACTTAGCTACTTGCTTATCCATAGCCTCGGTTCTCTCCTCAACCATACCGAATACGTTATCGAATCTATTGAGAGCATCATCGATTACTTCATCGGCGTCTGCCATTGAAGTATAAAGACGCGAACCTGCCAAAGTAACGATGCCGTTCGCCATATAAGCGGCGCCCATGTGTTCCATAGCAACCTTTCTTACCATGATCATATCTTGCTTCTTGAGAACTTTGAGAAGTGTGAGCAAGCTCTTTGAAGAGAAGTCGTAGCTCATTGCGCCGGTACACTCTAAGTGAACGATTGAGCCTTGGTTGTAAGCAACGTACGGCAAATTATGCTTTTCAATCAACTTAACGAGTCCGTCGGTCAATCTGTCGCCTGCTAAGCCTGCCTTAACGCACGCGTTAGTTTCTGCAATCTTCTTGATTGCTACGTAACCTGCCATAGCGGAGAGCGGATTAGCCGCCAAAGTACCGCCGCAGTATGCTTTCTTAGCGCCGCCTGCTACGCCTGCCGCAAGAAGTGAAACGTATTCTCTCTTACCGCCTACGCCACCTGCCGCAGGATAACCTCCGGCAACTATCTTACCGAATATCGTAAGGTCAGGTTTAACGTTGAAGAAACCTTGAGCGCCGCCAAGACCTACTCTAAAGCCGGTAACAACTTCGTCGAATATGAAGAGAGCGCCGTACTTGTGAGCAAGTTCCAAAGCCTTGTGATTGTAATCGAAGTCTACGGGACGGGTACCCGATTCAGGTCCGACAGGTTCTACGATGACCGCAGCCGTACCGCCTCTTCTTCTGTTTATCTTGAGATAATCTTCAAGCATGTTGAGGTCGTTAGGTCTAACTTCATCGATTACCGAGAAGATATTGTTGGGAATACCGTGAGATTCAAGGAATTGTCTAGTACCGGGTACTTTAAGTCCGTATACCATTTGGTCGGACCAGCCGTGGTATGCTCCGCCTATCTTGACAATTCTCTTATTCTTAGTTTGGCATCTAGCGATACGTATAGCCGCCATAACGGATTCGGTACCGGAACCAAGCATTCTGAACATCTCAACGTTTGGCATATGCTTATTGATTTCTTTAGCTATAAGAAGTTCTGCTTCGTGGAAAAGACCCGTTACCGGACCGCACTCCTTAATAAGTTTGATAGCCTCTTCCTGTACGTCCGGATAGTTGCTACCCAAAATCGTTGGACCGCCGGCTTGCAAGAAGTCGATATATTTATTGCCGTCAATATCTGTGAGATATGCCCCCTCGGCTTTTACCATACACATCGGGAACGGCTTATTGAATGCCAAGTTGTGTTGAACTCCGCCGGGGATATACTTCTTTGCCTCGGCAGTGATTGCCTTTGAACCTGCGCATTGTACGTCGTAATAAGTTTCACAAATCTCTTTGTACTTATCTGCAGGAATAGAATAAATATTCTTGTCGGTAAGTTCTTTAAGACTTTGATTTATTTCTTTGGCGCTTGCCCAGCGCGATATGCCGTAGCCTTCTTGTACTTTCTCGGGTAACGGCTTGTAAGTAACTTTCATAATTTGCCTCCTTGAAGTTAAAATATTACGTATAAATTTTACCATAGTTAATAGATAGTTGTCAATATTCATAAAAAAATACTTTGCCTATTTATCTAAATTTTTCGAAAAATTTTCAAAACTATATTTGACAAATGTCAACGAAAAGTACATTAATTTACAAACAAACTTTTTTTGATAATTATTTCAATTTTTTGAATTTTTGTGTTGTTAATTAAAGGGGCGCTGTGATATAATTATTACAGTAAAATTTTAAGGAGTTCCGTTATGGAAAACAACCAATACCCGCACGGGCAAAAAATGTACGGCCTTATCAAAGAAGTCATAGACGTAACCGGTCCAAGACTTCCCGGTAGCCAAGAAGAAAAACAAGGCGCAAAGATTATCGCCGGACAAATTGAAAGAGAACTCAACGCAACTGCCGTTACAGAAACTTTCAAGACGCCAAGACACGCTTGCATAAGCGCGATACCGTGGATTGGTTGGTGCGCTTTCATAGCTTTTTGCGCATTCTATCTATCTCCCATTGCTTCATTGGTATTATCCGCGTTATTGCTCTTATTCGCAATAACTCACATCTTCTATTACAGCCATTTGCTAGACCCTCTCTTCCCTAAAGACGAGTCTCAAAACGTGTACGCAGTACTTCCTCCGAAATCAGGCAACGCAAAATACAATATAATTTTATCGGCGCATATGGACAGTAGTTGGTGCTGGTTGCACTCCTATAAAAATCCTAATACAATGATGATAAAGACGGGACTGGGCGTAATTAGCGTAGTAGCGCTGTTGATTATATCTATTGTGACAATCGTATTGGAATCGGGCATTAGCATATCGTTTATGGGCTTAAGGACGGTATTCGAGCGCGTATCAAGCAACGCGCACAACGGACAAGATATAGCTACGATAGTTATGTATTGCTTACCCGTACTCTGTCTCCCGGGATTCTACTTCTTGACGCAATATCTATCATATGATAAAAAGATTGCCGCTCCCGGCGCTATGGACAATTTGTCAGGGGTAGCAACTTGCATCGAAGTAGCAAAGCACTTCCAAGAAAACGACAAAGATATAGCCGAAAACGCGCAATTCATAGTACTTGGCACAGGAGCGGAAGAAAGCGGACTTATAGGCGCTATGGCATTCGTCAAAGCTCACAAGGACGACAAAAACATCGTTGACGAAAACACTTACGCAATCAATCTCGACTCATTTAGAGATATGGAACACTTCAACGTAGTAAAGAAAGATTCGTTGCAATTCGTACCGTTTGACAAAGAACTTACAGAGCTATCGAAACAAGCAATCGATAACTGTGGCGTACAATCGCATATAATTGAAAATCCTGTGGGCGGTAGCGACTCTACGGCTTTTGCGAAAGCTGGTATCAAAACCATTACTCTCAACGCGCAAGACCCGCGTCCGACCGATTATTACCACACCACCAACGACGGTATGGATAATCTCAAAATCGACACTTTGGAAAAAGGCTTTGAGGTAGTGACGGAACTTATCAGACTTATTGACAAAAAGTACGCAGACAATCAAGATACTGCCCAAACGGTTAAAGCAGACGACTAAACGCCGATATTTATTTCCGTTAACAATTCAATTAAAAATACCGCTACCTTACGATAGCGGTATTTCTTTTATCGTTGAACTTTCGATTACTTCAATTCAGCAAAGTACTTGATAGTTCTTACCATTTGGCTGGTGTAAGAATTTTCATTGTCATACCAAGATACGACTTGTACTTGAGTATTGCCGTCTTCCATAGGAGCAACCATTGTTTGAGTTGCATCGAAGATAGAACCGAACTTGCTTCCGATGATGTCGCTGGAAACGATTTCGTCAGTGTTGTAAGCAAAGGACTCTGTAGCGGCTTTCTTCATAGCCTCGTTGATACCTTCTTTAGTTGCTTGACCCTTAACGACAGCTATCAAAATCGTGGTAGAACCGGTTGGGGTCGGAACTCTTTGAGCAGAACCGATGAGCTTGCCGTTGAGTTCTGGAATAACAAGACCGATAGCCTTTGCAGCGCCGGTGCTGTTTGGAACGATATTGCAAGCGGCAGCGCGACTTCTTCTCAAATCACCCTTTCTTTGCGGTCCATCGAGAGGCATTTGGTCACCTGTGTAAGCGTGTACTGTGGTCATGATACCGGACATGATAGGAGCATACTCGTTGAGAGCCTTAGCCATAGGAGCCAAGCAGTTGGTAGTACAGCTTGCGGCAGAAATGATATTGTCGCTTGCCTTCAAAGTCTTGTGGTTTACGTTGTAAACGATAGTAGGAAGATCGTTGCCTGCAGGTGCAGAAATAACAACCTTACGAGCGCCGGCGTCGATATGAGCTTGAGCCTTTGCCTTAGAGGTGTAGAAACCTGTGCACTCGAGTACTACGTCTACGCCAAGTTTTCCCCAAGGAAGTTCGTTAGCCTTTGGCTTAGCATAAATCGTAATTTTCTTGCCGTCTACTACGATGTAGCCTTCTTCCTTAACAGTGCCGTCCTCATTGAGAACCGCTTCGCAACTCTCAACAGTGTGAGCGTTTGCATAATTGCCTTGTGTTGAATCATACTTCAAGAGATGAGCAAGCATCTTTGGGCTTGTCAAGTCGTTGATTGCGACAACGTCATAGCCTTTTGCGCCAAACATTTGTCTGAAAGCAAGACGACCGATACGACCGAAACCATTGATTGCAACTTTTACGTTTGCCATAATATATTGTTCCTCCAAAAATAAATGTCTTTTTATTGCGATATTACGCATTTATTATTCTAACAATAATTTACTGCATTTGCAAGTATTTTTTATAAAATTCCTTTATATAAGCCAAATTTGACAAAATTTTGACGATAATGCCCTTTTCTCACAAAATAAACGGACCTCAGAAATAGAAGTCCGTTTAAGTCTAATTTATTTAAGCGATATATTTAAGCGACTGCTACTCCGACTTCATCGCCGCCGTTTTCGCCGAAGCCACCGCTCTCGCTTCCACCGTTTTCGCCACCTTCGACGTTTTCGTTACCGCCGTTAGGTTCGTTGGGGCCCTCAGGCTCAGGCGTTTCAATACCCAATATCTTTTGCGCAAGCATAGCCTTGATCGAGCTCTTGTAATCAATCTCTTCGCCTTCGTTATTCTCGCCATCGCCACCTTCGGAGCCACCCATTTTCTCAACGACTAGAGCAACTAATTTCTCGCCCACCGGCGTGTCAATAAAGGAACATAGTGAGTAATATACCGTACCCTTAATGCCGTAGTCACCGCAAGTACCGTACGATACGCCGTCAATCTCGACAGGAGAATCCTTAGCGTTCTTTGTCAATACTCCGTATCCTACTCCGAAGATTAAACCGAATATCAATACGACCAACAAACATATTACTATGTATGAGCGTATCCATGACGTTCTGCTTCTATTGCCTACTCCAAAGAACCAGCAAATTCCGCAAATAACGTTAACAAATGGGATAGCAAGCAAAATGAACGTACCTATCCAATTTCTTACTTTCATAGGATAGTTTCTCAAATCGTTTTCGTCAAACTTTGCTTGTTTCTTCGCAAGTTTCTTTTGCTTTCTGCTCATATTGGCAGTATTAACCTTTTCTGCTTTCTTTTTGCCTTTTCCGGCTGCTTGAGCATCGTTGTTTACACTAGGCGTTGCCGGTTGAGCGTTATTTGCTCCGTACGTACTTCTGCTGTACGCGCCGTTGCCTGCTGAGCCATAACCGCCTCCGTATGGGGCGCCATAACCGCTTGTGCCATAACTACTGTACGATCCAGTAGGTCTGCCCGCATTGTTAGCAGGTGTATTACTTTTCTTTTCTTTAGCCATTTTAACCTCTCTAAAAAAGAATTTACCTTTTCGTATCTAATATTGTACATCAAAAAATAATAAAATGTCAATACCCCTTAATTACTTATAGCGCCAAATTATGGTAAAAATACCCTTTTTTAGCGAATTTTATTACTATTGGGCATATTTCCGACACTTATATACGAAAAGTTTTACATAAATTTTACTTTGCAAAAGCCGATAAAGTATTATCTATGCCCGTGACCGCCACCGCGAGGCCCGCCACCCATTGGATGCATTCTACCTATTGGCGCGTGATGCCCTATATGTATATGTATAGGACGGTGAGGTCCCATTATTCTTCCTACAAACGGTCGGTGACACATTGGGTCGTGGTAATATCTACCGCCATGATAGTAGAGTTGACGCGTCAATCCGCCGACTAGCGTTACGGCTACTAGCGTTCCTACAGCATCGGCAACAATATCCGACGTATTAACGTTAACGTAAGAATTAGAAGGTTGCGAATACGCAGTGTCTGTTGAGCAGACTCCCGCGCCACATGAAGAACAGTGAGTAGCTCCGGCTTTTAGACCGCTTACGCAATGAGGACAAAAGTTTGCCATATCAATACTCATTTGATCTTATTCCGCTTTTATTATATCACGCAAAGCCGGACAAAATCAAGCCCCTCTATTTTAGATTATTCGGATTAAGCCCCTTAAGTTCGTCAAGCACGAAAATTCCGTCTTTGCGTACGAGTACGTCATCGAAATATATCTCGCCTCCGCCCATTTCTTTAGTCTGTACGAGTACTAAGTCCCAGTGTATTGCCGAGTTGTTGCCATTAAAAGCGTCTTTGTAGCAAGCGCCCGGAGTAAAGTGAATCGATCCGCTTATCTTTTCGTCAAACAATATATCGCCCATTGCCCTTGTAATATAAGGATTTACGCCAAGAGCAAATTCTCCCACGTATCTCGACCCTTCGTCTGTGTCAAAAATCTTGTTGATTTCCTCCGTCTTATCAGACGTAGCCTCAACGATTTTACCATCCTTGAACTTGAGCGTAATATTCTCGAATTTCATTCCGTTGCTTGCCGATGGAACGTTGTAAGCTATCACGCCGTTGACGCTGTCTTTTATAGGAGCAGTATATACCTCTCCGTCCGGTATATTTCTTCTGCCGGCGCACTTGACCGCTCCTATTCCCTTGATAGAAAAAGTTAAATCCGTACCCTTGCCGACTATATGGACCTTGTCTGTCTTGTTCATAAGTTCTACAAGCGGAGTCATGGCTCTTTCCATTTTAGAATAATCGAGATTGCATACGTCAAAATATAAATTTTCAAACTGCTCGGTACTCATTGCCGACATCTGGCTCATACCTTGCGTGGGATATCTCAATACGCACCACTTGGTATTGGCGACTCTTCTCTCATGATGAACAGGATGCGAATAATAGATATTGTACACGTCGCGTCTTTCTTTTGGCACGTCGGAAAGTTCGTAGGCGTTTTCTCCTCCTCTTATCCCGATATACGCGTCCATCTTGTCCATTCTATAACAACTAAAATCGCTCATTCTGTCTGCGCATTCTTTGTCAATCCCCATCATTAATTGCCGTTGAACTCTGTTGTCATACAATTCTACGAAAGGATATGCGCCCACCTTGTATGCTTCCTTAATTAAAGCGTTGACAAGCTGATAATCTACGCCCGTCGCCTCTATCAGAACGTTTTCTCCTTTCTTTAGTTCACAGGAGAAGTTTATTAAATTCCTTGCCAATGTGTTTATTCTTTCATCTACTAGCATAATTGCCTCCAAAGCCTTAATTCATTGTATATTATATCCACAGAGTTTATATTATTTACTTGTAGGTATCAACTTAAATCCTTCTTTACTGTCTAATACGCTGTATCCAAGCTGAGCAATTTTTGCTCTCAAAGCGTCTGCCGTCGCAAAGTCTCTGCGCTTCTTAGCTTCAAATCGTTCCTCGGCAAGTTTTTGAATTTCCTCCGGAATATCGGCTTGCTCTTCTTCCGTTGGTTGTGCTTTGTCAAGCGATAGACCTAGTACTTTGTCAAATTCAATCGCCAAAGCATAAATATCTTTGCTCTTGGGTTCTTTTACCATAGTCCAGACCACTCCCAAAGCCAGAGGGATATTGAGGTCATCATTGATAGCCTCATCAAATTGTTTTTTATACTGCGCCAACAACTGCGGGTCGGTAGAATTAGAACTAATCTTGTGAGCGTAGAGCGTATTCAAAAGCCTTGCATAAGACGTCTTTGCTCCGTCCATTCCCTCAAAAGTAAAGTTGAGTTTCTTTCTATAGTGCGCGTTGAGGCAGAAGTATCTGTAATCAAGAGCGCAATAGCCTCTTTCCTCAAGTTGGTCTATGCGATAGACGTTGCCAAGGCTCTTGGACATCTTGCCATTATCGACAAGCATAAATTCGCTATGCACCCAATAATTGACGGTCTTGTGACCTTCCAATGCCTCGTTTTGCGCAATCTCATTTTCATGGTGAACCGGTATTGCGTCTACACCGCCGGTGTGGATGTCAAAATGACTTCCGAGATATTTTCTGCTCATGGTCGAGCACTCTATATGCCAGCCGGGGTAGCCCATTCCCCATGGACTTTGCCATTGCATTATGTGTTGAGGATCTGCCTTTTTCCATACCGCAAAGTCTGCGGGATGGCGTTTTTGACTGTTGATTTCTACACGCGCGCCTGCTTGCTGGTCGTCAAGGCTTAGTCTTGAGAGTTTGCCGTACTCAGGGAACTTAGATATATCGTAATATATGCCGTCGTCTATTTCATACGCATACCCCTTGTCAATCAGCGTCTGCACGTCTTTTATCATTTCGGCGATATGATCGGTAGCTTTGGCGATTACTTCAGGCTTGCCGATGTTAAGTTTCTTAAAGTCCTCAAAGAAATAGTTGGTATAAAACTCTGCTATCTCCCACGGCGTTTTTTGCTGTTCTCTCGCAGCCTTTGCCATCTTATCCTCGCCCTCGTCGCCGTCTGAAAGCAAATGCCCTACGTCGGTGATATTCATTACGCCTTTGAGCTTATATCCGTCATACTTTAGCACTCTGCGGAAAATATCCATAAAGATATAAGTCCTTAAGTTGCCTATATGAGCATAGCTGTAGACCGTCGGTCCGCAACTGTACATCGTTACTTTGCCGTCCTTAAGCGGTATAAAGTCCTCTTTTTGTCTTGTCAACGTATTAAATATCTTCAACATTATCATGTCCTCTTTATTTTATTATTAATATTTTATCAATGTATTAAAGTTTTTTGCTTTGCTCCAACTCTTCTATCTCTTGCTCTATTGCATTCTCTTCTTTCCCCTCTTCAACCGCGTTATCTTGCGTGATAGAGTACTTGCAAGATTTGATATTAAGTTGTTTTTCAAGAGCTTCTATTCTGCGATTGAGCCTTGCGAACTCTTCAAGTATTGGATCCGGCAACTTTTGGTCAATGTCGTCCACTCTCACGTTGTTGTACTTTACTACTCTTCCCGGCACGCCGACTACGGTTGAATTGGGCGGGACGTCCCTCAATACTACGCTGCCTGCGCCCACCTTTGAATCATGTCCGACGACAATCGGTCCAAGCACCTTCGCTCCGCAAGAAATCATTACGTTGTCTTGAATAGTAGGGTGCCTTTTTCCCGTATCCTTGCCCGTACCGCCCAGCGTTACGCCTTGGTATATCAATACGTTAGTCCCAATCTCAACGGTTTCGCCGATTACTACTCCAACGCCGTGGTCGATAAAAACTCCTCCCGCTATCTTTGCTGCAGGATGTATGTCTATGCCCGTCTTGCGCCTAGTGCCCGCCGATATGCGCTTCGCAAGATATTTCATGCCGTGATTGTAAAACCAATGCGCAAACCTGTGCCTATACAGCGCCTTAAAACCGCCGTAGGTGAAAAATATCTCGAATTTGTTTCTTGCCGCAGGGTCTTTTTCAAGCGCCACCTGCAAGTCCATTTTAATTTTTCCCATTCTTTCCTCTAAATTAATTTTCTAATTGTATATATTATTTTAGCGTTATCGTATATCAAACAACGTAGCGATTATTGCAATTTGGATTGTCTTTTGCTTGGCGTCGAGGTCAAAGCGTACTAAAATAAAAATAACCGTCCTGTTCAAAGACGATTACTCGCGGTTCCACTTTGATTGAAAGGCGCGCCTTTCCTCTCGTATCGTCTTAACGCGACTGCCACGCGCAGTATTTCCCCTGCGAGCAAGCGTTCCGCACTTGGCTATCTCTTCTCCGAAAGGCTTTCAGCCGACGACCTTTCTCTCTGCTGTCGAAGTATTATAGTTACTCTTAAACGCTTATTGCTTTAATTTCCAAATGCATTACTCTATCATTTGGTAGATTTCATATGTATTATATGCAATATATCATCATTTTGTCAACGCTTTTAATTGTTTTATATGTCTGTTAAATTAAGAGCGCCATTAACGGTAGCGTTACAATTGACGTCAAAGTGCCAAGCAATACCATATTAGCAGAGATATCCTGACCTTCGCCCAGTATCTCCGCATAGTTCTGAATGACTGCCGCAATGGGACACGAACACATTACGAACATACACCACTTGAGTTCCTCATCCACTCTTAATAGCGTAAGCAGTCCAAGTACGCAAAGCGGGAACACGACTTGATTTATTGCTACGGCAAAATATTGCATCCAATTATTGAAAAGACTCTTGAATTTTATAGTCGCAAGACGCATACCCATAACAAGCATGCAAATCGGAGTCGTCATCTTGCCGAGTATGTTTATCATATTTTCTATCTGTCCCAGCAATTGACCGTTATCCGCGCTTATCTTGAATCCTGTGAAGAAAAACGGTAACGATACTGCAATAGACAAAGTCGCCGGATTTAGAATTATCTTCTTAACGCTTATGTATTTCTTATCTCTCGTAATTATCGCAGATACCAGCGTCCAGCCAAGCAAACTCATAGATAAAAAGTACATCATAGAATATACTGCTACGTTGGGCGAATTAGGAAAGATTGCCTCCAATAGCGGTACTCCCAAAAAAGAACAGTTGGACAGCGTTGTCGCAATTGTCGTTATGCGATAGCGTATGTCTCCCATTTTCTTGCGGAATATCAAATAAAACAAGCCTATAAATACCAACTGTACTGCCGTAATTATACCCAAAAAAATGAGCAGGTTTACGCCAAGCTCTTTGGTGAAATCAGCTTTATTGAAAGAATACAGCGTTAGCGCAGGTTGACATACGAACAACAATAACTTGGAAAACGAGGCTATGTGGTCTGATTTAACAGCTTTAACTTTTATCAATATAAAGCCGGGAACAGCATACGCTAACATTATTCCCACCATTATCAACGTAGTTTTGAATTCCGCCATTGCTTCTCCGTTTCGTTACCTTTGCATTGTTCTGCATTAAGATTAATCTTTTATAATTAAAATGTCAATCAAAAAGGTTTGATATGCTTTAACAATTCTTTCACCAAATAACGTTGCTCATTGGTTAGATTATCGATTAGCGCAATACATTCCTCAACATCTTGGCTCATCATACCGTCTCCGTCTTCTTCAAGAGTTGTTCCCAAGATAAAGTCTACTGACACCCTATAATACTTGCTGAGCGCTATCAATGCGTCGGCTGTGGGCTTGCTGGCTCCGCTCTCCCATTGCGATATCGTTGCCTGTCCAATATCAAGATCTCTAGACAGTTGCTGTTGGGTTAGACCTGCGTCCATCCTCAATCTTTTTAATATGTTATGTATTTCCATATAAGTATAGTATCACAATTTTCAAAATTAGAAAAGCGATTTAATATAGCATTTTTATCGCAAACTCGATAATTTTTAAAAATATTTTATATTTCTACAAATTTCGACAAGTCACTCCATTGAAAGAAAATTTTCTACATAATAAAATATACCTGTAACTCGGATTAGATAGCATACGACAAAATTCACTCACGTATGATAATCCATTTCACCACAAGAAAACCTATGAGGCTATGTACCGAGTATCAATATATTTTTTGGAGGATATGTATGAAAAAGATTAAACTCATGGTCGTGGACGACAGCGAAGAGTTTATCAACAACGTGAAAGAAAGCTATTTTGACGATGAAAGTGTCGAAATAATAGCTACAGCTAAGGACGGCTTGGAAGCAATAAGTAAGATTGAAAACTTCTGTCCGGACGTAGTAATTTTGGATATTGTTATGCCTGAAGTCGATGGCTTTGGCGTACTTGCCAATCTTAACTATGCAAAAATGGCCAAAAAGCCCAACATTATCGTAGTGTCGCAACTCACCGGCGAAAACTTTATCAACAAAGCGATCGCGCTTGGCGCAAATTATTATCTCGTCAAGCCGGTAAATATGGACATGCTTAAAGAAAGAGTTAAAGAATTCGGAGGTTTAGCTACGCCTAAGAAGAACAGCGAACTCGATGACAGACTGGTGGAAAAAGCTCTTAAAAAATCTCAACGCAATCTCGATGAGAAACTTTCTAACATCTTTATAACCGTGGGCATTCCTGCGCACATCAAAGGTTATCAATTCTTGAGAGAAGCAATCAAGATGGCTATTGACTCGCCGGATATAATCAATTCGATTACTAAAAAACTCTATCCTTCGATTGCCGACAAATTCGCCACTTCCCCATCAAAGGTAGAAAGGGCGATTAGACACGCTATCGAAGTGGCTTGGAATAGAGGCAAGATAGAAAATATCAATAATATCTTCGGTATCAAAATCTATACCGCCAACGACAAACCTACCAACGGAGAGTTTATCGCCTTACTCGCCGATAAGATGATCATGGAAGGCGCTTAATTAGACTTACTCACCAATACACCTTAATACAAAAACGGAGCGAGCGTTTTGCTTTCTCCGTTTTTGTATTGCGGAAAATTTCCGAGCATTTTATAACCTTAACTAATGTTTTTAGCTCTATAAGCATTTCAAAGGCATATTCTGAATAAATCAAAAATAATAGCGCAAATATTTTTTGTAAAATTTTGAAAAAAGTGTTTACAAATACAAAATTTATGCATATAATACTAAACATTGAAAGCATACACCTATTTATATGTCTTTTTGGAGGTCTTATGGGAAAATATATGAAATGTCCAAGATGCGAACTAAATTGGATTCTTGAATCGGACGAATATTGCGACGTGTGCAAAGCAGAACTGGGTATGGAGGGCTTTACATTGCTCGAAGACGAAGAAGAAGATATTCTCTGCCCCGTCTGCGGTATCAATTATATCGAACGCAATAAAAAGATTTGCGCAGATTGCCTTGCCAAATCTAAGAACGGAAATAATGCTTTTGCTAACGACAACGATACAGATAGCGAAATCGAAAGTCAACCTGAGGAAACGCAAACCGATAATGAAGACGGAATAGAAAAGATATCTTTTGACGAAATCGACGAAGAAGAGAAATTCGATATCTACGACGACGCCTTCGATGACCAAGACGACTTCTCTGCCAATGACTTTGGCAAAACCGAATTCGACGATGAAGAGGAAAACGAAGAAGAGGAAGAAGAAATCAACAACGAGGAAGACGATTTCGAAGCAGACTTTAACTATGACATTGACTCCGTCGAAGATATTGACGATGAAGAGGAAGATGTTGACGACGACGATGAAGTTTAACTTCAATATCGCAATTTAATTGACACTCAAAAAACTATTTGCTATAATACAACCGTTATATAAATATGGCAAAGTGTCTTTGCCAATACGGAAGCGTATCGAAGTGGTCATAACGAGGTGGTCTTGAAAGGAAATTTATTTCAAAGGGACAAACCTTCAAAATCAATCTACAAGCCAACGCCGACCACTTGACAACTTTCCCAAAACGTCAGATTTGTGTTGATAGGCAAACTGCCCTTAGCAACAAATCGACAAGCCAAAGTCGGTCAAAGAATTCTACACGGCAACCGCCAAAACATAGAATTCCACAAAAAAATCTACAAAATATTTTTTCAAAAAAACTTAATAATCAACTTGGAAGCATATCGAAGTGGTCATAACGAGGTAGTCTTGAAAACTATTTGGGTGCAAGCCCACGGGGGTTCGAATCCCTCTGCTTCCGCCATTTAGCCGACAATTTTCTGGTTGGTAAACATTAAAAGTGGGATGGAAATCATCTCACTTTTTGTTTTGTTAAATATTATTGCTATAATTCATTATTAATTTTGCCAATGCTCACTACTCATCAAACATAGACATTTGAATTCCTTCAAATCTATTTTTTGAGATTAAGATTACTTTAGCAATATCTTCATACGCTTTCACAAAGTAATTAGGAATGACAACCAATTCAATATGATTTTTTTCGCATAAATCTTTTTTAATTTTATCAGACCGTTCTCTAGCAACTACCCCAAAATGCTCCCCACCATTTACCTCAAATGCAATTACAGGCATCTTTCTTCCATACAATTTATTGTATAGAACCAAATCAAATTCCATTTTGGCAAGATTTGGCGTAAGCCCGCTCTTGATAATCTTGGTAATTTTGACATTCCTTTCTGCCTCAAACGTTGTATAACACGAACAAAAATGGGAAACTGTTTTAAAAAACTCATCTTCAGCTACACTACCGTTTGATTTGCCTATTTCAATCTTAATCGACTCATTCGGCGGAACCTGAATAGTTCCGTTATTTTTTGCATACTGAATCAAGTTATACAAATCGTCCTTTTTATCCGACTTCAAATCTATCACTTCTGTGTCTGCGGCAATAACTAATTTATTCTTTGCTCTAGTGATTGCAACGTTTATTAGTTCATAATTATCCTTAATCCAAGCAAAAGTATTTTTGCTTGTCTTTGGAGATATCGCTGGGGAGAAGATTATAGTATCCTTCTCTGCGCCTTGCATAGAATGTATCGTTCCGCAATCGACGTCATTTATTCCCTTTCCTCGCAGTAATTTTAATATCAATTCTCTCTGATTTACGAAAGGAGTGATTATATAAGCATTATGGATATTGTTCCTATGAATATAATCCGCAATTGCATTTGCCTCCTCAAAGGCTTCGTTCTTTTGTTTAACGTTTTGATTTTTTACATCAAGCACTTCCAATTCGCCATTTACATCAATAAACGAAAGATTCAAAGAATTATTGTAATATCTTTGATTCGAAAAGTTTATTATCTTCCTTCCACACCTATAATGATATCTGAGTAGAATATATTTTGATATATTATCATTCTCAACCATAACGTCAAGAATTGAATGCGTTTTATAGTTGTACTTTTCGGGAACGTTATATCGTTCCATAAGTTCTCTATTAATATGCTCTTCTAGAATAACAACTGGCTTCAACTGGTTTGGATCCCCAACCAACAGCAGCGACTCCGCTTTTGCAATAGGCACCAATGCTGTGGCAACATTACATTGTCCCGCCTCGTCCATAACAACCAAATCAAATTTAAAATTAGTTGTTCCAAGTCGTCTTGATGATATATTTGTTGAAAAAATTATAGGAAAGGCTTCCATTAGTTTCTTCATATTGTTATCGTCCTGAGTCCATTTATTGAATTCAGTTACCCTATCATTATCATCTTCAATATTGCATATCTCAATTAGATCAACAAATCTCGGCTTCTTAAGTTTCTCGATATATTGCAGTGATTTAAAGTATAAAAATTGCGACAGCTGATAATTCTCTTTAAGTGGAAGGAACAACGAAGTTATTTCTTCATTGGTAGCTTCAGGCAAAGCTTTTAATTCGTCTTTGAGTTGCTCTATTCTTTCTTTTACTGCGTCAATAATATTACTACTCTTACCTGTAAAGGAAGCAATTAATTTCTCGGAACTCTCTAAGCAAGTTTTGAGATTTTCTCGTCTCTCTTGCGTATTCAACAATTCAATCAATTTGGCATTCTTATCATCGTTGGATATCTTGATTTTATCCAACATCTGATCATTCGGCTTCTTATTAGTAGAATAATTATATAAATCCCTTATCCTCAAAGTCGCGCTTTTTACATCTTCGAAATTGCCTAGTCGTAAGTATGGGAAATTAACCACTTCTCCTCGATATTCAAACTTAATTTTTTCTACTATACCATCTACCGGTTTATTGTTCGAAGAACAAATTAACATAGTCTTTCCGCTATAAAATGAACTTAGTGTAACATTTACGATAGTTTGAGTTTTGCCAGTCCCAGGTGGTCCTTGCACATACGTTACTGGATATTTCATTGAATTATAGAGCACTCTCATTTGATTGATATTAATCTTCTTATCTAAAATAATAAGCGAAGGCTCCTTTCTTCTATTGTAATCCCTTTTCGTCATATTGCCAAAAAAAGCTTTTAATGGCGCAGATAATTCATTGGTATGATATTTCAGTTCTATTGCGTTATATGTTTCCGTCAAATCCAACGGCACATCTCTCTGAATTAACATGATATCAGGTCGGGTATTTATACATTCCCCCGAACGCAGATTGTTCATTATCAACTCTTGATAGACTTCTCGTTTCTCCTCAAATGTCCTAATGAATTCGTCCATGTCCATGTTGATGTAATTAAATAACGAATGCCTTCTTCCAGCGGTTATGAATGACTGATTAAAACGCAATCTGCTATCTAAAATCAAAGATTTTTTTATTGGGTCGAACGTCAGCTGATGATAGCATATAACAAATTTCTTCTTGCCTTCGTCAATAGAAAAACGATTAATCGCAAGAGTAAAATATGAGCTCCCCATATTTTTTATGTCATATCGGTATATATCTTCTATTATTTTTTTAGCCTGTGCGTCCGTAAGTAACAATTGCTTATTATCTCTTAACGCATTTAAATCTATACCGGGAATGGTTTCGTAGTCTTTTTGACTTGGATCATTATCCAAGAGATTGCATTCAATATAGTAATTCAAAATATTGTGATTAAAGTGATCATAGTTCAACCATTGACACTTATCCAAATTCTTTTCAATTTTGCTTATTAATTTATCTGGCACGTCATAAGACGAAAAGTCAATGATTTCAGCGCTTTGAATACAATCAAAAGATATCCATGCTTCATACGTATTCATGGATTTTCTATCATTAAACATAGAAACAAAAAGATTTTTAGCATTAAAGTCAATGTCTTTCACCGCAATCCAATAAAACGTATTTTCCCTTGCTTTATTGATATAAGAGATATTGAGCCATTTCCCTTCCTTAATCGCTTTTGATACCTTATCGCCTATATTCATAGTCCATCCTGTGTAAATCAAAATATTATAATTGACTTTTATATTATAACAAATCCACTATGCAAAATCAAGCACCAACAAAATTATAATAGTTAAAGTCTCGTTTAATTTAAATTCAACTTCTCTTGTTTTTCATATCACCCTAATCAAAGAATACCACACAACTCAATCATTTTGTTTTTATTCGGTTACGCTTGATTTTTACATAATACGCATCCACATCTGAAAAATTATGCTTAATTTCTATCTTAATCATATCTTTCCTATAGAATCGTTCCACATATTCAATTGCTTGTTGTTTATTGCAGAAGCAATCAGGCTGGACCCTGTATCTATCTTCTGCTAATTTATTCTGCGAACAAACATCTTCTATTTCTTCCCTTGTTAATTGTTTTCTATCAGGTTTATATACCATGATATTATATTGCGGTATATTTTCTCCGAAATATATATGATCATATATATTTCCATCATTGCATCCAGATAATCCTCTTAACTTTTGTTCCAGCAACTTAAATTTGTTTGAATCTCGAACTTCTTTACTGAATATCAAATCATTAGTGAATATATAATTCCCATATATAATCTTTTGCGTATTTATTAAATCCAACAAGGTATTAACGCCGACAATGTCAAATGATAATTCTACCGACTTGAATTCTCGCTTAATTAATGTTTCTAAAAAATAGTGGCAACAGCTAAAAGCCGACACTCTTAAACTTTCGTCCTTAAAAGTATTTATATCATTGTATCCCAAATCAATGTATTGCACATAAGAATACTTTAGATTATCTATATTATTGCAATATAATATAGATTCATTTGAATACTCATATGGCTCAACCACATCCAAATTATTTTGTTGATTATATAAATTAATCTGTCTCTTTTCCTCGTTAGCACGTTCAAATAAGCCCGCAAACATATCTGCATGCAAATCTATCTTTTCTCCTATCCAATCCCCCATTTCATTAATTTTTGTTATCCAGTCTGGTTTAATCCTACCATTGGAGAAATCAAATATATCCATAAAATTGCTCAATATGTCACCCTTTCTCTGATTATCTATATTATTCCAATCGTCGGTGCGATAAATAATCTCATGATTATCATAGTAAATATAATAATTAAAATATAAACAATATAGTATCCAAGAATTTCTGTCACACTTATCCCACCATATAAGTACTTTCGAATGGCTAATTGTTCCCCAGTACTCATAATACCTAAAGTTTCTATGGCTTTCAATTATATTTTTAATTTGATTAAGAACTTTTGCCATATTTCTTTCAACTAAAAACGATAAACTTATCTCACCTTTTTCTACGTCAAATTTTATCTTTCTTTGCATAAGAGATTTTATTTTTTCTCTTTGCTCATTAGAAATAAGTTCATTCTCCAAAAAGCCGTATGAATACTGTACTAAAAGCATATTTGATACTAAATCAACAATTTGCTCGTCCTTAAACAAACTAATATCTTGAATTATTGTACTTAACATTAAATCATGAATTTTTAATGACAATTCCCAATTAGAATTTGATAAAACATATTTGGTATAAATCTTTAACCAGATGATAGTTTTTGTGTCTTGCAAATTTTCGATTTCGCTATCTGATGTGGGATTCGTATAATATACGCCGGAAATGATTTGAGACAATAATGCAATCATATTTTTATTATTAATTATGTGATTATTAAATATACTGGCAAATATCTGCTCAATATATTTAATTTTTTCATCTTTGTCAATCTCTTTATTATGTAGAATTTCATTTGCCAATTTCCTAAATGAAATCTGCATAATAGTTTCATCTTTTAGTAAAGAATATTGCTTTGAACTATCCGTTAAGATATCACTTTTATAAATAAAAATCTTTGGGTCTACTAATGAAAATAATGTTATAGCCCTCGAAAAACCTATCTTGCACAAATTATCTACATTTAATAATTCTAGTGTAATTGTCTTGATATGTTTGCTATAAATTTGTGAAAGAGACTCGTTATCTTTTACAATATGATATATGTTTGAGAGCAATGTGATGTTATTATTAATAGCGTCATCATTTATCTCTTTTATTGCCAACTCGCAAGATTTAAATATATCCTTAATAATATCCTCCCAAAACTCAGGTTCATGTTTATTATACTCAATCTCATTAGTCAAAATCTTGCCGCAATATTTTTCATCAGTTATTACTTTCCATGCATGCCAAAAATATACACAAACTGTAACAAGTAATATCATCAGCATAAACATTAAACTTGTACTTAATTCTAATATTAGTAGTGCAGTTGATATTAGTACGATAATCATAGAGATTATTATTAATCTAATTGGCTTAAATGGGTAAGAACTAAAACTTGCAAACTTGCGTAATGTTATACCGTAAGTCTTTTTATCTAATGCACTAACTAAAACAGACAATACCGTACCGCTTAATGCGGCAATGGTAAATATACATCCATATAAATTAGGTGCAATTGCATTATCCAAACTAAAACAATCATTATATAAAAATTCGGCCACACTGATTATTATAGTTGACATTACAAAAAATAAAATAATTAAATCTATTCCCTTCTTTTGTTTTAATGACATGGTACAGTCCTTACACTATTTATCTTATAATTTATTATATCAAATACTTATATTAATCACAAGTTTTTATTGTAGATAGTAGTTATTATTTCTTTTGCTAATTCTGCACTTGCAGTATCTTTTATATTGACTGGATTTTTGTACTCATTTATTATTTAATTGCTCTGCTAGATTTTCATATTCTTTTTTCCGATCATCTCGTAGATTATATGATTCAATAGACTTAATTACTCTATCTCCATCTTTAAACGCAACCCCAACCTTAGCTTCGTTAAGCTGTAAAGCATTAATATATTCAACATCATCGCTGTAAATCTTTCTAACCTTATAAATATACTTATCGTCATCGGAATTTATAATTCCATTGATATAATGATTTTTCGGTGGAATTATCATATCGCCTTGAATCTGCGAAAAACATTTCATATTATTAATTATAGGATCTTTCACATCATACCTAAACATAGTATTATTTAATAGCAATAATCTATTATTCGATAATGGGAAAATAAAATGCAAATGTATATTGGCATCTGGAAGCAAAGGAAAAATCTCCAATGTAGGATAAATATCTGTAATTAAAAAATCTCCTCCTCTTGCATCAACAAAAGACATATATTGTCCCTCCAAATCATTCAGAAAATCTTGTTTAATAATTGGATCTATAACTTTACTTTCTCTTATTTGATTATACGCACGACATTTTGATAATTCTTCTATCTCTCTTTTCCATAAATCTTCAAAATTTCCGTCAGGCGCAAATGGCGCAAGTATTTCAAATGTTGATTGATTAAACTTTTTCTCCTTGTATTGGTTCATTCTTGAATCCGAGCGAAATGACAATAATGAAAGAAAAATCCTTAGAGACTCCAATTCTTTTCTGGTTAAAATTATCTCAGATTGATATAGGATCTTCTTTTTTATTAATTCCGCGATTTCTTTTTCAAAAACTGACAGTGAACTTTCTATATGAGTCGGGTCATCTTTATGATTGTCTTCATCCCTATACATGTGCCAGTTCATAAACACACTGCGTGTATTTCTCTTCTCTAATTTCTCTTCTTTTATATCCCAATACGTCAATTGGTCATTATCATCAGTAAAATTACGAAGTATAAATTGTGGGATATAGTGATGTCGCTTTGCCTCATTCTTTTCCATTTAGATCTTCTCCATGCTAGATTTATAAGCAACTATATTATAACACTAATTCCCGTTCTTGTCCATAATGAATTGCTATATGCTAATTTAATATAAATAACCACTATTGACTTTTTCAAGAATTATCGCTATAATTATTATACTGATTTTAGAGGTAATAAAATAGAAGTACTATGAAAGAAAAAGATTACGAGGAATATTGTAAAATACTAAACAACATCGAAATCCCGTCTTATCTAGATGAACAAGCAAAACTGGAAAGAATGCAGCCTCTCAACGATTGGATTATCAAACATACTCCACAAAAACTATATAAATTTAGAGCCTGTAATGAAAATAATATAACCGCTTTTCGTAATCAGCAGATTTGGTTTGCCACTGGCTCTGCAATGAATGATGATTATGATGCTATTTTATATTGTGATAAAAAGAGAATCTTAGCAAACTTAAATGCGCAATTTGACAAAGACGGAATTCTGTCATTATTAACAATGATAAAGAATGGTGACAAAATTCCCCAAATATTACATGACCAATTTGGTGAATCATATATAACACAAATTAGCGAACTGTTAAAATCTGCCGACAAACAGTTAATTATGAGTATAAGTAAATACTTCAAATCTATTTTGGAAGCTGGAATTACGGAACAATTCCCATTCATTTCTTATGCTACACAAAATTCTGTAAAAATATCTTCGTTCAGTGAAAATATTTACTCTCCCTTAATGTGGGGACATTATGCAAACAATAGTACAGGTTTTGCTCTAGCATATGACTTTAGAAATAACTACTATAATGAATGTCCTTATTGCGATAAACTTGGCATAGCATGTCTTAATCCCAAATTAAATAGCATATTTCCAATAATTTATGACGATAAATTATTTGACGCAACAGAATATGCCAAATATTTAATGCAAGATATGTTGACACGCAAACTTATATTTGAATTGAAAGTCTCAGAGCAATTAGGCAATAACATCTTAAAAGCACTTGTATGTCCAGATTTATTTATGCAAACTAAAATTATTACTCGAAAATATAATGATTGGCGCCCAGAAAATGAATGGCGCATGACCATAAGTTATCCATCGCCCAGTTACGCTAACGATAAAAGTGCCTATATTTGGAAAAAACCTAGTGCTCTATATCTAGGTAGAAAAATTAAAGATACCGACGAACTCGTATTGCGCAACATTGCTTATAAGCAACATATACCAGTATATAAAATGATTATAGACGATACTAGCTCCGACTATCGGTTAAAGCCTATTCGGCAGAAGAATACTCCAAAACAATTGTTACTGAAATGATGTGTACCTCAAAGTCCATCTTCATTTTCATTTGTCCGAAACAAGCCTAAAACTTGTATCGTTTTAGGCTTGTTTCTTTTTATCTGCCACAACTAACATTCTATCATCTATTTATGTTCACATCTCAAAATCCTTTTTCCTTGCTGCCCTCCTTTCCATATATTCCAAATAATCAAGGTAATCATCATAGTCCGTAAAGCCTAATTTCGCCATTTCTTCTTTGGCTTTCTTATATTCCGCAATAGAATTGTCTATATCTTCCAAAATTTCGTCACGACTCATTTTGCTAGCCTTTTCGAGTATCTCTTTGACATTAGGTTTAATCTCATCTGTAACCGTCTCTATGGGCTCGAGATTGACTTGTGCTTGTGCCTGCGCTTGCACTGGTGCTTTTCCTTGTGCTTGTTCGTGTTCAGCACCTCTAAAAAGATTGGACAGCAATGCTTTCGTTTCGTATTGATCTTGTTCGTCAGGCTCCATCATTTCTCCGCCGAACGCATTGGTAAGCGTATTCGCAACGTTCAGTTTTGACGAAAAATTCAAATGGCTGTAGATGTCTGCCGTTGTACTTATAGCCGAATGACCTAACCACTCTTGTATTTCCTTCATATTTACGCCACACGCAAGCAAAAGACTTGCGCAACTATGACGCAATTCATGAAATCTAATTTTCGGCAAACCATGTTCCTCAAGGAAATTTTGAAAATGACAAGTTAGCGTATTAGGATTTACTATCATCCCTATCTCATCAACCCAAACATAGTCTATATATTCTTGATTATAATACTTGCCGAACTCAGCCTTATTCTTGTCTTGTTCTGCTTTTAATTTCAACAAGGCTTCTTTTATCTCCGGTATCAACGGCATAGTTCTCTTGCTTGCCGCATTTTTCATCACGTCCTTCTTTACTACAAGTACCGTTTTGTTGTTTACACTTGCTTGCACTATTGATGAATTGAGCGTAAGTTTGTTGTTATCAAAGTCTATTGAACTCCATCTCATACCGCAAAGTTCACTGCGGCGCAAGCCGTAGAACGCAGTCATCTTGTACATCAATTCATACTTATCGCCTTTCAATTTCTCAAACAAAACTTTCAACTGCTTTAAGTCATAATACTTGGCTTCATATTTTGGACTTTTAGGTTTCTCTACTTTTGACGCTGGATTCACTGGGATTCTGTCCGTTCTATATGCAATCTCCAACGCTCTACGGATAATAACGTGAGCGTGCGTACAAGACTGAACACTCTTGCCATTATCTATCAGCCATGCATAATATGTTTGTATGTCCATCGGACTTATGCCTTGCAAAGTTATTCCTCTATCATTAAAATATGGAGCAATTTGTTTTATCTTGGCCTTGTATGATGAATATGTACTAATCTGCAAATTAGTTTTCGCCATCTCAATCCACTGCGCTAGATAATCGCCAAACAACATATCTTCGCCCATATATTGTCTCGCTTGATACATATAACCCGATTGCATCATAGGTTGTCCTTGCATCATGTATGTAGGTTGCGGTTGCCACATAGTCTGCGGCTTTCGAGATTTAGGCATCTTAATCTTACGCGTACCATTCTTCTTGACAAGTTCTTCTACTTGCGGATCAAAGTTCGCAACAATATCACGCATCAACTCTTCAGCTATTCTCTTATTATTTTTCACAGGCAAACCCGTTGCCTTCCATTTTTGTTTATTCTTTCCTTGTGAATCTTGATATGATATGACTACGTAATATCTTCCATTCTTAACTACTAATCTCCCAGTCATTATGCTGCCTCCTCATTTATAAATTCGATTACGTTTCGCTTTGCGATGATATATCTGCGTCCTACTTTGCGTGATTTAATCTCACCGCTGCGGACAAGTCGGTAAGCGAGTACTTGTCCAATGCGCAACATCTCCGACACTTGCTCAACACTTACAACGTCGGGATAGTCTTTAAATAATTCCATTTATTTCCCTCCATTTTTTATGTCTTTTTTGGTTCTCTCAGAACGAAGGCGGGTATCCCACTTCCGTAATTTTTGGAGTAGGCGAAATCGTCTTTTGACGGCAAATTGAGTCTACTCCTTATCCTGCTCGCCTTTTGGGCAGTTTTAGCCTTTTATGTTCTACAATTTACACCTCCTCTCTTCATTGAATTTCTCTTATTTTTTTGCCTTTTGTTGCCTCTTTCTTTATGGACATTTCGGATAAATCTTAGGAACGTGCAATTAGTTCATTTGAATCTACTTTCCTGCAATACTACATTCTCTAATTAACCCAATTACTTTGCCCCTCATTATTAATGGACACTTATTGTGGAATTTTCGGGATGTGCAAATGAAATTTGTCTAATTATTTTTTGAAAACACTTTTCTATCCTTCATTTATTAGAGAAATTTAGACACTTAGTCCACGGTCTTTTGCACAATTTTTTAAATTATTTTTCTCAATAAATAAACGCCTCCCACCTATTAGAGAAAAATCGGCACTTTCTCACCCTGTTTTTGGAAAACTTTTTTACAATTTTTGAAAAATATTACTTTCACCCACTATAAAAGTTCAAAAACAGCCAAAAGTTAAGGTTAACTTTGAAAATTTTTTCACAAAGTTTTGATCTCATAGTTAACACCATCCCTCACTTATTAGAGAAAATTTAGGGTGTACTTGACGGTCTAGAATGAATGTTTTACTCAAAATATTTTGCCAATGATAATATCCCTCCCACTTATTAGAGAAAAATCGGCATTTTGTTAAGGTATTTTTGAAAAATTTTTTCATTAAATTACAAGTCCATAAATATCCCACCGCTCACTTAATAGAGAAATTTGAGACATTTGTTTGGGTACTTTTACATAAGAATTACAAAAAAACTCACCGTCTCCTCATTTATTAGAGAAAAAGCAAGGCTTTCACAAGTAATTTTCTTAAAAATTTCATAAATTGGCTATTATTAATTAAGACAATTCCAATCCCCATATCCAATAAAACGATAATACGGTTTTAATATAAAAAGGGCATCCATCTGCATGGATGTCCTTTCCATATCTTTAAAAAATAATTTAACATGACAAAGCTCTAATTTAAATCAATGATTTCATAAAATGGTTCTTTGATATTTTTTTGAACACTATATTCGTTTAAGCTTTTAATAAATGTACTTATCTCTGAACTTGATTTTTTTAGATGAATATACAAGTTATTTTTTGCCCTACTAAATGCTACATATGCAATTCTTACAAATTCTGTAACCTTATCATTTATATTATCAAATATGACAGGATTTTCCAAAACATTTAAAATATCCCCCAACTGCCTTTCCTCCATTACAGGAGTAAGATTTACTAGTACGCTATCATATTCCTTTCCCTTTGTCTTATGGACTGTAACATATTTACTGTCTTCTGCAAAAACCTCTTCAAACATTATTCTTAATGTCTTCATATTTAAACAATATAAATATGGATGAAAATCCCTATTAAACAACTCATCATCACTAAATATCAATTCCAACTTTTCAAAAGATTTCAAATCAGACTCATCTATAAATTGATTAATCCTTTTTATTATATCGAAATAAGTAGTAGTTTCATTAAATGCCTTAAAAACATTTATAAATCTTATAATATCTTTTAATTCTTCTCCTTTACTCCTTCTATTCAACTTAATTAAATCTATATCGAAAATCTTATTTAATTCATTAAGAATACTCGCAAAATTCCCTAGTTTAATTGCTTTATAAATTGAAATAATAATCTTCACATTATTTATCCAATTAATATTTGAATTTTCAAAATCCTTTGTGAGATCCCTATCTAAGACATATTTATAATAATCATGAACTTCTTTTAAATATTTTCTTTGATCAGCCTCTATATTGGTTATATACTCAAATGCATCAGACCACCTACGACATAATACTCTAATATCTTCAACACTTAATTTTTTAATAATATCTATATTATTGCTTTTACACAAAACAAATTTCACCTTCGACAGGTTGCTATTGATCAAACATCTCTGCTCATTCAATGTATTATCAGCTTGTCTAACATAATTTAAAAAATAAATAATATTTTGGTTAGAGCGTCTATTCCCATCTATAACAAAAGTTTTAAAATCCTTATTGTTTGGATGAAAGTCTTCAAACTCCTTATAAGTAGATTTCACGAAGCCGTATATTGATTGCGCTTTATCTCCTACTACTCCAATAGAAACATTTTTATTGCACAACAGCTGCAGTATCTTATTTTGTATAGGATTAGTATCTTGATACTCATCCATTAAAATATATGGAAACACATATTGCACATCATATGCAATGAAATTATACCTTTTTAAAAGGATATAGCTAAAATATAATATTTCATCAAAATCAAGTACTCCTTCTTTCTCCCATAATGCAGTTTTTAACTTAAGCAACTCTTCATTTGTCATACCTTTTATTCTCTTTATCATTGGAATATTAGCATCGCAAAATGGGTAATTATTTATACTCGAAATATCTAATACGCATTCACTAATCTTCTTTTTGGATAGTTCACTAGCAACTGAAAGTTTATACTGTTCTTGTAAAACCCCAATAAAGTCTGAAACTTTAAGTTTAGATAGTAACCCAAACCCCTCTAATCTTGGATACATCATAACCTTATCATCTATATGAATATTAAATGTATCATTTATTATAATTTTAAGTTGCTTCTGATATGGTTTAATTACATATTCATATAGAAACGAGTGTATTGTTTTTACAACTACATTTTTACCATATTGCCCTAATCTACTCTTGATCTCATCCACAGCCACGTTAGTGTATGTAATGCACAGCACTTTTCTATTTACATCCTGTTTTAATTTCTTACTATTTTCAATTATGTCTTTTATATTTTCAATTAGGAAATATGTCTTTCCTGCACCAGGCCCAGCATATACCTTAAAATTAAAGTCATCATTATGAATATTAACTAATTGCGAAGATTCTATAAATTCAGCCATTCAATTCCCTCCTTAATATATGTTGGTACATTAATTTCATCTATGTGGTTAAATAATTCCAACGCAAAGCTTCCTTTTTTATCTTTTACATAATGATAAAATAAGTTTGTGAAAAACATCTTTTCAACCAGATCTTTATTATCTTCGTGTTCATATAACTTTACATATTTATCAATCATACCACCTAAAAACTTTTTTTGTTTCCCATTGGTAATTTGCCCATCATAGTTATCTCGCCAGAATGCCAAACTTTTATGTTTAACTAATTCATCATATCCATCTGGCAGAACAAGACCCAATAGCAATTCAAAACAATTGTCATAATTTTCAATAAATATTTCTTTTTCAAACGTTGAGCCAAACTTAATTTGCTGCTTAACCTTTACTTTATCTACCAAATTAAGAAACATTTCGCTGATTTGAGGTAGTTTTTTGTTATAATCATCTACATTTAATTCTAACCCCTTATCTGTCTCATCTATGATTTCAATATCTTTATCAGTAATGCATAGTATTTTTTTATTTGTATTAAATACTAGTGGTAAAAAATAATTAAAATTAATTCCTCCTAGTTCAATTATTGAAATATGATTATCCACAAGATTATTAAAGAATTTAGGAAGTAGCAACTTTTCGGCTATACCTTCCACTAAAATAATTTTATCTGAAAACAATATATCACTCCTCGTAACATCTAAAAACTTAGTAATATGTTCTTCTCCATGTTTCAATAGTTTTATCCTTTCTTCTTTTTTATCTTGATTATGGCCCAAAACTGTTTCCACCTTCTCATAATCGTAGTTATTTGATAGAATAGTAGATTTAGTAATTGGCGGATTAGCACTTCTATCTATTGTTAACAAAATAATATTACTTGTTTTAACCGTTGCTGTGATATTCGAGGAATGTGTAGTAACCAAAATTTGATTTTTCATTTTGGTATCTTCCAATTCCTGCTCTTTTAAATCTTCAATATACCTTAAAAGTTTATATTGCATATTAGGGTGCAAATGCGCTTCTGGTTCCTCTAAAAGAATAATATTATAATCATTGCCTCTTTTCTGTTTCAACAAATTTCTCATGTAAATTAAATTGTTGTAACCCAGTCCATTATGATCTAGTGGCAATGAAAATCCAAATGTGTCATCTTCTAATTCGTACTTAAAAAAATCCGATAACTCTCCTTCAAAGACGAAGTTAGAAACAAATTTATTTTTACCATTTATGATTCCGATTTGCTTTTGGTCTTCATTTATATCGTTATTAATTTCTTGTTGCACTTCGTTTAGTTCTCTCTGAATAGTATCTGTAATTCCTTTCTTTATAGAAAATACATCGATATTTTTATCTTTTACTTTTTCATTTACATATTTCCGCGAGTTATCGGTTAGCCTATCAATTGTTCTAGTAGCATCAATCTTATCTATTTCAAATATATTATTTATGATTTTTTTATCTAGAATTTCATTAGATGTTACATTATAAAAGTTCCATTTGAAATTTTGTTGCAACTTATTTAATGAGTTATATACATCTTTGAAATCGATAGCAGTTTCCATTTCTTGCCTATAACTCTCTATTTCTTTATAATCATACTCATATCTCAATCCCACTTTTGCAATTAAATGTGCAACAGTTTCTCCATTTCTATATTCTAGTTCTCCTGTTATTGGATCAAAAACCAAAATATTTGATAATTTCGAAAACGCAGAATCTTCCTCAGTAAAATTTAAATCATGCTCAATTGTATACTCAATTTCTATGAGTGGAGGCTTTTTCTTAATGGTATCTATGTCTTTCCATAATACATATTTATTAAAATCGTCCACACTAGCACCATTATTGGGATCAGAACTTAAAAAACTAATTATTTTTATAAGATTGCTCTTCCCTACATTATTAGGACCTACCACCACATTTAGGCCATCTTGCAACTCAATTTCTAACTCACAGAAATTCCGAAAATTATTTGCTTTAATTTTACTTATGTGCATAATTATTCTCCTCAATACTCTATTTCTTCATAATATCCATCAAGCGTTGATAAGAATCAACAACGTCGTATTTTACAGTACCATTATTAATCGTCGCAAATAATTTCTTTGCACATTCTATTTTTGCATTTTCAACTGCCCTTCTATGAGACTCTTCAATACTGCCCTTTGTCTCAGCAATGAAATAGATATGCTTTACACTGCCCTCATAGAAAGCTATCGCCCAGTCAGGAGAATAATTGCCTACCGGAGTTGGAATCTTGAATGCTTTTGGTAGTTTTGCATATACGCATACCTTATCCTCATCTCTATCCAAATCTAATGCAAAGTCTTTCTCAATACTACTGTCAACCACAATCCAAGGTGTAATATGCTTTTTGACTTCTATAGCCTTATCAAAACTCACAGCGCTATTGCCCATTGTAAATATATCACTTGTATAAGGTTCTTCATCGGTAACACTATATGCAATATCGTCAACAACCATTGTAGCTTTTTGCTCATTGATTAATCTTATTGCTCTAGATATAAAGTCCTCGGGGTTCACTTTGAACTTATAGAAAGTGTCCGGACGTATACCTTTGAGAATTCTTGTAACAGTCTTTCTTGTCAACGTTGTACCTTGACAAATCTTGCCTATAAGATCATATGTTGCATTTGAGCCACCAGTATTCTTGAGCGTCGTTGTCTTTGTCTTACCTTCTGTAAAATCTAGCGAGTCCTTACCCTGAGTTCCTATTGTACGTACATACGTAAGTTCTGCCACATACATTTGCTCATCAATAGCCTTTATTGATTTCTTAATCAATTCATCACTGTCAAAAGAAACCGTATAAGCATATTTGTTATGAATATAATTCCAAAGCGTTTGGAATTCTTTTTTTGCAAAATTCTCATTGAGATTGTTTTCGATAATTTTAGGCTTGTTTGCTGACTCAATCATTTCATCAAGTACCTTTTCGTCAAATACTCCTTGCACAAGTTTGTGTACGCCTTCTGCCAATTGCGCAATCTCTTTTGGGAACGGCGCAAAAGTACCCATTGCTTGCGCATTGCGATATTCATCTTTTACTTTACCATCATAATCGATATATTGGTTAAAGCCAAGATATCTCTCTATTATAGCCGCTTCGAGTTTTGTTATCTCATGCACTTCTCCGTCAACCTTGATTAGCTTACCTTCAAAGTATTCTTTTGTTGCTTTTGTCGGACGTTGATACAACGTCTCTTTAAGTTCTTTTTGCAACCCGCCAACGAAGTCTTTGTAGCTATCACTTGCAATTACGGTCAACACGTTTACGCCATGTACTTTAATACCTTGCACAGTCGCATCCATTCTATCGCCTGCGCTATTAACACAAAGTCGCATACCACGACCTACTTCTTGTCTTTTGTTTATCTCACTATTGCTCTGCTTCAACGTGCAAATTTGGAATACGTTGGGATTATCCCAACCTTCACGCAACGCAGAGTGTGAGAATATAAAGCGAGTAGGCTCGTCAAAAGACAAAAGTCTCTCCTTGTTTTTAAGTATCAAATCATAAGCGGATATATCATCACACACACCCCTTTTCTCAACGGAATTTACTACACGATTCGTCTTTTTATCGATTGAGAAATATCCTTTATGCGTATCTTCTACTTTTATATTCTTTAAATATTGTACATAAGGAGTGTTTTCAAGTGTTATATAATCATTAAGCACGTTTATATATTCTTGCTCAAACATCACTCCATACTCGCCTAAAACCTCGTTTCCATTATCATCATATTGACGATAATTCGCAACCTCGTCAATAAAGAATAATGACAGACACTTAATACCCATATTGAATAGTTTTTCTTCTTTCTCAAAGTGCGACAATATTGTTTCCCTTATTTGTATTCGGCGCATATCTCGTTCGGATATATCTCCACGCACGTCTCCAACGTAAAGAGTTTGTCCGTTAAGGAAAGTAATTGAATTGTTTATAGGATCTATTTGCTTTACTGTATATCCATTTTTATATTGCTCCAAAGACGTCATATTTTTACCCGCCGACATATCGTAAAGATTATCATTAACCTCAACGATTCTCGCTTCACGACTAATGCCTTTGGAATAATTTATCTCAAACGTTATTCTTGCCATAGGTGGCTTTTTAGGATTCAATAGTATTTGTGAGAAATATACAAAGCCGTCAGTACCACGCAAGTTGCGTTGCTCAAATCCCTTGACTTCTATTTTCTTGACAAGTTTCTTTTGATATGCGTCCAACGCATCAAGTACGTATACAAGATTATGCTCATCTTTATGAGTAGCCGAATAGTTAAGCGCAAACAAAGGATTAAAACGTTTGATACTCTCTTGAGTAGCAGTTCCACCCAACTTTTGTGGTTCGTCAAGTATAACGATAGGTCTATTGGCAGATATAACGTCAATTGGACGACGAGAACCAAAACTGTCTTGCTTTGCGTATATAATGCGCGCAGCTTCATTCTTTGCGCCTTCTTTGAGTGATTGCGCAAATGCTTGCGCATTGATAATCATAACGTAAATATCTTTGCTTGATGAAAAATTGTCAAGTTGGTTAAGATTTTTACTGTTGTATATAAAATATCTTGCCTTCTTACCATACTGCTCAAAGAAATGATCTTCCATTACTTCAAAAGATTTCTTTACACCCTCACGGATAGCAATAGACGGAACAACAACTATGAACTTACTCCAACCATATATTTTGTTGAGTTCAAACATAGTCTTTATGTAGCAATACGTCTTACCCGTACCTGTCTCCATTTCTATATCCAAAGCGCAACGGCAAGTATTTCCAAAAGGCTTTGATAAAGATTGAGAACGCTTGATATTATTCTCATCTTGCAAAGCGTTAATATTATCCAATAACTTCTCGTCATTCAATTCAATAAGAGCATTGCCAAAACCTAGCCCCACATCATAAATACTATTAGCATCGCCCTCAAACATTGATTGTTGCACTTGTTGAGTTTGTTTGCCCAAATCACGCATATAGGACAGCTTATCATTATAGCGTTGCCCTTCAAAAGCCTTTGTTACCGCATTTACTGCGTCTGTTTGATATTCTTGTATCTTAAATTTAAACTTCATAATTATGCCTCGTAAATTAAGAAACCATAAACTTCATGCGCAATCTTTTGGTTTGAACAAAATTGCTTATCTTTTAAAATTAAAAATAATAATTTACTCACAACTTTTTGCTGTCTAATATCGAAAATATTATAATCAGTTTCATATTGCGAAATATGTAAATGAACTTTGTTTCGTAGTTTTTTATATCTTAAAATGATATCATAAATCTTGTCGTCTTTTACATCTAATAATTTTTTACTTTTAACCTTGCTAATAATTGCATCAAATTGCATTTCGATGTCATATTTATCAACTTTTTCGTAAACATCAATCTTTGTTTTCAAAATCTTATCTGAAACCGAAATGGGTCTTGAGTTATCAATATTGTTTTTTTGGATCATCTTCCATTCCGATTGATTCCAATTCCCTGTCGATTTTAAAAGATACGCAAATAAACTCTCTATGATGCCCATAGATACAATAATAAAATTTTTTATAAGCATCTTCATTAACACATCACTTAAAACCAATTCATTAATTTGTTTTTGCAAATATTCTAAATATTGCAAATTGTATGCAATATTTTTACTAATTGCATATCCATTAAATTCACTTGTAGGAGGAATCAACAACATTGATCTAAAAATTTCTACACTTTTAGGATACCATCTTTTGCCGTTATAGTCTCTCAATAAACTTCTTATCGGAAAATCATTGTTTTGAAAATCCATAATTACAATACCTTCCTTGTAGTATTTGGGCTATAGGTTGCAAAGATTTGCTCAAAATTTGTGCCGACAGAATCATTTGCCATACTGCTATCACGGAATACTGCGTATAACGGTTTCATTTGAGCAATAGTCTTGACGACTTCGTCAGTTATATCTTTATCAAAGCAAGCAATCAAATCATTGCCGTCCACGACAAAGACGTGTTTACCTGTAATCTCTTTTTCTTCTATCTTGGCTGACAATGGCTTGCCTAATTCAAGCATAACTTGGAAAAGTAAGTCGAGCGGTGTTCTATCTTCTTTGATATTATCCTCAAACATATCTAACAATGATTGATTGTAGTCTTCGGGACGATAATATACGTCTTTCATGTTTGACGAATCTAGTTTAAGTAAACGAAAGCCAATATCAAGATTTTGTGCAAGTAGACCATTCTCATTTTTTATCTTTTTGCCAGCACGACGAATACGCTCTTTTCCTATTTCGCAGATATTCTTATAGCCAGCCTTATATGCTTCACTCTTCTCATCGCACAATTCAGGCAACTGCACCATAATAAACTTACGATTACCACCATCTTCTGCATTTAATTGCATGACAGCGTGTGCAGTTGTTGCAGAACCAGAAAAGAAATCAAGAACGATTATGTCTTTTGATTCTGATAACTTAATAACTTCTTTAATTAATTCAACTGGTTTTGAAAAACTAAAACTTAAGCCCAAATCCTTAAGAGCCGCTGTCCCATGATTATTAGTAAACTTCGAATTCATAAAATCGTATGTGGCTAGAATTAAATTCATATCTTTATCTACCATTTTATTCGTATTAACTTGGAACTCCTTATCTATATAATTTTGTACCCTTAATCCACTTTTAGTAGGTACTAAAATTCCAAGTTCAGCCGCAGCTTGCATTCTATCTATGGTCCACAACCATCTACGTCTGGAACCGTCATTTGCTATAGGTTTGTATACTATACCATTATATGTGAAGTCGTAATCGCCACCTTTTGAGTAGCCTTGCGTGGAGGAAGCCAATATAGGTGATGTATCGCCTTCAAAATATAATCCTATATGATCTTGTTTCACATTTTCTAGCCCACTGCGAACTATTGTTTTTGAAAAACCCGTATTATTTCGGTCTTTTACATAAACTAAAATATAATCATGTTGGATAGAAATATATTTTTCTTGCGAAGGTCTTTGTGCACTTGTCAATCTAGGGATTGCTGTTATATAATTTGATTCACCAAAAATCTCGTCGCTAATCTTTCTTATATTTTCCACTTCATTATCATCAATACTAATAAAAATTACACCATCATCTGACAGCAAATCCTTTGCTAAGCGCAAACGCGGATAAATCATATTGAGCCAATCAGTATGAAATCTGCCGTTGCTTTCGGTATTTTGAACTAAGCGATTACCGTATTCGTCATATTGCCCACTATTATCTAAATACTCTTCGCTATCTTGTGAGAAGTCATCATTATATACAAAATCATTACCAGTATTATACGGTGGGTCTATATAAATCATTTTAATTTTGCCAAGATACGTTTCTTGCAAAAGTTTTAGTACTTCAAGATTATCGCCCTCAATATAGAGATTTTGAGTAATGTCAAAATCAACGCTCTCTTCTTCGCAAGGACGCAACGTTGCAGATATAGGAGTATTTGCACGAAGTATTGACTTATTCTTATCCGGCCAAGTAAATTGATAGCGTTGTTCCTTGTCATCTATCAACACATTACTCATTTCTTGTTTGAGCATATCAAAGTCAACGGCTAGCGTTGGCACTCCGTCTCTCAACACTTCCGTTACTGCGTTAGGAAACAACGCCCTTATCTTTTGTATATTTTCTTGCACCTTGTCCATTGACTTCATTTTAAGCTTGTCCATTGTTACCCTCTCACTTTAAATATTTTCTTTAATATGCTACCAATTTTTGATTTTGATTTATCTTTATTTTCTGAATGATAACTCAATTCTGTAGTAAAAGATTTTTCATTTTTATTATCTTCTCCAATATTGGAATTCTTAATTTTTGAGTTTGATATATAATATGTATTCGATGCATGATTGCCATTTAAAACTTGCGACACTGCCGCTTTTAAAGCATCAATTTCTTTTTCATCATAATTTCTTGAATCGATATCTATTTCATCTAAGTTTCCAAAATTTTTCTCAAGTAACGTTAACACTTCTATCAATCTAGTTTTTGTACGTTGTAAAATATTATTATAACTAAACTCACTACAAACAAGTGTGCCACTCGTTACACAAATATTCGTCCCCTTCTCGAATAAACTAAACCATTCAGGGGGTATTGGCTGTCCCACCTGTTTTCCTTTTTTCATTAAATTAACCGCTTCAATTAATTCAGATATACTATCGCGAACTTGTGCATTTTCCAACGCTTTTCTTGTCTCGTCGTCAAACCCTAGAGTTGGCAGAACATGATTCTTATATGTTTGCAGAAAGCCGCCACCGACAATTTGATAATTACCAACAGCTTTTCTACCAACTATTCTATAATCGGGCAAATTATCATCAGCACTATAACCATTTAATTCTTGCTTAACCCATTTTTGCAGATTTTCATCTTCTAACTCCATTGCAATAATCAGTAGTCGCTCAAAAACTTGTATTAATGAAGAATTGTCAGAAATAATGTCTCGTATAAGTTTACTTTTAGCCATTTAATTTACCTATCTCCTCTTTTAACTTTTTCAATTCCGCATTCAACTCAAATCGTTTCTTTGATTGCTTTTCGTTATCAACTGCTCGTTGCAACTTATCAATGCTCTTTTTGCAATCTCTATATCTCCACGACAAAATACGTATCGTTATGACAATTATATCATACTTTTTCTATATTTTATAGCATTTTCTATAAAAACTTTTAGAGCCAAATAAAACTTCTCTTCCATATCTTATTAGCTGAAATCTTTATTGATTAATACATGAATGTATGATATAATTATTACAAATACAAATGATGCAAGGTATTATGAATAAGTTTCTCAAATTTTTTAGAAGTGACTTCTTTTCAAATCTTTCTCTTTTCTTCCTGCTCGTAGGAATAGGAGCAGGTATTTCCGAATGGATCTTTCACAAAACTTTATATATACAAACTACTCTTTCCTTAATTTGTCTTACAGGAATGATTCTCTACTCAATAATTAAGAGATTTGACCCACTGGAAAAAAGTATAAGGAAAATGAAACAACAAAAAAATGTATATGAAAAATTAAATGTTTATCAGACAGAGATAATTCCAATCACTCAAAAGCAACTTCCAAAAACATTATATAAATTCATATCTTTAACTGAAAATGAAAAAGATAATTATAATAAGTTAACGTCTTTAGAAAACAATCAAATATGGTTTTCTCGTATTGATAAATTGAACGACCCTTTTGACGGATATTCTTGTTGTTATCTTAAGGACTTTATTGATCCGGAAAAATATGAAAACATCGATGAATTTATTGACGCTTGGAATAACTATTTGAACAAACTTAGGCAAGAACTCTACTCTACATCTTTTACTAAATGCATTGATAACATCCCAATGTGGGCGCATTATACTAATAATTTCTCAGGATACTGCTTGGAATTTGAAGTAGTTGATTCTAGTAAATTATTTGATGTAAAATATAGTGTGCAGAAAGTCGATGTATCATTAGACATAGATAAGATTCTAACCGAATATTATGGTGGATTTTTAGAAAATGAACAATTTGAACTGCTATTGAAAATGGTACATTTTTATCTATGCTCTATCAAAAGCAAACAATGGAGTTATGAACAAGAAGTAAGATCCATCTTTTACCAACCCAATTGTTTTGCTAACGGACAACTTATGAACATCAAAGACATTGGTTTGAAAATCAAAAAAATCTACGTCGGTTGCAATTCATCCAAAGAAAATCTGGAGCACTTAGACTCAATTGCTAAAAAACTTGGAGTTAGTATTATCTCAGTTAAACCAGATTTCACAAGTGAGTTTTTTAAGATTAAATCATAATAAGTTCTCACCATTTCGATACTAATAAATAATAAATTATGATTTAGGTTGAAATTTATTAATGTAATTATCAAATATTTGTTTTATCTTAAATGCCTCGTTGCTTCCATTCGTTTTCAATCTTAAAAGCGTTATATTGCATTTGCTTAATATCGAATCTTTTAACTTGTCTTTGGATAGTTGTTTTTTATTGTTTTCATGAAATGCTACTCCATCAACTTCAATTACACAGACAATATCATGACTAACTTTATCTTTTACTAGAAAATCAACACTGCAATTATTTCGTATATAGCTTAATTCTTCCTCATTAAACATCTTATATTTTATGTTTAAATTCTTAATCTTAACTTGCTCCTGAACACAAAACTGCTTATATGGTTCTGATGCAATAAGATTATCTAATAATTTTCTTAACAATCTTTCTGACTCATAACCACTTCTACTTGAACTGTTCTCCACCATTTTCTTCCTCTGCTTTTCTTTAGATTTATATAGAAAATCAAATATAGACACGCACTTGCTTTTGAATAACATTCCATCCTGCGTCTTATATGATATATAATTTATTAAATCATGTATATGCTTGCCTTTTTCATTGAAAGCCTCCTCATTAGCAACCAATACCAATTTGTTAACTGCTCGAGAAACAGTTACATTAATCATACTTGCATTATCTACAAATTCAAAATCATGTTTTGATGCCTTGCTATCAAGCACAGGGGAAAATATAATCGTATTCTTTTCTCTTCCTTGAAATTTATGTACTGTATCACATTCAATATCTTCATATTTTTCTTGGAGTTTATCAACCTGTAACCTATATGGACTAGTAATTCCAATATCTTTATTTGCAACATTGATAATATTCTTATTCTGCATAATTTCATCAATAGTATCAATCTCTCGTTGATTATATACCCCTTTTGTATCGTCAGTATTTAATCTACGCATATGGTTGCCTTCCGAAGTAAAACAAACACATAGAGCAGGTTTACCTTTGCTTATATCTGTAAATGGAATTAATTGACCATCATAATACTTCAAGTTGCAGAATCCGATAATTGATGGTTCACACCTATAATGCTCCAAAAGTGTAGTAACTGAATTATTATATATTTGCATAAACGAAGTAATTAAACTTTGTTTGCTACAATCAAAAGCTCCATCAAACACACACTCTGTTTCGAATTTATCTATAGGCGCAAGCTGTTTATCATCACCTACAATAACTACATGCCTACATTTATTTAACAATGGAATAGCAGTTGGGATAGTTACTTGGGACGACTCGTCTATTATTACATAATCAAACATATACTCTGACTTTATCGAGCTCATGAAAGATATCGCTGTCGATGTTATTATAGGATACCTCTTGATAAATTCTGGAAATCTCTTCTTATAGTCTTTCTGCGTAAAATTTGCCTTGAAATTAACATTAGAATTTATGTAGTAATCTAAGTATTGTTTTGATAATGTTTTATACTCACTCTTCAAATCTTCTAATTTATTCTTCGCTAAAAGATGCTCCAACTCACTTAATTCGTCAGTTGATTCTTTAACTTTAAGAGAATAATACTTATGTTCAAGTGATGTAATTACCTTGTCTCTATCTTTTGCTCTTATCAATGATTTTTTGAATCCATACTTGAAAATCAATTTAAGCCAAAGACGCAATGTAAACTGCTTTTCTTTGGTGTCTTCTTGATAATGGGTAACATACTCAATCAAAGCTTGTGAATTTTTGAACTTGTATTTATCTACGTTAATTAGACTATCTTTATTGAAATTCTCATAATACTCCTTCTCTAAATTAATTGAATCAATTTCTTCTTTAAGTCGTTTTGATTTATTCTCACTTTCAAAAAGTCGTGATAGAGTAGAAAGTTTTTCCAATGGAATACTTATACGATCAACTTTTTCTTTTTGAAATTCATTGCTCGTCTTGTTAAAAAATTCTGCCTTTCTTTCGCCATTTCCTAATGACGCAAGAAGATATCCATATCCCCTTTTATTTAACTTTTCTTCCACATTTTCAATAGCTGAATTATTTGAAGATATAATAGCAATACTTTTTCCTCTTATGATTAGATTGCTAATAATATTCAAAATTGTTTCTGTTTTACCTGTTCCCGGAGGACCTTTAATAATACTTATCTTATCGTCAAGAGCTAACCTTATTGCTTTCAATTGCGAGTTGTTAAAACTAAATGGACAAATAATGGTATTATCATCTTTGTCCTTATAATTGCGTTGATTAATATATGAATACAACACACTATTGGGATTTACAACTAAATCATCATATTGTTGACTCATAATATCCCTTATTGCTTCCTCTTTTAGTTCACGTGTACAAGCCTTCCAATAATTAATCAAGTTTTTATCATTACCTGAGAATTTATAAAATTGTATTTCATTACTATCACACACAAAGACAAATCCATTTTCACAAAACACTTTATACTTTTCAATTTGTCTATATTTTCCATAGGCGTCAATTTTTACAACGTCTGTCTTAACTCGATCTTGATAAAAGACTATACTATTAGCCAAGTTGCAATGCTCTATTAATTCCATCAGAATTACATTTTCAAGTTTAATATGAAAAAGCATTCCATCTGCAAAAGTAAGATCATAGTAACCTAATGCCAAATCCAATGACTTAAGCCTATCAGTTACATCTTTAAACTCTGTTTCGTTTTTTGAATAAAACCAATTTATTCCTAATGTCCATAAATATATTATATCATAAATTGTTAGACTTTGGAAGATATTTCTTTTTCCCCACCATAATAAACTCTTAATAATTTCCATATTTGCCAAACGAAAAACAACGGAAATTAATATTCTGTAATCAATTGGTTTTTGCGAAAAAAATCACGAAAATATTTCGTAGACCGCCCCCTAAAATTAACAATTTTTCTATAAAAGTCAATCGTGAATTTTATTTTGCCAAAAATTACTAAAAATCAATAGAAATTAGTAAGAAAAAATAGATGTTACTAAAACACAAGATTTAATGGGTTCGGTGTCGAATTCGCGTTTGATTTTGGGAAAATAGGTGTCAATAATGATAAATAAATATCAGCCAATATCGGTAGGCGTCAGGGTGATTGAGAGACTTGAAAACAATTATTGACAAGCCTATTGGAATTTGAATCTCACCTGCTTATGTCTCAATCGATACTACTTGGGCAACTATTACAGTGAATCGGGATTTTATGATTTCCATGCTGGTCATAAAGCATGATTTTCTTGTCTGACAGCTAATTTTCGCTTACTTATATTTCTCCTTCCGATGATATCACGTGTAATAGCCGTAGTAAGAAGCGTAATGACCGCAACTGCAAATACAACGGCGCATATTATGCCGCCCATAATAATATGTTTGATGGAAAACGCGCCAAATGTAGCTACTAAAACAAGTAAGAAGAATAGCAAACCGATTGCAATTTCTTTTGGTAAAGCAAGTTTCATTGTCCCGCAACATGGCGGGCTTCATTTATCTCGTTAAGAGCAAGTTGCTTTTTATCTTTTTTAGACTGCTGAATATTATTATGTATACTTAGATTCTTTGTTATTTCTTGAACCGATATGCTTTTGCTCAGACAATTCTTTCTGATAAATCCCTTTTCCGCAAATCCGGTAATATAAACCGCAATAAAAGAATCAAAAAACTAAGCGCGAAATAATTTTAATAGCAGCTTTTCCTTTGCAAATTGTATTATTCTCAACAAATTAAAATAATTAAGTGTTTTTGAATATTTTATCGCTTGTATTTCAATTACAAATTTGCTCTCTTCAACGGCGCGGAGACTTCATACTTACAATCAAATCGTCTATTATACGCATTGTTTATTAATTGCTTTAACCTGCGCGTATTACAGCGTATTCTATCCCAATTGACAACTGTGATTGGAACGTGTTTGTAGAAATTATCAATAATTCTGCTTGGCACAAATGGATAAATTTTTTCAAACTCGGTTCTGTTCGGACAACTATACCAATTGGCATTGTCGGATAAGAGAGGTTTCTCATCATCCGAACCTGATCTTACGCTTTGCTTTATAGTAGGCAAATTAATGACCAATAAACCCAATTGACGATTATTCTTGCTATCGCACATAGCGGTAAAAATTTCCCAATCAAGGTAATCAATATATTTTGTGTTTTGTCCGCACAGCAAAATGAATACGGTAGCGTCTTTTATGTACTTATCACGTATAATGCGTCTGATTTGATTATCCGTCAAACCTGTATCGTCAATTTCGTCTTCATGGAAAGAGCATTCCTCAAAGATGCTTTGCTCCTTCCATGTATTTTTGTTAAGTTCATTCATCTTTATCAAATGATTTTTATATTCCTTATCGTCCTCATTGTAATAACTGATAAAGACTTTGTGTCTTGGTATACTCATAACTAACCCTCCTAAGTCGTAATAAAATATCTCTTCTTTTTCTAATTAGCGGCGTCTTACTTATCATGGATACAGTCTATTGGCTTTTTCTTGGACATTCTATAGATAGGTATCAAACTTGCTAGGACTGCAATAGCAACGTTGATTATTATCATTATTACGACTTGCCTTATTCCAAAGTTTAAGACGGATAGGTCCACTTGCGTTTCATTCCTTATTAAGACGTTCAAGCCCATACATGCAAATATCGTAACGATAATCGACGCAACTGCATTTATCAAAGAAATTATTATGCTTTCGCTGACAAATATTGCAAAAACGTCCCTTGTCTTTGCGCCAAGCGCTCGCAGAATACCGATATCTTTTTTCTTATTGGAGACAGACGTACCAATATAATTGGCCAACATAATGATGGAAAAAATCGCAAGTCCCAATCCCACGGCTAAAAGTTTTACTTTCATCGAATAAATGGGATCTTGAACAAGATTAAGTTCTACTACTATGCCGTTGTGCATTTTCAAGACTCTACCGGCCTCTTCATAATGCGCTTCTACAAGTTTAGCCAATTGATTACGCTCCGTGGGCATGGGCGCAAGCAAAAAGCTGTATGGCGACAATTCTACGTTTTCTAGTCTGCGGTAAATGGCATTGTTGAATATAAAGGTATCCATTTCTCCGCTTTCCGGAAAATTATCCTGCGGTACGTATATGCCCGCAATCTTTGTATCATACAAATCATCGACGTTCACAGAAGAATTAAATTCGCAATTTGCAGAAGCGTCCAATAATTTTTGTCCTTCAGAAGTCTTTAATTTAGCTTTTACGTATATGACTTTTGCGTCTATTCTTTCCAACGCTTCTCCGGTACGGCATCCCGTAATATTGGTATCATATCCGCAATCCATTTCGAAATACGAAGAACCGTTATACCAACTCCATCTAGAGGTTTTCAATATATAACCTGCGTATAGCGCTCTCCAATGCTTCTCCTCAAGATTTTCCAAACTATACTCCAGCGATTCCTCTTGAATCCTGACATTATTGGCTAGGGATATTTCATTATAAAAAAGCGACAATACGAAATTCTCTTTCCCCTCAGTAAGATTAAAACCATCTGGAAAAGTGTCAATCTTTTCGTGGACGTATTCCTTGAAAATATTTAACTTCTCAAGTTGAATTTTCTCTGCTTCTTCAAAGCACGCAATATATCTTGCATCAAACTTACGCGACATATCGCTCGAATTATATAAATCGCGAAAACTTATTTGACCAAAAGACGCAATTCCGCCGAAATACGACTTGTCGTGGGTATAATATGTATTTTCTTCAATCAATGAGCCTCCCTGCAAATATTTTAACGCGGAGTTGAGCCCGATGACGTATTCTTTGTCATTTAACTTGGTTCGCTCATCACCATCAAGCCAAATTACGTCCTTGACCTTATCCAAATCTTTATCCGAAGCAACTCCCCAGAACTTTGAACGTCTTGAAGTTCCGCCTTGTGACACACTTATCTTGCCTTTTGCGGGGACGCCAAAGGCGTCCCACCCCTCTAATTCCGCGCTATAAGATTTGACGATAGAGTCGTATCTATCTTGAGATATATATCCAATAGAATGGTAGCCGTATCTAAAGTAATCCACGCACTCCGCTTCCAAGAGCCGTTGGGTATTAGAACTGCCCGACTTAGAAGGCTTAAGCGATTCGTATTTCCCCGCGCTATCCTCTCGCGTATCCACTACGCCGACAATCTTAAAATAATTATTAGCAAAGCTAATAAATAATTCTTGCTCAATCAACGACTGCGCAGTGCGAGAAGAATCGGGTAATAAAGTCCGCGCTACCATTCCGGTAACAAAATCGTCATCTATATTCTCGGTAAACAACGCAATTCCGCAGAGATTAATTTGGTCAAAAATATATTGTGTAATAACTATCTCATTGTCTGCCTCAGGTATTTTTCCTATCAAGCTGAAATTCATAGATTGGAAGAACTGCTGACTCGCAGGATAAAATCCGTAAATACTCTGCGTATAATATACAGAATGATTATTTCCCCTTGCATTCTCAATAGAAATCAATTCCAATCCATATCCTGACCGTCTGTCTCGATCCTCAAGAAGAGTAACTCCCACGTAATCTATACCCGTCTTTTCCTTTAATCTAGCGACGTCCTTTTCCGACGCGCCGTAAGTATCGTCCATTGAATTGTCAGATGCCGGAACGTAAGCCGTATATGCCGATACCTCATAAGGAGAATTCAAATATGCGTCCAGAGCGACCTTCTTCGCATTGAAAGCATTGGCGGTATCTACTACGCCAAAGGCAGTAAAACTTACCATACACAGCAGTATCGTCACGATAAGTCTAAAAGGCTTGCTCCACACGCCGTGCGCTCCCATCTTCAGCGCGTAACGATATGGCAATCGAGAGGACGACATCTCCGCCTTAATCTTACTAGGCGAAGTTTGGTATGCGCCATCTTCCGCCGTAGCGTTGTCAACTGCCGTATCGGATTTAACTTTGCCATCGGATAGACGTATAATTCTGTCGCCGTACTGCTCTGCAAACTCTCTATCGTGGGATACGACTATGACGAGTTTGTCTTTAGACATCTTCTTCAACGTCTCTAGCACCTGTATACCAGTCTCCTCGTCTAAGGCGCCCGTAGGCTCGTCAGCCATGATTATATGCGGATTTTTTACCAAAGCTCTGGCGATTGCCACTCTCTGCTTTTGTCCGCCCGACAACTCGTTGGGTCTTCTGTCGGCGTAACCTTCTAAGTCCACCTCTTTAAGAATGCTCTCAAGTCGCTCTTTATCAGCCTTTTGGTGTTGCAACTCCAATGCAAGCATTATATTTTCGCCCACCGTAAAATCGTCAAGAATATTATAGTCTTGGAATACAAAACCTATATACGTATTGCGATAAGCGTCGTAATCAGAAGTCTTAAAGTCTTTAGACGACTTGCCGTCAATGACAATTTCTCCGCTATCGGCGGAGTCCAAACCGCCGACTATATTAAGGAGGGTAGATTTACCGCTACCCGACCTGCCAAGCACAAAGACCATACCGCTGTCTTGAAAAGACAGCGACACGTCCTTGAGCGCCTGTACGGCGACTCCTTTTTTAGATTTATAGGTTTTGGTCAAGCCCTTAAGTTCTAGCATAAACCTCTTCCCTCCTTAAATTATTATATTATTTTATACCCATTCTCACCGGCTACTCCTTGTTCGCCCGCAACGCCTACTGCGCCGGCTGAGCCGTATCTATAATTGCCCCATATTGTCTTGCTGGGCGCGCCTGCAGATCCTGCCTTACCGCCCAATCCTGCAGCTCCGGCTGTCCCAGGAACATAATAAATATTACTGGAATCGGGAAAGTGTGTTGCGGGTTCTTCCTTGAACCAAGCCGCAATAGAACCGTATCCGCCGATTCCTCCATTACCGCCGTTTCCGCCGTTGCCGGGGTCAACAGTATATACGCCAACCGAACCGTCTTTACCGTCGGATCCCTTACCGCCGTTTCCGCCGTTGCCACCATCGCCGCCGTTACCGCCGTAAAATGTAATTTGGCTATTTTTCGTCATGAGGCCTATGCTATTCGCATAAATTGCTACGACTCCGTGCCCGCCGTATCCGCCGTACCCGCCGTTGCCACCGTTCTGTTGTTGATGGGAAGCACCATTACCGCCATCTGTTCCATCAATGCCTTTTGCGCCGTTGCCTCCGTATACTTGCATATTTTTAGCTAACGAAAACATAACGTTGCAACACCTGATACCGTACGACGCAGTAATATACGCATCGGTAGAATTACCGCCTCTGATAATAAAGGTTTCACCGCCGAACATTATATTTCGTTCAGCATAGATAGCGGGTTGCGCGCCTTTTGCTGTCACGTCGCCTGCGACTAATTCAACCGTATTGAAGGAATATATCTGTGGCATGACCATTTCGGTATACAGCGCGCTTCTGTTATTTTTAGCCTTAATATAGACGTTGTCAAATAAAATTTTACCGCCCTCCATACTCTCTTCCACTATACAAGTATCGTACCATTTACCTCCTACAAAAGTCACCTGATTTATAGAAGAAGTAATGATAAATTCATGATTATAAGAACCGCTCTCATTTCCGTATATTCTTACGCAATCTATTGAAAAATCTAATGTATGAGTTCCCGATTTAAGATTATAGATCTCATGCGCGGTGAACTCTGAAGTGAGCTCGCGATCCAACTCTATATCGTCAGCAGTGCTGTAATACTTAGTTACTTCAAGGCTTGGATAATCCAACTGAGTAATTAGATTGCCATTTAATCTCCAGCCGTAGAAGCCCCATCCGAACAACACCGCTTCAGACAACTTATACGCCGTACCACCGCTATAATAATCTCTATTATCGTTTCGCTCCGGGACAATTTGCTTGCCTTTAAGGTAAAGAACGTAATTGATATTGACCTTGATAGCCTTCGTCACAAATTCTATATTGACAGTGACGTCAGTCATGCCCGACGACCAATAAACGTAAAAGTCGCTTATAGATACGGTATCATCGATATAATAGACTTCGCCTTTGCTCGTCTGGAAACTTACGTTATGACCGTAATATTTGCTTGCGTCGTATCCATAGGCTTCGAGCATTTCAAATCTGTATTCCTCATTCCTTGGCAATTCGTATAAGGCGTCGTTTATATTCAATCTGTAAGTAACGTATTGGATATTGGCGGTGAGATATACTTCCGTATAGCCTAGGGATCCGTTGTTGCTACCTCTTCCCGGCGTAAAGTCTTCTACCGATTCGCCTAGCGTAATCGTGAAGATTTTATCGCTTCCCTCTAAACTCCATCCTGTAATAGCATATTCTTTATTGCTTGTTGCAAATACTGCTTTTGGGAAATAACTATTTGTAATCTTATCCCCAAACGCTACGGACATATTCATTGTATGTTTTTCGCCCAGTATATCAAATACGATTTTATATCTTTCCTTTACTTTAGCCGACACGCTCAACGTATAATAATCATCCAACGCATCGGAAGAAGTGAGTTCAAATTGATAAGAAGTCGTATAATAACCCGGCTCAATACATTCGGGATTACTGCGGATAGCAGAGAGAACTTTGGCATAGATAGTATCGATATCTGCGTCAATAAGCACACGACCTGCGTAATTTTTTACCATTGCGTTGCCGTTCCACCAGAATACGTCGTGGGAAGCAAATTTAATGATAATTCCGCGCAATTGCCAAACTGCCGTCAAAGTCATAGAATCTTGCAAGATTTCCGTAAGTCCCTGACCGTTGGAATCAGTTACTAAAGCATTCCCGTCGCTCCAGCCGACAAAGTTATGACGGTCCTTAACTGGTACAGGCAAAATCAAATCTTTGCCGTAGTAAAAGTCCATATTATAATCGTACTTTTCTCCGTCAACGTACAAGTCTACGTCAACCTTTTGCAGATACTCTTCTATCATAATCGTAGCCGAACCTGTACCCTCGATAATGATATAATTCTTGCCCGCAGACAACGGATAACCTCTATCATACTCCAACAAATTCAAATTAGCGTCATAGATATACACGTTTTGTTCAGGATAAGTCGTGTACTCAATACGCATCTTTTCGTCAGCGTTGAAGATATATGAAGTACTCTTGAATAGTGACGATAGACTTAGGTTGTTTAATCCAAGACGAAGTTCCTCTCCTTGAATATCCAACGCAAATATTCCGCCTTGCTGTCTTTTTACAAACTGATAGGCAATTTCGCTCTCATTCAAATAAATAGAATCGACGTCTTCTGCAATCAGCGTCCAATTTCTATATACGTCATACGTACCGCCGTCAAAATTATACTGCGCGCTTACTTTGGCAACAAATTCAAATGCATCGTTTAACTCTTGAGAACATACGATAGTTTCGTTCAATTTGGTTATATTTTTGATATGAGAACTTGAGACTCTTGTCATAAGTCTAGAAATTCCGGCTTGAAGATAATACGTCTTTCCGCTCTCTAAAAGCGCGTCGTCGTAATTTGTTGAAATAACGTTGGATTGTTCGTCAATAATTTGTTTTGCAAAAGTCTGGTAATACTGAGTATATTTTGGAACAGTATATCTATAATACAAATTTTCAATACCGGCGTATGACTTGTCTTCTAAATTCAATACGCCCTTGTCATTAAATTGCAAAGCCTGCGACGTATAAGAGAGATTGTCACAGACAATATAGTACTTTTTATCCGCAGATAACGGATAGTTGATAACTAATTCATTGCCGTATCTCGTAGACGTCTGAATAATATTCAATTCTTCGTCAAGTATATGCAGAGTGATTACGCCGACATACCCTAATATATCCAAAGTAAAGAGATTGTTGGTGATTTGGTCGGTCTTTACAGTTCTGTAAGTGGGAATTTCAGCGTCAAGATAAGTATCATTGAATTTTAATTCCTGAGCTCTTTGAATTGCTATATTCGCAAACTTTAACTCTCCGCCAATGAAATCTTGAGCTATAAGTCTTTCCCCATGCGTTCCTAGATTTGATAACTTGCCTATTTCAGAAGTAAATCCCACCGCGTTATTCTGTCCGCTGACGGCGAAGACGTTTTCCAAATTACCAACAGCGCCGTCAATAGTAGCGTAATACCCATCGGGAGTCGTTATCTTATAATCTCTATCCTTATCGGGAGCAAAGTTGAATACACCTAAGTTATTCAACATCGGCTCAAATCTTTGGTATTCTCTCAACGAATATCCATCGCCGCTTCTATCAAGTATACCGTATTCAGACGTTGAATTATCAGTCGGAGAATAGACGCTGTCAGAGAATATTCTTACTTCTTTCTTTACTTGAAGAGAATTATATAGACAAATATCAAATGATATATTGTTGTAGACATAGTAATCTTTATCAGTAGTACCGCTTACTTCAAAAGAAGCTCTGTAATAATCTTGCTCACCGTTCTTATTAGCTAAGAAATCATCGGCTCCCGCATCCATTTGCAATTCAATACATCTTTGGAGAGTTTGGTCGTCAGACACCAACGGACTTATCTCTCCCAACTTTGTCGAAGTCAGGATTTCTCTACCGTTTATAGAATTGATTGTAATATCCTCGACTTTATTTGCGATTGATTTATCGGATTTCGCCACGGGATTTACGTCCGTCATTGATATAGCAACGTTATCACTGTTGGGAGATTTATTGAGAAAACTTATTTCACCGCTTAATCCTGCAGACGTAAAATACGGACTTGTTACGCTTTCGCTTATTTCCGTATCTATAATAAATTCACTAAATTTGAAGTTGGACAAAGCAATATCGTACGGACTATTAGCGTTCATAATCGTATTACCCGTCTTGAAAAACGCATTCGTATAAACCACTTTGAATTCAACTTCGAAATTATCAGAACTTGTTTTGGTTATTATTTCCTTAAATAACAAAACATGGTTGGTCCTTGCGTCGTTAAAGATTATAAAACCATAATTTCTACCGTTGTAAATCAAATACCTATCCGTATTAAATTTTTCTGTCGGTACGTATTGCGCAATATTGCTTCTACTTATCGTATCAGGCAATTCTTTGTCGGTATATGACGAATAATCTCCGTCGCTTAGCGCCGTTGTTGCAATGCCTGCGTCTGCGATAGCCGCCGGTTCATTGCTGTCTGCGGTAGCATACGTTACGCTTAGCGCAAAGCACAGTACCATTGCCAGTAGCAAAACAGTTGCTACTAAAGTTGTTGTAAGATTTTTTCTTTCGTAATGCATAAAGGTGCCTCCTTAAGATGTTTTCTTAATCTCACCTTAGCGAAAAAACTGTTTACATGTCAATGATTTTAGTGTCAACTTTGGTTGACATATATGTAAACTTTTGTTGACATGTGCCAAAAAAATAACCATCCACCCGTCAAACGGGTGGTATTTCACAATATCGGGTAAAACCCTT
>CAJTPC010000005.1 GCA_910578245.1 uncultured Christensenella sp. | reverse complement strand
AAGCGCGACGCCAAAGAACAACTTCTCGACAGTATGGATATCGAGAGGGAGAGAGGAATTACAATAAAGCTCACTCCTGTGACGATGAAGTATACTTACAATGGCGAAGAATATACTTTTAATCTTATAGATACTCCCGGACACGTAGACTTTACTTATGAGGTGTCGCGTTCTCTCAAAGCGTGCGAAGGCGCGATTCTCATTGTCGACGCGTCGCAAGGCATAGAGGCGCAGACGTTGACCAACGTTTACCTTGCGCTTGACAATGATTTGGAGATTATCCCTGTAATAAACAAGATAGATTTACCGTCGGCAAGACCTGACGAGATCAAGACTGAGATAGAGGAGGTCATAGGTCTTGACGCTCAAAATGCTCCGCTTATTTCTGCAAAAGAGTGCATTGGCATAGATGAAGTGCTTAAGCAAGTAATAGAGTTGTTGCCACCGCCCAGCGGGAATATAGACGCGCCCTTCAAAGCCTTGATTTTCGATTCATATTACGATTCGTACAAGGGCGCAATATCTTTTATAAGAGTATTTGACGGAGAAGTCAAGGCGGGCGACAGAATAAGAATGTGCGTCACGGGAAAAGAGTTTGACGTCACGGAAGTAGGCGTATTCGTACCAAAAATGCAACCAAGGGACAGCCTTTCGGCAGGTGACGTAGGTTATCTTTGCGCAAGTATCAAGAACGTCAGCGATACCAAAGTCGGCGATACGATACTTATGGCAAGCGATAAGACTTCCAAGCCTCTAGACGGATATAAGGAAGCCTCTCCAATGGTATTTTCGGGAGTATATCCCGCTGACGGCTCTAAGTATAACGACTTGAAAGACGCTTTGGAAAAACTTAAACTCAACGATGCTTCGCTTATGTACGAACCCGAAGTATCTACAGCGCTTGGATTTGGTTTTAGATGCGGATTTTTGGGACTTTTGCATATGGAAATCATTCAAGAGAGATTGGAGAGGGAATTTGACCTTGACCTTGTAACGACTGCGCCCAGCGTATCGTATAAGGTAATCAAGACTAATGGCGAAGAGATAATCGTATCCAATCCGTCCAACTTACCGCCGGCAGGCGATATTGATCATATGGAAGAACCTGTTGTCAATGCATTTATATATACTCCGCCTGAGTACGTTGGGTCGATAATGGAGCTTTGTCAAGACAAGAGGGGAGAGTTTATCAATCTCACTTATCTGGATACAACTAGAGTACGTATTGATTACGTTATGCCACTCAACGAGATAATCTATGACTTTTTCGATACGCTCAAGTCGCGCACAAGAGGATACGCAAGTCTTGACTATGAGATTGCCGACTATAAGAAAAGCGATTTGGTCAAGTTGGATATGTTGCTTAACGGAGAGATATGCGACGCTTTAAGTCTGATAGTTCATAAGGATAAGGCTTACGCAAGGGGCAGAGGTATTGCCGAAAAGTTAAAAGACGTAATCCCAAGACAACTTTTTGAGATACCAATTCAAGCGGCTATAGGCGGTAAAGTCATAGCGAGAGAAACTGTCAAGGCCATGCGTAAAGACGTGCTTGCCAAGTGTTACGGCGGTGACATAACGCGTAAAAAGAAACTTCTCGAGAAACAAAAAGAAGGTAAGAAACGTATGCGCCAAGTCGGCTCCGTAGAGGTGCCGAGCGAAGCCTTTATGTCTATACTTAAGATATAATTAAGTTCAGTGGAAAGGGATCCTAGGCATTTCTAAAAAGCATCTTTTCCGCCAATCTAGCCTTTGGCTCAAGCCGACGTACAGCAAGTACGACTGCTCTCGCCAAAAACTATCTTGACAAAAAATCTGCATTTTATTGAATGCCTATCTCCCTTCCCACTGAACTGTATGGCGCAAAGGGAGGCTAAGCATTTCTAATAAGTAGCTTTTGAGCAAATTTAGCCTCTGACTCAAGCTGACGTACGGCAAGTACGACTGCTCTCGCCAAGAACCATCTTGACAAAAAATCTGCAATTTTATTGAATTCCTATCTCCCTTCCCACCAAACTATATGGCATAAAGAGAGGCTAGGCATTTCTAAAATGAAACTTTGAGCGAATTTGGTCTTTGGCTAAAGAAACTAAAAAATATGTCAACTATAATTGATAACTACGTATCACAAAATAAAAGTTTAGGAATATATATACATATACCATTTTGCAAGTCGCGGTGTATATATTGCGACTTTATATCCTCTGTTGACGATTGCGGACAGAGAGAAAAGTACGTCAGTTATCTTTGCAAACAGATAGGGTTGGCAAGCGTAGAGTATTCAAAAGACTATATAGTCGATACTGTATACATTGGCGGAGGAACGCCGACTTTGCTTGATATAGATCAGTTAAAAGCTATAGGCGAAGAGGTTTTTGGCGGTTTTAATTGCAATCTCAAAGAATTTTCTATCGAGGCAAATCCTTGCGCAGTGGACAGAGAAAAACTTGTTGCGCTTAAGAAAATAGGCGTCAACAGATTGAGTTTTGGCGTACAGAGTTTCAACGATAACCTACTGAAAATGTTGGGTAGACGTCATAATGCAAAACAAGCCGAATACGCTGTCAAACTTGCCAAAGAACTTGGATTTGACGTAAGTATTGACGCTATGATTGGATTGCCTAATCAAACTAAAGACGATGTCAAAGACTTTATAGACAGAGCGGAGAAGTTGAGCGTTGAGCACGTATCGGTATATATGTTGAGCGTAGAAGACGGAACGAAGTTGAAAAGTCTTATTGAGCAAGGCAAACTTATTGAAAAGAGCGACGACGAACTTGCTCAGCTTTATGAATACGCTTGTCTTTGTCTAAAAGAATATAATTTTCAGCGTTATGAAATTTCAAATTTCTGCAAAAATCAAAAGGTGTCGCATCATAATTTGCGGTATTGGCAACACTTGGATTATCTTGGGCTGGGAATGGGCGCTCATTCTTTGATTAACAACGAGAGATGGCGCAACTCAGATAACTTCGAGGAGTATTATCAAGAAATAGATGACGGGAACTACCGTCGCGATTTACAAAAGCTAAGCAAAGAAGATGTTGAGAGCGAATATATAATGCTGTCTTTAAGATTGCAAAAAGGCGTTGATTTAGCGGAATTTTTTCAAAGATTCGGATATGACTTTTTGAACAAGTATTCTCAAGCAATAAAAAAGAATAGAAACTATCTTGAAATTACTCCAAATTACGTATCTATTAAATATGAATTTTTACATCTTATGAATGGAATTATAGTGGATTTTATATAGTTATGTACTAAGTCTGCCGAAAGGCAAACTTAGTCCCGAATTAGTTGCACTTAGTAAAAGAAGTGTTGTTGCAGTTGGGACATGGCGGCATTTTATCGCCGGCATCAAGTCTGAGATCAAAACCGCAATTAGTACAGCTATAACAACCCTTGCCGGGTTTTTCGCCAGTATTTATTTTAGCTACTCTTGACATATCGCACCTCCGGATAATTTTGTTTCCAGTCGCTTGTTGCGTCCGGTATTTTGAGTATTCACATTCTATGAAGAGTTATACTTGCGCGTATATACAAATCAAAAATTTTATAAAATTTGCAAAAACTTTTAAGGACTTTGTAAAAAAAATATTAAAGGTATGGACAAACTTATTTTTTATGGTATAATGATATCATGGAATTTAATGCAAACGAAAATATCCATGAAGACGATGTTATAGTCTGCAACGAAGATATAAATCAAGAAGAACCGGACAATTCGTCTAATAAAAGAGCGCCAAGAGAGAACAAAAAATACGGCAAGAAGTTTTCGGCAAGAATTTATAAGTTCTTCTCGCTGTTTATGTTCTTTATTTACTATTTTAACTGTATGGTTAGAATAGTTTCTAATTGCGTAAAATACTTCAAAAGTCAAGGAGTTAACTCCTTCTCGGATTTGACGAATTTTACCATGGACGCTACAAAGTGGGGAGAGATAAGCAAAGCAATTTTCGATTGGTATACTATTACTCTCTTGATATTCCTTGCATTGTATTTGATAGTCTTTATGATTACCTTTATAAGGTATTCGCCAAAACATAAAAAGACTTTCAAGTTTTTCAAAAAAGGTTTTGTTATGGCAAGACGGCTTATTAAACTCATAAGCGTGGGCTTAACGTTGACGGTCTTGGTAAAATCCGCAAAACTTGCTTCGTTCAGCGATAAGTTTATGTTTGTCATTTCCTTGTTGGCAATGTTTGTCACCGTTATACAAATTTTTATATCCGTGGCTACTTGGATATGGGGCAGGAAACTCAATAGGAGCGTCAAACAGTATGTGGGCAACATAATGAGTAACTATATTGCGACAGCGCGAGTCAGACCTAATACCGAAGTAGGCAAGAGAAAAACTATCGGAGATAAGTTGGGCAAGGCAAAAGATAGATTTTTACGTACTATGGAAGCTATGACCTTGACGAAAGAAGAGGCTATGCAAAAAGACGCAGAATTTGAAGAATATCTTGTGGAGAATGTCGATATTACCGATAGGTTTGAGAACGATTATCAACCTGAAGTTGAGAAACTCCCGATAGACGAGAAAGTTAAGAAATCTAAAAAACCTAAATCTAATACTAAAAAGGTCAAACGCGTATCGCCAAAAAAAGCCAAGACCGATAAAAAGGGAGAGAAATGAGTCAACTACATAAGAGCGGAGAAGATTATTTAGAGACGATATTATTTATCGAAGAGCAGAAAGGCAGAGTTAAGTCGGTCGACATTGCAAATGCTTTGGGCGTATCAAAGCCAAGCGTAAACAAGGCTTTGACTATTCTTCAAGAAATGGGGTATGTAAGCAAGCCTAATTACGGAGAAGTGACGATAACTCAAGAGGGCAGAAGAAAGGCTAAGATTATTGCCGAAAAACACGTTGCGTTGACAAAACTTCTCACCGACGTATTGGGAGTGAGCGCAGAAACGGCGGAAAAGGACGCTTGCAAGATAGAACACGACATAAGCGAAGAAACTACGGGAAAACTAATCGAATATCTCAACAAATTAAAATAATAGAATAATAATGTAATTTATTTGTGTTAAAAACTTAACGATTATATTTGACATAATAATTTTTAATTACTATAATAATACCAATATAAATATACACATTGGGAGCTTAGATATGGACGAAAAGCCTATTATCACTGCCGAAGAAGAGCAGAAAGCCCAAGTGGAAGAAGTAGTTTCAAAATCCCCACAAAGCCCAGACGGGAAAAATCAAAACAAGTTTTGGACATTTACCAAAAAAATTTCAAAGAGATGGTTTATTGACGCCTTCACAGGCATGGCGCAGGGACTATTCGTCACCTTGATTATAGGTACGATTTTTACCACGCTCGGTCAGTACGTATTTACGGAGAAGAATGCGGTCGGCAGACTACTTGTCATAGCAGGTAAAATCGCGTCGCTTCTTATGGGCGCAGGTATCGGCGCAGGTATTGCGCACAAACTCAAGATGCCGCCTCTCGTAATATTCAGCGCAATAGTTGCGGGTTTCGTAGGCGCATGGGCGGACACGTTTATTACCGCAGGTTGGGACGCTAACGCAGTTAGCGCTTTGGCAGGCAAGATTTTTGCAGGCAACGCCACCCGTCCCGGTAATCCTATAGGCGCGTACGTCACAGCGTTGATGGCTTGCGAGATAAGCGGACTTGTCGCCGGCAAGACAAAACTCGATATAATAATCGTACCGCTCGTATCGCTTTTAGTTGCTATATTTGGCGCATTCGTGTCGTGGCCTTTTATATGGCTTGTCAATATGTTAGGCAAAGGCATTGCCGTTGCGACCAACATAACGCCGTTCTTTATGGGCATAGTAGTTGCGGTAATTATGGGTATTCTTTTGACGTTGCCTACGTCAAGCGCGGCCAATTTGGGTAGCTATTGCATCGCCGATTCTAACCGGCGATACTGCTACGTCGGAGCAGATATACGCTATGTATATTGCAGGCGGCGCGGCAACGGTCGGTTGCGCATGTCAAATGGTTGGCTTTGCCGTAATGAGTTTTAAGGAAAACGGCTGGGGAGGACTTATATCGCAAGGTATAGGCACATCGATGTTGCAGATTCCCAACGTAATGAGAAATCCGCGTATAATGTTACCGCCGATAATTGCGAGCGCAATATGCGGACCGCTTTCAACGTGCGCTTTCAAATTGATGTGCGGAGCGTCGGGCGGCGGAATGGGTACTTGCGGATTTGTTGGTATTATAGAGATTTTTACGGCATACAAATCGCAAGGTGGCAATCTTGCTCTTATAATTATCGGTGTAATCTTGCTTATGATAGCGCTTCCGGCAGTATTGAGTTGGGCGTTCTGTCTGTTGTTTAGGAAAGTCGGCTGGATTAAGGAGGGAGATCTAAAGTTACCCGAGTAATAACCGGTTACGTATATCAACTCTCTTTTTACGCAGGCGTCTGGATTCAAGAGTCAACGTGTACGATGAGAGCGCATACGACTTCGTCTCGCTTTAGCCTACGCTAAAATAGAACTAATCACCGCAGTCGAGAACAACTTTTCAGCCGTCATTTCGATTAAATCGAAGTGGCGCGGAGAAATTCTGCAATTTTACTAAAACCTCACATCTAATGGGTGTGAGGTAATTTGTTTTTATACGGATAGTGACCTCTCCGCTACAGTCAAGGTGACAGAAATATCTAAATCTAATTTACGTAAAAGATTTTGAAATCTCGTATTTTAGGTATATAATTAAATAGTAAAAGATTTTAGCTATATTCGGAGGACTTATGCGGGTATTATCAAGAGAGAGAGTTGACAGTAGGTACAAATGGAGATTGGAAGATATTATACCTTCTGACGAGGAGTGGGAAAGCCAATATTCATCTTGCGAGGAACTCGGTAAAGAAGTAGGCAAGTATCAAGGCAAACTCAATGACAAAGACAGTATATTGAAGTGTTTGCGGTTTGACGATAAATTAAGCATCATTCTAGAAAAGTTGTACGTCTACGCTAAGATGCGCAAAGACGAGGATTGCTCAGTCAATAAATACGTAGGTATGGTCGATAGAATTAAGAATTTGCTTGTAGGCATATCGGAGAAGTCGGCTTATATTACGCCTGAGTTGTCGGCAAACAGCGAAGAGTTTTTGCAAGAGCTTGCAAAAGACAAAGACTTTGAAGATTATTCCTATATGTTGGAGCTTATTGTTAAAAACAAAAAGCATACTTTGTCTACGCCGGAAGAAGTCTTGCTTGCCAAGACGGGATTGTTTAGCGGCATATTCCAAGAAGCCTTTGGTATGTTTGACAATCTAGACGTCAAGTTTGCTCCTTTCACAACGTCTAGCGGTGAAAAGGTCGAGCTTTCTCACGGACTGTACGGCGCGCTTATGCAATCTCCTGAACGTAAGGACAGGCAAAAAGCCTTTTACAGTATGTTCAACGCATACAAAGATATGATTAATACTATTGCTACTATATATATCGGCAATGTGAAAAAGAACGTGTTTTATTCTCAAGTACGCAAGTATGAGAATTGCCTAGATAGAGCGACTAGCGGAGAAGACGTATCCATAGACGTTTATTATAGACTTTTGGACTGCATCAACGACAATATTCCTCTGTTGCACAGATACTTGCGTTATCGCAGACGCGCGCTTGGATACAAGACCTTGCAGATGTATGATTTGCACGTGCCTATCACCGGCGGGGACAGCTTGGGAGTAGAATATGAGGAGGCTTGCAAGATTGTCAAAGAGGCGTTAAAGCCACTTGGCGAGGAGTATGCAGGATTATTAGAGAAAGCCTTCAACGAGGGTTGGATTGACGTGTATGAGAATAAAGGCAAGAGAAGCGGAGCGTACAGTTGGGGCTGTTACGGAACTCATCCGTACGTATTGCTAAATTATCAAAAGACTACGCACGATGTATTCACTATTGCTCATGAACTTGGACACGCGATGCACACGTATTATTCCAATGCTAATCAAGCCTATCCAAAGGCAGACTACAAGATTTTTGTAGCAGAAGTAGCGTCTACTGTAAATGAAGTGTTGCTTCTCAGACATTTGCTATCTAAAGCTGAGGGCGAGCAAAAGAAATATCTTTTGTCATATCTTTTGGATATGTTCCGCACGACGGTATTCCGTCAGACGCAATTTGCGGAATTTGAGTATGAAGCGCACAAAATGGCAGAAGAAGGCAAGCCGATGAGCGCCGGTGAATTATGCGAAGTATATCGCAAGCTCAATAGAAAGTATTATGTGACCACAGGCGTAACCAATCATGATTTGATTCAATATGAATGGGCAAGAATACCGCATTTTTACAATGCTTTTTACGTCTATAAATATTCTACGGGACTTATCAGCGCATTTTGCATTGCCGACAATATTCTCAAAAATGGGGAGCGCGCCGTATCCGATTACAAGAAATTCCTTAAGGCAGGCGGAAGTATGTCGCCTGTCGAAATACTCAAGTTGGCAGGCGTTGATTTGACGACAGACGAGCCGTATGAGCAGGCTATGGCGATTTTTAAGGATACGATAGTAGAGTTGGAAAAAATGTGAAAAGAAAGCGCGAAAATTACACCAATCTCCGCGCTTTCGTGTGGATAATTTTATATTCCTTGAAAATCTGTCATTTCGACCGAAGCGTTTATACGTATATTTAATATACTTGACTAAATTGTGATTTTTATATTATTATAGAAGCGGAGACAAATATGGCAGAAGAAAAAAGACAAAATAATATAAATAGGAGTATGCCTTGCTCAATGGAAGCCGAGCAAGCGGTACTTGGCGCAATCATAAGCGACAACGAAGTAGCTATAAGGATAGTAAGCGACTTGGTTGTCGATGATTTTTATGCGCAAAATCACAGGATAATCTTTGAGCAGATACAAAAACTGAGCAGGGAAAATAAGCCTATAGATATAGTTATGCTTGCAAGCTCGCTAGACAGAGAAGGTTTGCTGGCGCAAATCGGCGGAGTTACCACGCTTGCAGAGATGGTTGACAGTATACCGTCTACGGCAAATATAGATTATTACGTCAATATACTAAATATGAACTCTTTACGCAGACGTCTTATAAGAGAGTGTCGCGGGGTTATTGACAAGAGTTACGTAGAAGAGGACGCGGAAAAGGTCGTAGCATACGCCGAGTCGCAGATATACAACGTGGCGGAGAAGAAAGACTCATCATCGCTACTGCACGTATCCAATACTACGGTTGAAGTAATGGAGAGAATATCTAAGGCGTATCAAGAGAACGGCAGTGAGGGCGGATTAAAAGTCGGCTTTAGAAATTTGGACGAAGCTACCAACGGTTTCTTACCGGGGCAAATGATAGTACTTGCGGCTCGTCCGGGTTGCGGTAAGACGTCTTTCGTTATGAGTATGGTTGCCAATCTTGCAAGCAAAAAAGACAGCGAAGAAGTTGTCGCCGTATTCAACCTTGAAATGTCTGCGGGAGAACTCGTAATGCGACTTATCTCCAATATCGCTGGTCTTGACTCAAGGGACCTCTTGGGCGGTTTGGAAAATCAAGACAATCTTGACAAAGTTTGGGGAGCGCAGGATATTTTGCAAAAGAGCAATATATACATTGACGATACCGCAGGTATTACCACAGAGCAGATTATGTCCAAGTGCAGAAGACTTAAGATGCAAAAGGGCAGACTTGACCTCGTTGTAATCGACTACTTGCAACTTATTACGCCAAGCGATTCAAATAGAAGTACGTTGGAAAGCGTAAGCAAGATTTCACGCTTTATAAAAATACTTGCAAAAGAACTTAAAGTTCCGGTAATTATCCTGTCGCAGATGTCGAGAGATATTGAGAAGAGAGATGATAAAGAGCCAAAACTATCCGACCTTAGAGATTCGGGAGCAATCGAGCAGGACGCAGATATAGTAGCATTCCTTACCGACGGCGACTTTAACGTTGACGCAGGCAATACAGCTATCAAACTTATGATAGCCAAGCACCGTAACGGCTCGATATGCGATTTGTATTTTGAGTGGGATAAGAGCAAAATGAGATTTAGACCTACTATAGCCCAAAAATTCGCTCCTACAACTAAGAAAGCTGAAAGCGGAGATGGCGATATGAAGCCTATGGGCGATATAGACATGCCGTTTATTCCCGATGCTCCGGAAGATGGAGATTTCAGCGTTGGCGGAGTTGACGTGTCGGATCTTTATTAGAGTATAACTTTCCGCTCGGATTGAAGTGACGTTATTCTTATATACGAAAGGAAAGTCTTTATAGAATAAATCTATATATAATTGAATATATATAGACTATGAGTTATAATAAAGAAATTCAAAGCAAATTAAAGAACAACTTAGAAGGTATCGGTAATAACTTTACAATTACGCTTGACAAGGGATACGCGGTGATAGAAGGTCACAAGGGTATCGTGCAGTTTGACAAAGAGCAAATAGTTGTCAAACTCAAAAAGGGAAGCGTAATTTTTAAGGGCAATAACTTAATTATTGCAAGTTCGCAAAGCAAAGAGTTGGTAATCAAAGGGAACGTTGTATACGTATCGCTAGAGGGGGTATATAAGCAATGAAAGTATATACCCATATTATTTGTCAGGCAAGAAATTCACAGAGATTGCTCAATAAGTTTTCTGAAAAAAACATCGACATATTCAAGGTAAAATCTCTTGATGACAAAATGTCTTTTCGCATAGAGGACAGCGCTCTTAAACAAGCAAGAGAAATTATGGACAAAATGGCGATTGACTATACTATCGAAAGTAGAGGCGGAAAATACCTTGCAGGCAAGATGACGTTGAGATACTTGTCTTTGATTATACCTGCGGTAATAGTAATCGCTATACTTACAGTTCTTACGAGAGTATGTTTTACTGTTGATATAATTGTAGATAACGGAGAGTTGAGAGAACAAATATCTTACATTTTGGCAGAAAATTCAGTCAAGCCCTTTATGTTAAAAGATAAAATCGATACTTCGAAGCTCTCTTATGAGATAAGTAAAAATATAGACGAAATAGGTTTTGCCAACTGTTATTTTGACGGCGCGGTACTCAAAGTCGAAGTCAAAAAAGTCCACGTAAAAGAAGAGCAAGACGTCTACGATGAGATAGTCGCAGACAGAGATTGTATTATCACTAAAGTATTGGTTTATTCGGGAACAGCGCTTGTTAAAGCGGGCGACGTTGTCAAGAAGGGCGATGTGCTGATAGCGGGCTATGTGGATACAATGCCGGAAGATCCAGAAAATGAAGAAAACGAAAGGTTTATAGTCAACGCCGACGGATTGGTCTACGGCGAAACTTCTTATACCAAACAACTTGTTCTTACGGCGCAGGTAATTGACAGCGTTCGTACAGGCAAAAGCTATTCTACTACGCAGATTTATTTGTTTGGCAAAGCTATAGGAAAGCAAAAACCGGTTAAGTACGAAGAGTACGAATATACCCAAGAGAGTAAAATTTTCGGTAGCGCAATACCCATTAAAGCGGTCACTACTACGTATTACGAAACCGTTAAGCAGGTGGTAGAGCTTGATGAACTTGCTATTGACGAGCAAATTTCTTTGGCGTATGTTGAGCTGTGGCAAAGTATTCCGCAGGACGGAAAACTTCTAAAGAATTATATATATAAAAAAAAGGTAGACAATTTACACATAATAGATATATACTTAATAATAGAGGAAAATATTGGTGCAGGAAAGTAACACGAAAAAGATAAAGATCGATGTGGAGAATATGCAAGACGCTATAGCGCTATTTGGCAACCACGATGAAAACGTTAATTACCTGAGAAAGAAACTCGGTGTCAATATCAATTTGTTTGACAACGCTATAAACGTTGAAGGTGAAGAATCGCTTGTAGACAAAGCAGAGAAGTTGCTTACTCTTTTGTTGGATAAAGCGGGGAGCAATGCGATAAATAGATCTTTTATCAGATTTTGCTTAGAGATAATAGACAACGACGACGGCGACAGATTTGACGAACTTGCCAAGATTGTGGCAATTACAGCCAGAGGCAAGCAAATTAAATGTAAGACGTACGGACAAGCTAAGTACGTTGACGCAATAAAAAACAATAGCGTGGTATTCGGAATAGGCCCTGCAGGTACGGGTAAGACGTATCTTGCGGTTGCGCTTGCCGTGCAGATGTACAAAAACAAATTGGTGGAAAAGATTATACTCACCCGTCCCGCGGTTGAAGCAGGAGAAAAACTTGGCTTTTTACCGGGTGATTTAGGAGCAAAAGTAGATCCGTATTTGCGACCGCTCTACGACGCTTTGCAAGAGATGTTCGGACTGGAGGTTTATTCACGTCTTATAGAAAAGGGAGTGATAGAAATTGCTCCGCTTGCGTATATGCGAGGCAGAACTTTGTCAAATGCGTTTATAATTCTCGATGAAGCGCAAAATACGACAAGAGAACAAATGAAGATGTTTTTGACAAGAATGGGCGAGGGAAGCAGAGTTGTCGTAACAGGCGATGCGACGCAAATAGATTTGCCGTCCGACAAGTCGTCCGGTTTGTTGCACGCATCGAGTATACTTCTAGGCATTGACGGCATAGCCATAGTCAATCTCAAGAATAAGGATATAGTCCGCAACGACCTTGTGCAAGCAATAGTTAAGGCTTACGAAGAGCATGGGGCAAAAGCCAATAATAAATAAAATCATCAATATATCAAATCAATAGGAAAAAGGCAGTAAGATGAAAATTCAAAAGCAAAAAAAATCCATTACCGTAGCGTACTTGGCAGTGATATTTGTCCTATCGTTCTTTATGACGGTATTCGCGGTAGCCTGCATAGCCAAAGACATTACGGTATTTGCCAATTATAAAGTTTATTTGCCATTGACGATAATGGTATTTTGTATATTGGCCACGTTGTATTTTTATATCGACAAGTTAGACGATGATACGCAAGAATATATGTCTACGTTAAAAAAGTGTTTGATATGTTATTCGACTATATTCATATCGGTTTTGGTATCGTGTATTCTTTACAGTTACTTCACACCTGGAGCGATAGTTACGTCTTCAGTCACAATGATGGTTACTGTGCTTATCAATAGGAAATTGGGCATATTCTCAACGTTCGTTACGATAGGCGTAATGCTCGCGATAGTAATGTCGAGTACGTACGTACTTGATATTGAGAATTACAACATTGATATGATAGGCGGTCTATTGATATCATTGATAATGTGTTTGTTTATGACCTTCCTTGTGGGCAAAGAATACTCCCGTCTGAGATTGACGTGGGGTACGATTTTGATAGCGCTTGCTACGACCCCGCTTGCAGGTCTTTATTCGATATTGGGACACGGACTCAGCATAGAAACGATTGGCAATGCAATACTTGACAGACTTATCGGTAGTATGTTGGCGGTTGCAATCTTCATTGTTTTCTTGCCGTTGTATGAGAGTATATTTGCAGTATGGACCAACTTTAGGCTTGCAGAAGTTTGTTCGCCGTCGCAACCTCTTCTCAAAGAACTTAAGGAAAAAGCCCCTGGTACTTACAATCACAGCGTCAACGTTGCCAATCTCGTAGAGAGTTGCGCAATAGCAATCGACCTCAATACGTATATGGCAAGAGCATGCGCGTATTTTCACGACGTGGGCAAGATAAACCATCCTGAATACTTTACGGAAAATCAAAAAGACGGACGCAATCCTCACGATGATTTAATACCCGAAGTCAGCGTAAATATGATTACCGGACACGTTAAGGACGGCGTAGAAATACTTAAAAAACACCATATGCCTGAGACTGTCATAAGAGCCGCTTACGAGCATCACGGAGACGCTACCGTATCATACTTCTATATCAAGGCGCAGAGTATCACGGAAGAACAACTCGGTAACTATGCGTACAGATACAATGCCAACAAGCCGTCTACCAAATATAGCGCGCTGGTTATGATTTGCGATATGTGCGAAGCTATTACAAGAGCAAAACCGCCTGCGGACGAAGAAGGCATGAGAGCAATAGTTGAGAACGTAATAAATTCAAAGCTCAAAGACGGACAGTTTGACGACTGTACTATGTCTGTAAAAGACTTTGCTATAATCAAAGACACTATATGCGAAGTAGCTATGGCAACAATGCATAAGAGAATTGACTACGACAAAGCCAAGGAGCGCAGATAATGTTGGAGATTTACGACGAAGTAGAAAGCAGACTTGATACGGCGCTTATACAAAAAGTATTTGAAGAATACAGAACTCATTTTGACTTACCGGAAAACGTCAACGTAGAGTTGACTATTGTGGACGAAGATACGATAAAAGACGTCAATAAGCAATATAGGGGCGTCGATAGCGTGACTGATGTCTTGAGCTTTCCGAGTTTAGAGGTAAAAATGCCCTTTGTAGCAGAAGATTATCCTTTGGATATTGACCCGTCTAGCGGAGAGATAATGTTAGGAGAAATAATGCTTTGCTATTCGCGTATGGCAGAGCAGAGCGCAGAGTATGGACATTCAAATGAGCGCGAGAGTTGTTATCTTGTTCTGCACGGACTGTTGCATCTATTGGGTTTTGATCATATTGAGCAGTTGGATAAAGAAAAGATGAGAGAGCAAGAAGAACTGATACTCGGCAAATTGGGGATAGAAAGATAAGCGCTACATCGTTTAGAAGTAATTCGATAACAAGCAGTATAAATAATCTAGGTAAAATATGAAATCGGGATTTGTATCGTTAATAGGCAAACCAAATGCAGGAAAATCCACTCTCACCAACACTATAGTCGGTGAGAAAGTGTCTATTGTGTCTTGGAAACCGCAGACAACTCGCAATAAGATATTAGGAATATTAAGCGGCGCGGACTATCAACTAATCATAGTTGACACTCCGGGTATGCACAAAGCAAAGAATGCGTTGTCAAAGTTTATGATGAAGAGCGTTGAAGCGGGACAAGACGGAGTGGAAGTTATTGTATACGTAATGGCTATGGACAAGCGTCTTGACGAGTATGACATTCAAAATATAGAAAGATACGCAGGTAAAGACACGCCATTTATCGTTGCGCTCAATAAATGCGATGAAGTGGAGCAAAGCGCAATTTTAGAGAGAATAACAGCGCTCAAAGATATACAAGGTATTGACAGTATTATACCGATAAGCGCATTGACGGGCAAAAACGTCGATATGCTCAAGTCAAGACTTTTAGAACTTTTACCGGAGGGAGAGAAGTTCTTTGACGAAGATATGTATACTGACAAATCTATGCGTTTTATGGTGAGTGAAATCATACGGGAAAAAGCTCTGCGAAATCTCGATGAGGAAATTCCTTACGGAATCGGAGTAGTCGTCAACAAATATGAAATGGGCGATAACGGTGTTGTGTCAATAGACGCAGATATCGTATGCGAGAAGCAGTCTCACAAGGCTATGGTCATTGGCAAGGGCGGAACTATGATAAAGAAAATCTCGACGCAATCAAGGCAGGATATAGAGAATATGGTTGAAGCGAAAGTATTTCTCAATCTTTACGTCAGAGTAAAGGAAGATTGGCGGGATAGCGATTTTTTGTTAAATCAACTTGGATACAACATCAAAGATTTGAAGAATTAAAATAAAAAATCAGATTGCTTGCTTAGAATTTCTGTAAATACGCAAAATATATATGGACGGTTACATATAAAATCGGAGGCGTAATTATGGATTGCAGAGATACATTGTGGCAACTTTTTAACAAAACGGGAAATATACAGTATTATCTTATGTGGCGGGCTATGGACGAAAAGGGGAAAGACGCCAAGAGATAAAGGAGAGATTTTGGAGCAACTAGAGGGCGAGGGAATATGCTTGAGAGCCGTAGACTATGGTGAGAGCGACAGGATTTTGACGCTCTATCTTGCTCAAAAGGGTAAAGTCGCCGTTAAAGCAAGAGGTTGTAAAAATCAAAAATCCAAATTAAAATACGCAACTACGCCGCTGTGCTTTGGTAAGTACTATTTAGTAGGCGCAGACCGTTATACTTTAGTGGGGTGCGATACCATCGACAGTTTCTTTGAAGTCACGCTAGATCCCGTAAAGTATTATTGTTCTTGTGTTATTTTGGAAGTTGTAGACAAGATGTGTCTGGAAGATGAGTATAATCACCGCCTTTTTGTAGCGATGCTCAACGCGCTCAACGAACTTTGTCATTCCGACGAATATCCAAAAGTAAGTCTTTTCAATTCCCTTAAAGAGATAACTTTGGCGCTTGGCTATGAAGTAAAAGCAATTACGCTAAAAGACTATTTGAATTATTTTTATCACACTCACGGCGTTAAAATCAATGCCTTAAAAGAACTTATCAAACTCGGCGAGTTCAGCGTATAAATATTTTCGAAATTTTTGTAATAATTCTATCAATAAATCGGTCTGTTAAGTCTTTATGGACAAAACATGTATTTCTAAGGAATTTTTATAAATTGCCCGAATATACTTGTATTTTATATTTATATGTTGTAAAATAAACCTAATAAAAATATTAGTAAAATTTTCCATTGAAAAGGAGGAACAAAATGGCAAAGTACGTATATCTTTTCAAAGAAGCCGATGGCGACAGAAAAGATTTGTTTGGCGGTAAGGGCGCCAATCTTGCAAAGATGACTTCTTGGGGTATGCCTGTACCGCAAGGTTTCACTATCACTACCGAAGCATGTACCAAATACTATGAGGACGGAGAGAAGATTGCCGACGGAATAGTTAAGGAAATCTTTGAGGCTTTGGAAAAGGTCGAGGCAGATGCAGGTAAGAAGTTTGGCGATGAAAAGAATCCGTTTTTGGTATCAGTTCGTTCTGGCGCAAGAGCTTCAATGCCCGGTATGATGGACACGATTCTCAACTTGGGACTTAACGATGTGTCTGTAAAAGGTCTTGCTAAGAAGACTAACAACGCAAGATTTGCATACGACTGCTATCGCAGATTTATTCAGATGTTTTCCGACGTCGTTATGGGTACTCCCAAGAGCGAGTTTGAAAAGATAATAGATAAAGTAAAGGAAGAAAAGGGCGTTAAGTCTGACACAGAGTTGGACGCAGAGGATATGAAGAAACTTATCAAGCTCTTTAAGAAAGTATATTTTGAGCATCAAGGAGCGGAGTTCCCGCAAGACCCAAAGGTTCAACTTATCGAGGCTGTCAAGGCAGTATTTAGAAGCTGGGATAACCCAAGAGCTATCGTATACCGCCGTATGAACGATATTCCCGGTAGTTGGGGTACCGCCGTTAACGTTCAGTCAATGGTATTCGGTAATATGGGCGAGAATTCAGGTACCGGCGTAGCTTTCACAAGAGACCCTTCGACCGGCGAGAAAAAACTTTTTGGCGAATATCTTATGAACGCTCAAGGAGAGGACGTCGTTGCAGGTATACGTACTCCTATGACGATTGACCACTTGGCTCAGACCAATAAGGCAGTTTACGACCAATTCGTAGAGATTGCCGAAAGACTTGAAAAAGCCAACAAGGATATGCAAGATATGGAGTTTACTATCGAAGAAGGCAGACTTTATATGTTGCAGACGCGTAACGGTAAGCGTACGGCAAGAGCCGCAATCAAGATTGCTTGCGACCTTGTAGAAGAAGGTATGATTACCGAGCAAGAAGCATTGCTCAAGATAGAGCCTAAGCAATTGGACGCATTATTGCACCCGCAATTCAATGCAGACGCGTTGAAGAAAGCAAAGGCTATCGCCACAGGCTTGGCAGCATCTCCGGGCGCCGCTTGCGGTAAAATCAGCTTTACGGCAGAAGAGGCTGTAGAGAGAACTAAGGCAGGCGAAAAGGTTGTTCTTGTAAGATTGGAAACTTCTCCTGAAGATATCGAAGGTATGTACGCCGCTCAAGGTATTTTGACGGTAAGAGGCGGTATGACTTCTCACGCAGCCGTTGTTGCAAGAGGCATGGGCGCTTGTTGCGTATCAGGTTGCGGCGAAGTTAAGATTGACGAAGAAAAGAGAGTTATTTATATCGGCGGTAAGACTTATACCGATCAAGATTACCTATCTTTGGACGGTTCCACAGGTAAGGTATACGGTGAGCAAATAGCTACTGAAGAAGCTACTATAAGCGGTGACTTCGGAAAGATAATGGCTTGGGCTGATAAATACAGAGCGTTGAAAGTAAGAACAAATGCCGACACTCCGCACGATGCGGAAGTAGCTGTAGGCTTTGGCGCAGAGGGTATCGGTCTTTGCCGTACGGAGCACATGTTCTTTGCTGAGGATAGAATACCTGCAGTTAGAGAAATGATAGTATCCAAGACTGTAGAAGAGCGTCAAAAGGCTTTGGCTAAGATTTTGCCAATGCAAAGAAGCGACTTTGAGGGACTTTATACTGCTATGGCAGGCAAGCCTGTTACAATTCGTTTCCTCGACCCGCCGCTCCACGAGTTCGTACCTCACAAAGATGAGGATATAGCAGAGCTCGCTAAGACCATGGGATTGACCTTTGAAGACTTGAAATCAACCGTAGAAGGTTTGCACGAGTTTAACCCAATGATGGGTCACAGAGGTTGTCGTCTAGCGGTTACCTATCCGGAGATTGCGGCAATGCAAACTCAAGCTGTAATCGAGGCGGCATTGAACGTGAGAAAGAAAGGTATTGAGGTAGTTCCTGAAATAATGATTCCGCTCGTAGGCGAAATTAAGGAATTGAAGTACGTTAAAGACATAGTAGTAGAAACCGCTGAAAAGGTTTTGAAGAAGAACAAGGCGAAGATGGAATATCATATCGGTACTATGATTGAGATTCCAAGAGCTGCGTTGACTGCTGACGAGATTGCAAAGGAAGCAGAATTCTTCTCCTTCGGTACAAACGACTTGACTCAAATGACTTTCGGTTTCTCTCGTGACGATGCAGGAAAGTTCCTTGGCGATTACTATGAGAAGAAGATTTATGAATCTGACCCATTTGCTAGACTTGACCAAATCGGCGTAGGCAAACTTGTTAAGATAGCTATTGATGGCGGTAAGTCCGTAAGACCTGATATCAAACTCGGTATATGCGGAGAGCACGGCGGTGATCCGTCTACTATTGAATTCTGCCACAACGCAGGCTTGACGTACGTATCTTGCTCGCCGTTCAGAGTTCCAATAGCAAGACTTGCCGCAGCGCAGGCAAACATTCTCTTCCCAAGAGTTAAGCCTGAGCCTATGGCAACAAGATATCTTGACGAGAACTAATTATATAATTCATAATATGATAAAAATAAGGCGTCTATCCAAGTGATAGGCGCCTTTTTTTCACCATATTATGGGGGATTTTAGAGTAAATAAAGTCGTTAATCTGACGAAATTCCAAGTATATAATCTGACTTAACGTCTAAAAATTTGCATAGCTTTGCTAGCGTATCCAACGCAGGAAATACGTCTTCGCGCATGTATTCTGATACAGTTTGCGCTGATACGCCTATTTCTTTTGCTATCATTTTCTGCGGAATACCGCTTTGCTTGATTGCCTCTCTTAATCGTAATTGTATATTTTTCAATGTCATAATAGTATACCTCTATAACATAATTGCACAATGCGAGATATTTTACTTGACAATCGTATATTGTGCGATTTTTAATTAAATAAACAAAAAAACTTTAATGGAGGATAAATATGAAAAAGAAGTTGATTGTTACGCTTGCGCTAGCGCTTTGCGTACTAATTTGCGCATTTTCTTTTGTGGGTTGCTCAAAGCCTTCCGGCGCAGAAGAATTTAATGCGTTTAAGCAAAAAGTCGTCAATGTATTGAAAGACAATGGGGTAAACGTTGTTGAAGTCAAGTCCTACGAGTCTGTCAATACGACGGTAAGTCCCATGGCAAAGGACATCTCAACGAGCAGTGTTGACCAAATCAATGAAATAGTAATAGGCGACGTCGAAGTTAAAAGCGATTCAAAAGGAGTAGAGATGGCGCGACAAGAGATGTACGAGCAATCGCTGTATATTCCATTGATAGTGGGCGATGGAATGGTCAATAATCACAATTCAAATACCATGTATAATACTTCAGTGCTAGTTGACTGCAGTTGGAAGACGTATATGGAGTTCAAGCAATCGGGGACTGTTACCACCGTAAACTCATATTCTCCTGCATTGGAAGATGATTGCGCTTATTCAGCGGTCATTTATTTAGATTATACGTCTAAAGATAATTACAAATTCTTAATGCTTCTCGTTTGGGAAGACGGTAGAATGGGTTATAGATACGGCAATGACCAAAAGCAATTCGTTTATCTTGATTATGATCCGCAAAATAATTACAGTGAGATATACTGTTCTGCTAAAGAAGGAGAGGGATATATTTCTCGTAACGCAGAAGTTGTAAAGAACTGTTTTGAATTGATTAGTAATCAATTTGACGGTATGCAAGTCAATGACTATAAGTATTTGACGGAGCAAAAATATACGATTGACGAGCAAGAATGGATATCTCTTTGCGCAAAGTATTTTCCAAGCGAAGAGTAAAAGTTGACAAATGAATATTTATAGAAAACAAAAGCCACCCGTGATTGGGTGGCTTTTATAATTTTACATTTTTATTCTTCGATAGATTTTTTATCGCTGTCTGTGTTATCCGTACTTTCAGCAACAACCGCCGTTATTTCGTCATTGACTACGTCGTCGTTTTTTTGGACATTTTTACTTTCAGAAGAGTCGCTTGCATCATTTACTTTTTCTTCAATGACTGCGCTTTCATCAGACGCTATGATTTCAGGGAGTAGTGTGCCGTCTTGGTTGTAATAATTGGGATTGTACATCAATCTGCCTTTGTCCGGATCGCCTTTTCCTTTTTTAATACTGATTGCGCGTTTAATTCTTTCGTCAAAGGAGAGTATGGCAGGGAGCAGTGTGAATACGAAAACGTAACTCATTGCGGTACCTATTGCAAGCAATCTTGTAATTTGACCCACTATCATATTCGTAGTTATTAGGTGTACCAAAGCGCATACGCCCATGAGTATCAATGCCGACGTTGTTACGCTCGGCGCGGCTCTATTGATAGCATTTTTGATAGATTGGATAGACTTGACGCCCGACTTCTTTTCTTCGAGATATTTTGTTGTCAACATAATAGCGTAGTCTACTGTTGCGCCAAGTTCTATAGCCGTTACTATTAGATATGCGACGAAATTTATCGTGTACGCCGGATTTACAAGCGACGTAAAGTATACGATAGACAAGTTTATCCAAATACCCGATTCAATTACAAGCATCAGTATAAGCGATAGCTTGAAGTTCTTGAAAGTAAAGAGGAGTATCAACAGTACTATAATTGCCGACAGCAGAGTTACAAGCAAGAAGTCGTTTGGCGTAACTTCTGCCAACTCATATGAACCTTGAGCAAGACCTGTCAAGTAGATACCATAATTTGTCGAGTTGTTCATTAAGTGGTCTTTGAAGTCATTGACGGTAATCAAAGCCGATTTATATTCTTTAGATGATTCATCGTGGCTTGCCATAATTTCTTTGGCTTCAACGTAATTGCGGTACGCTTGGTCTGCGTTTTTCTCAAAAGATTCCATAGCGACAAGTTTAATTTCTCTAAGCGCGTTATAGGAATAATCAGACTCTATTCTATTTGTTACTTTGCCCTCGTCATTGGTATTATTAAGCGTAATCGTATAAAGCATATACGACTTTCCGTCATCGGCTGTTCGTATGAAATTGTTGTGCAATCGTTTATAGATTTCGCTTTTTATTGGGCTTTGCTCTACGTTATCGAAATCTTCTTTAGTAAGTATAGTTGCCAAAGAGAAAACTTCGATTACGTGACTGGTATCCTTTGATACTTTTGCGTTGCCGTTTTCATCGTAGACAATATTGCCATTGTCATCAAGAACGTAGCCTATTTTCTTTACGTTTTTTACAAAAGCCAAGTGCTTATCGTAACTCTCCGGACCGTCATAGGGGATAATTACTATAGCTTGGTTGTTAATAGAACTTGCCATTTGTTCGGGTAAGTTTGGATTGGGGTTATCCACCGAAGTAGCTACGTAACTCAACGGAACTTGAAGCTGGAAGTAAGCGCAAGGTAGCGCCAAGCCTAGCACAAGTACGACTACGATAGCCGCAACCGCAGGGTGAGTGATTCCCTTTGATACAAATTTGAGTTTTGGAGCAAATATCCACTTGTGTTTTGTTTTTTTGATACCTTTACTCAATATCAATATAAGTATAGGTTGCAAGAATACTGTCGATAGTAAGGAGAGTATTACGCCCTTAGCCAATACGAAGCCTAGGTCGTAACCTATTCCGTAGTCCATAAAGAACAGCGCAAGGAATCCGCCCACCGTAGTAAGCATACTTGCAGATATTGCCGATATGGTTTTCGGCAAAGCTGCGATAAGCGCGTCTTTAGGTTGCGGATGCAACTTTAATTCTTCATAATAGGTGTGCATTAAGAAGATAGAGTAGTCCATCGCTATTGCAAGTTGCAATATAGTAGCGCAAGAAGACGTAATTGACGAAATTTTACCGACAGGATTTCCGGCAATGATATTCGTACCCATATTGAGAAGAATTGATACGCCGAGCGTTGCTAGGAATATGAGCGGTTCTAAATAACTTTGCGTAGTAAGTAGCAAGATTACCAAACACACGGCTACCGCTACGAGTATAAACTTAGGCATGTCGCCAAGTGATGATTTTAGAATATTGCGGGCGTTTTGCGCATTACCGCCTATGTAGTACCAATCGTTGATGTTATCAGGTCCTATTCCGTCCTTAGCGTCGATATGTCTTTGAATATAACTAATGTTGTCCGTATATTCTCCGTGAATGACCTTGTCAATTAAGTCCAAAGCGTCAATGGTTTCTTGATCGCCTCCGGCAGTCTGAAAGTACAAGGCAATAATATATGTAGTTACGTCCACGTCTTTCTTTTCGATTTTGCCTTCCGCCGTAGTTGTGGTATATGTATAAGTAGTCGTCTTGACAAACTTTTCTTTTATGTTGGCGAGAGCTTGTTCGGTGTCTACCAATTCGCCAATCATGTCGTTGCTTTCCAGTTCGCTAAAAGTACCGAGCCAAACGACTTTAGAAAGGACGTCGTTACCCAATTCTCGTCCGATTGCCCACTGAATTTGGCTTACAATTTTCTTGACGTCATCTTGGGTTGCATAAGAGATTGCAACGTTGCAGTCGCCAATAATATTGTACTCGTCTTCCAAAATACTTTTTGATATTATAGTATCGCTGTTTTTGTCAAGATAGGTAATTAAGTCGCTTTCTTTTTGGACAAAAATTAATCCGACTACAGAAAGCACCATCAAAACTACGAAAGTAATGATTATCACCTTTCTATGGTTCATTATCCATTTTGATAATTTTTGCATAGCAAAACTCCTAAAATTTTTATTCATATATAATATATCAAAATATCTAATTTTTTTCAATAATATTAGGCGGAATATATGTAAAATATAATGAACAAATTTCCCAACATATGTTGGATTTTACGTATTGACTTTTGCCAAAAGCGGTATTTTTTGAAAAAACCGTAAAATCGTTGCAAAATCGTTTTACAAAACGGCACGTTTTTGCTATTATGCTATTATGAAAATCGGAGTGTCGACGGCAACGTATTTTTCCAGAATGTACACTGAAGAAACGCTACTGCCCATAGCGAAGTTAGGCGCGGATACGTGCGAAGTATTCTTTGCGTCAAGATGCGAATATACGCAAGAATTTGGAGATACGTTGAATAGAAGTCTTGAGATAGCAAGACGGTACGCGCCTTTGCAAGTTCATTCTGTGCATGCGTTGACAAATCAATTTGAGCCGGAGCTTTTTTCTGTCAACGACAGAGCGTATGCGGATGCGCTTGATACTTATGAAAGCGTATTGAAAGTAGGCAAGCAGATAGGCGCAAGACACTATACTTTTCACGGAGCGACAATGCTCAAGAAGGCTGTCAAGTATAACTTTGATTTTAATAGGATATCTTCAAGGGTAGATAATCTAATTGATATGGCAAGTGGTTACGGTATAGATTTTTGCTATGAGAACGTGCATTGGACTTATTTTTCTACTCCGCAGTATTTTGCCATACTCAAAGAGCTGTGTCCGAGGCTAAGATGTACTTTGGACATAAAACAAGCAATGCAGTCGGGAATTGATTATACAGAGTATCTTGCCGTAATGAAAGATAGGCTTTCTACAGTGCATCTTTGCGACTATACGCATGACGGGAAATTGGCAATACCCGGTCGAGGGAACTTTGATTTTGTCACGTTTTTCAAAAGACTTGCAGATAGCGGTTACGATGGAGTATGCCTTATGGAACTGTATGCCAAGGATTATAATGACGATGATGATTTGAAAGAGGCGTACGGGTATCTTTTGGATTGCTTGGAAAGAGCAAAATAATAAATACAATAATACGGACCGTAAGGTCAACAGGAGTATATTTATGCGTTATAATAAAAAGAGTATGAAGATCAGATTGGATTACAACAATATGATGTCGTCCGTTATTGGCAAAGACGGAATTAAAGAAGAGGACTTCAAGTCCCCAAGTTTTTGCAGAGATGTGAAAAAAGCCTTCAAGTCTGTTGAAGAAGGCAAAGGCAAAGGAATGATGGGATGGGCAGATTTGCCTTACAATCAAGACGAAATTGTCGAGGATATTCTCGAAACAGCAAAGAGTATTCGCAAAAATTTTGAATATTTTGTAGTATTGGGTATCGGCGGTAGCGCGCTTGGACCTATTGCAACTTTCCAAGCATTGTGCCATTTGCATTACAATGACTTGCCAAGACGTATTAGAAAAGGACCTAAGTTCTTTGTTGAGGACAACGTTGACCCTGAGAGAATGGAAGCGTTGCTTGATATAATCGATGTGGAAAAGACCATGTTTAATGTAGTAACAAAGTCCGGTTCTACTTCCGAAACAATGACTCAATATCTTATAATCAACAACATTTTGAAGCAAAAGCTCGGCGATAAGGCAAAGGATCATATCATTGCTACCACTTCTAAAAGCGCAGGCAATCTTATAAAGATTGCGGAAAAAGAAGGATATAAGACTTTCTATATTCCAGACGGCGTAGGCGGAAGATTTAGCGAACTTTGTCCGGTAGGTTTGTTGCCTGCGGCTGTCGTAGATATCGACATCAAGGGATTGTTGTTGGGCGCAAAATTCATGCTTGAGGAATGTAAAGACGACAATCTTAAGAAGAATTCGGCTCTTATGTCCGCAGTTCTTCAACATTTGTCAATGAAGAATGGAAAGAATATAGGCGTAATGATGCCATATGCAGACGGCTTAAAGTTTATAGCCGATTGGTACGCTCAACTTTGGGCGGAATCGCTTGGTAAGAACGTTACTCTAAGCGGAAAGAGCTGTCATGTAGGACAGACTCCTGTAAAAGCGCTTGGCGTAACCGACCAACACTCGCAAGTGCAGTTGTATGCAGAAGGACCTTTTGATAAAGTTATTACGTTCATAGGCGTAGACGAATATCGTACTACGGTAGAAATTCCAAAGGGTTGCGAAGAGTATCCCAACGTAAACTTCCTATGCGGACATACTATGAACGAACTTATTCAAGCCGAGCGTATGGCTACCGAGTATGCTGTGACCAAAGCCGGCAAACTCAACTATACTATTATGTTGCCGACTCTCAATGCATTTACTTTAGGTCAGCTACTTATGTATTTTATGTTGCAGACCGCTTATGCAGGCGCTTTGCTCAATATCGACACCTTTAACCAGCCGGGCGTAGAAGAGGGCAAGAACGCAACTTACGCGCTTCTCGGCAGACCGGGATATGACGAAAAGAGAAAGGAGCTTGCCAATGCTCCTCAAAAGCAAAACAAGTATATAATCTAATATAAATGTTGGAGATAAGCGAGGCAAGTTAAATAAATATAGTATTTTTGATATTTGTATTTACCAACTCGCTTGTCTACAGAATTTTTTAAGAAGAATAGAAATATAATTAAATATAGCCCCGAATATAGTCAAAGGGGCTATTTTATGTTATATTATTAGATAGGACGCGTATTATAACGTAACTTATTACAGTAATCTAATAAAATTAAAATCTGTAGGGAAAACTATGAAAATTTTTGACAAAGAAATATTAGGCGCAATATTCGACCTTGACGGCACGCTTTTAGATTCTTCTTGGGTGTGGCTTAAGGTAGATAAAGATTTTTTGGCGGGAAACGGTATCGAGCTCACGGAAGATTATACTCAAGTTGTACATCAAATGCACTTTAATGAGGCGGCGTTATACACCAAGACTAGGTATGGTCTTGAGCAAAGCGTGGAGCAAATCAAAGACAAGTGGATAGAAATGGTAGCAGACGAGTACGCTCATAATATAAAACTAAAGGACGGAGCGTATGACTTTATTTGCAAATTGCTAAACGCGGGAGTAAAAGTTGCGTTTGCATCTACGCTTTTTAGAAAAGTTGCAATACCGTGTCTTGTCAATAATAGGTTAACTGCCGAATTTTTGGGAGTAGAATGTCCTTTGACAACGGCTGACGAAGTAGAGCGCGGCAAAGGTTATCCTGATATTTACTTGCTTGCTTCTAGTAAAATCGATGTCGCTCCGAGAGATTGTATGGTCTTTGAAGATATTCCGTTGGCGATGCAAGGCGTAAAAAAAGGTGGCTTTGAATTTTGCGGAGTATATGATGAGAGTTCCAATGGTAATACAAATTTTGCCGATATGTGTCGATATTATATCAAAAGTTATCGAGAATTGTTATAATCATCAATACTGAACATTGTTCAATAAATTTCATATTGAACATTGTTCAACTATTTTTCAATAAATTACGACACTTTGAAATTTTTTTACTTGTAATTTCTCTAATGCAGTAATATAATATAAATATGGCATTGCTTGAAGTAAAAGACTTTGACATTAGATACTATGGCTCAAGTTTTGAGCTTAACGGCGTCAATTTGTCTTTGAATAAGGGAGAGAGTCTTGTAATTTACGGACGGGAAAATTCAGGCAAGACCACGCTTTTGAGAGCGCTGTGCGGACTTGAAGATTACGCTAAGGGCAACGCGTTACTTGACGGTATAGAACTAAATAAACTATCGCAAAAAGATATGGACATTGGTTTTTCCTTTGATAAGAGTATCTTGGACGGAAAGTCTTTGGCGGGCGATATAATAAGTTTGCCTATGAAGTTGAGGGGAATATCGCAGAATCGTATTGACAGCTATCTTAGAGCAATGGCTGAAAGGTGTAATTTGCCGATGCAAGCGCAAGTCAAAGATTTAAGCGATTTGCAAGTAACTATGCTTATACTGGCTAGGCTTTTTTCTGTAGACAGACGGCTGTATCTAGTAGACGACGTATGGAAAGACCTGCCTGAAGAAGAAAAGCGTCTTGTAGAGGACTTTTTGATAGAGAATGTCAAAGATAGAAGCGTTGTCGTTGCGACGGACGATAGAATTTTAGCCAAGCGGGTATCACTTGATAGAATTCTAGTTTTGGCAGACAGGGAAGTAGCTCCGACGTTATCATTTGAGGAGATAGTCGCGAAGCCGATAAATATGCAGAGCGCGATTTTGGCAGGTTATGAATTGCATATCGGAGAACTTGTCAAGAATGATAATAATTACTTTGCCAATATATGCGCAGAGCAATTTGCTGTATCCCAACCCATAAGCGATATTTACGTTGGCAAAAGGGTATGTTTTGCAATCAAAAGATTGGGCGAGGTTAGCGATAAAGACGAAGTAGGCGACGGCGAAGTAATGAGTTTTTATTACGATATAGGCGTCGAGAGAATTATTTCAACTTAATTATAATTTGTCCCAGATCGTCCATAAAAGTTTTATGGCGAAATAATAATATAAAACGCAATCCGAGTATTTAAGAATATTCGGTCAATAATAGTACGAGAGGTGTATTTTGGATAATATGGATTTGAAGAGCATTTTTGCGCAAGAGGATTTTAACAATCCTAATATTTCGCCTATGAAGAAAAAGTTGAGCGTTAAGATAATTGCGCTCGTCACGGTAGTTTGCATTTTCTTGGTTGGCGCGATTTTTGCGGTAGGCATTGTAATTGGCGCAAATACGGGAATGAAGAACGATATGCCGCTTATGCAAGAGGCATACGAGATAATGAAGAAGTATTATTACAAAGACATTTCTTGGGATGAGTTTCAAGAGGTAGCGGCAAGCGCTTTCGCAGGATCGCTTGACAATTTTTCCGGTATAGTAAAAGTGGACGGAAACGATACTCAATCGGGCACTTACGGTCTAAGCGTATCCAGCACGGTTTACAACGAACATTTTATTACGTTTATTGACCCTGACTCGTCAGCTAGGAGCGCTGTCGGGATTAAGTGCGATGTTGAAAACGGAAATATTATTATTGACAAAGATTTCGACCCATCCGCTCCTAATCAACAAGTGAATATTGAAGAAGGCGATAAGATTTACGGCGTATTAATAGCGGATGAAAAAGGAACAGGTTATTTTTATAGAGTAGAGAATGCCAATGTGAATTATTTGCGTCAACTTTTAAGTGAAAACGAAAGCGCGATGTTAATTATCAAGAAGTATGATAGTAATTATTCGGACGGATATTACGCTTTTAGTTTAGAAAAGCAAGCATCTAATGGCAAAACGGCGTTTTACTATAACTATACAGGAGAAGTTGGAATAATCAAAGTGCTTGAATTTTCCGAGAATACGACGATTGATTTTGCTCAGTGCGTACTAAAATTTATAGACGACGGCAACAAAAAGTTGATACTTGACTTGCGTAACAACGGTGGCGGCAACTCGACAACGCTAGAGTATATGGCGCAGTTCTTGCTCAACAATCCAAAAAATGAAGCGTTGCCGTTGATTAAACTTGTATCTAATGCAGGCAACGGCAAGAAAGAGAGTAATCTCGTATACTCCAGTCGTGAAGATTATGCCAATCCCAACAATCCTTACGAGGCTTTTCCGATTGGCAACAGAGTAGAAGGCTTTGAAGTCGTAGTACTTTGCAACGGTAATTCCGCGTCTGCATCAGAGGCTTTAATTGGCGCATTGCAGTATTACAACAATGCAAAGATAGTAGGTACTCAAACTTATGGCAAGGGCGTAGCTCAAAAGGTATTCGTACTTTCCAACGGCGATTATTTGTACGTCACCAACGGAACGTACTATGTGCCGACTGCCGATGACAACGGTAAAATGGTATGGGAAAAGTGTATTCACGGCGAAGGCTTTACTCCGCTTGCGGAGAATACCGTCACCGATAGATTAGTGGCTTACAGCAAAGACGCATGCACGAAGAGGGCAATGGAGATATTGGGCTACTAAGAAGATATATACGTCATAAATTATTATACTTGACATATAAGTACAGAAAATAATATAATAAGATTATAGATGTCCAAGTCGGTGATACTCTCGCCGACTTGGTCAATAATAAAACAAAAGTATACACCAAATCGATGATCATTCGGAGAGTAGGGAATCAATCAATATAAGACTTGACTTTACTCTGCAATTATGCGGAGTTTTTTTATAGGGTTTTCCTTCTCTCCAAAAGGAGTTTTTATGAAAAGAATAGGCGTAATCGGCATTGTACTAAAGCGCGATAAGGAATCTGCGCTGGCAATTCAAAACTTGCTTTCTACGTTCAGCGAAATTATCGTAGGCAGAATGGGAGTACCGGACAAAGAGAGCGGTATAAGCGCAATAAGCGTAATCGTCAAGGGTACCAACGAGCAGATTTCCGCATTGACGGGTAGACTTGGCAAACTCAACAACGTGTACGTTAAGTCTGCCGTCACAGCGTTGGACTTAGACGAAGTTTAGGTAATAAGTAATAGTGAATAGGTAAGAAGTGACGGATTTTTAAGTTGGGTGAGGTAAGAGGTAATAGTGAATAGTGAAGAGGTAAGGGGATTTGAGTTTGAGCGGTTGAGATTTCTCGACTACGCTCGAAATGACGTAAAAATATAGTGGGTGATAAATATATAGGAGTATATATTATGAAAAAGTTTTTTGTAGCAATAATGGTAGTAGCAATCTTAGTGAGCGCAGTAGCATTTACAGCGTGTACGCCTACGCGTTTTAGAGAGTACTACACTATAGTGGCTCCCGATGGCGCGCCGGCTTTGGCTATAGCAGATTTACCGTTTGAAATAGAAGGGGACGGCCTATCTCTTAGGATTGAAAGAAAAGTTGTATCTTCTTCTATTATAAGTACCGAGGCTGTAAAGAGCGACGTGGACATGGCTATTGTTCCGGCAAATCTAGGGGCAAGGATCTTCAATTCAAGCGGTGGCTACAAGATATTGGCTGTCGTCACCAACGGCAACTTATATATGACGTCTAGCATATCTTGCGAAGTCAATTCATTGCAAGACCTAAAAGGCAAGATGGTATATTCGATAGGTCAGTCAAGCGTACCCGATATGATTTTCAAGACCTTGCTTACAAATGCGGGTATAGAGTACGTTGTCAGCGAAGAAGCGGTAGCGGGTAAAGTCGCGATAAAGTACTACGCTGACGGTAGCGAAGTAATATCCCAACTTGCTTTGGCAAAGTCTGAAAACAAACTTGCATTTGGTATCTACGGCGAGCCTGCGGTCACGACTTCGTTTGCTAAGGGTTTTGAGCAGGTCTTTGATTTGCAAAAGTTGTGGGCAGAGATAGACGAGAGCAGTCAAAGCGGATATGCGCAAGCGGTACTCATTGCTCGCGACAGCGTATGCGAAGACAGCGAATTTGTAAATAATCTCTTGTATGCTCTCAAGGCGAACGAGAATAGCATAATGGTAGATTCTGCGCAGGCGGTAGCAAATATCAAGGCAATATATCCGCAGAGCGCATTGCAAGCCAACGTGACTATGGACGTCATTGAGAGATGTAACATTAAGACTGTCGCTACTAATACGTCTGCAGGAAGAGAGTACTACGAGAATACTTTGAAAGCGGTAATGGCAATCAATGCCAATCTCATAGGCGGTAAGTTGCCAAGCGACGATTTTTATTTAGAATAAATGAAGAATAAAAAGCTATATCAAATTATCAATTACTCGCTTCCGGTCGTGACTGTAGTCATGATAGTAATCGTCTACGCAATAATATCCAAGGTCGTAGGCGTGGAGTTGATTTCGCCGTCTGTGGGGAGTACGCTCAAAGAATTTTTTGCTATGTTTGGCAAAGGGGAATTTTACAAAGCGGTGGGCGGAACGCTATGGAGAGCATTTATTGCGTACGTCTTATCATTTGTCTTAGCGTTTGCCCTTGCCGCGTTGACAAAGTTATGGAAGCCGTTGCGCAGAGCGTTTTCTCCTATAGTAGCGCTTATCAGAGTACTGCCGACAATGTCTTTGATACTCTTGGCTTTGATATGGTTCAACAGTTTTCAATCGACAGTGCTGGTCGCATTTTGCATAGTATTCCCAATGCTGTACACGGGCTTTTGCGACGCTATAGAGAGCGTAGACAAGGACTTGATTGAGATGTCGAGAGTATACGCAGTGGATAAGCGACGGCTAGTGACGAAGCTATATATTCCTCAGGCTCTGCCGTCGGTATTTACAAGTATAAAAAGCTCAATAGGGCTAAATCTTAAACTCATTATTTCCGCCGAAGTACTTGCGCAGACGGCAGACAGCATGGGGTTATATATGCAACTTGCCAAAATCAATCTTGATACGGCGGTATTGCTTGCCTGGACTATAGTCGCAATATTGTTGGGCGGACTTTTTGAGGGGATAGTTACGCTTATTCAAAAGAAGGCGGTAAAGTGGTTATGAGAATAGAGAATTTGAATTTTGCCTACGGCGACAAGAAGATTTTTCAAGACTTAAATATGGATATGCCAAAGGGCGTAACTTGCATTATGGGCGGTTCGGGAGCAGGCAAGACTACGTTGCTCAACTGCATTAGCAGACAACTTGACTTTGACGGAAATATTGCTTATGACGCAATTGGTGACGATTGCAATAATTGCATAAACTTTGCGTACGTCTTTCAACAACCGCGACTTATACCGTCAATGAGCGTAGAGGATAATATAAAATTCGTTTTGCCGAGAAGTTTGACCAAAGAGCAAGTCAAGCAAAAGGTGGACGTTGTAATTGCTAAATTACAACTTGAGGATTGTCGCAAGTCATACCCAAGTAAAATCAGCGGTGGGCAGGCGAGCAGAGTATCTTTAGCGAGAGCACTTGTAACCGATAGCAATATATTGCTTCTTGACGAGCCGTTCAAAGGTCTTGACGTAAAACTTAAAAAGGATATTCTCAATCTTTTAATTCCGCTTATAGAGAATAAGAGCGTAGTTTTTGTCACTCACGACGTAGAAGAGGCGCTTGCAATAGCAGATAAAGTATTTGTCTTTGAGCGCAAAGACGGCGAAGCCGTAATGATAAAAGGATGTTTGGATATTGAGCAAAAGCAAGCGGGGAGAGATATATACGGTGAGCAATTAAATAGAGCGCGTAAGCAAATTTATGAGTTGCTATCATAAATGCGCCGTCAATCTATACAATATATATTTCCGCTTGACGTGAAATCGCAATAAAGTAGTGTAAGCGGGCGCGCGTCATTCTGAGCGAAACGTAGTGAAGTCGAAGAATCTATATCTAAAAAAGGAAATGCTAATGAAAACTAATTATGTTTACATATTAACGAATTATACGAACACAACCTTATATATCGGAGTTACAAGTAATATCTATCGGCGTCTAAGTGAGCATAATGATAAAGCTGTAGATAGTTTTACTAAAAAATACAATCTAAATAAGTTGGTTTACGTAGAAGAGTATTCAAGTATAGTAGATGCTATTGCAAGAGAAAAGCAACTGAAGGGTTGGCGTAGGGAAAGAAAGAATGCCTTAATAAATTCGATGAATCCCGAATGGAAAGATTTGATTAGAGAAAATAAAATAGAGAAGTGATTTTATTACACTCACATAAGTTTGGGAAAAGATTCTTCGACTTCGCTACGCTTCGCTCAGAATGACGGTTGGGTGGCATACAGTTCTACTTTTTTCTAAGCATTTCTAACGTCATTTCGACCAAGTAGTTCTGCCGTCATTTCGACTAAGCAAGCCTCTTAGCTGTCATTTCGACTGAAGCGAAGCGCAATGGAGAAATCTCAACAATATATATTCTGATTGAGAGTTAATCGCAATAAAGTAGTGTAAGCGGGCGCGCGTCATTCTGAGCGAAACGTAGTGAAGTCGAAGAATCTATATCTAAATAAGTTGGTAAAATTTTTAGAAAACTGTAATTTGGTCATAGTTACACTTTTTATTTTTTAGACAATAAAATACTTCTTATATCTTCTATTTGACTTTCGCTTAAATCTTCTTTGCCCAATAAAAAGTCTATTGATTCATTAAAGATAATACTAATTAAAATCAAGTCCTCAAAATTAGGTCGTGTAAATCCTTTTACCCACCTACTTATAGTAGATTGGGTAGTCCCTAGCATATCTGCCAATGCTTGTTGTGACATATTATGCGTTTTTAGTAAATCATTCAAATTTTCAGGAAATTTCGATATATTCATATTTAATAATATTTTATGCGATTTATGCATATTTCGCTTGCGTTATGCAATATTTGCATGATACAATATTAAAAAAGTTAGAAGTAACATAAAACTTCTAATAGGAGTGACCACATGAGCGATAAATTTGAAAAAGACGTTAGAAAAGCATTACAACAGGGCATTGTAGCCTTGAATGGCAAAATTGATTCTTTTTGGGGAAAATACAAAGACAAAGCCGAGGGAATTAAAGTAGGTAAGCCTATTAGGAAATTCTATTATGACCAAGACTGCGGTATATTGCAGGTGAGTATTAAGTTCACATATACTCCCGAAGAAATCGCATTTTTAGATAAGGCTAGATGTTTATCTCAAGAAAAATTGCAACTTGTAAAGGAGTATATGGATGAACTTTTAAGGTAACAATCCCTCTCTTGAGTTTCCCCGTATGTACGTCGCCGTGAGTCAAAGGCTGTATTGGCGGAAAAGACGCATTTTAGATTTGACTAGCCTCACTTTGAGCCGAACATAAAAATTACGATTGCTTTGCCATATCGATTAGAGAGCGTAATTTGACGATTTGCTCACTGCTTAGCATACAGCTTGCGGAATTAAAAAATTCTTCAAGTTTAGCATTGTCGAGCGTGCCGTTTTGTCTGCCTTGATTGACCAAGGTGAACATCTCTTGCATGAGTCTTTCTTCAGACATGTGAGAGTACTTATTGATTTCACTCTCGAGAGTAGGTTGAGAGTTGGTATTTTGCGACGCTTGAGAAAAGTCAAAATTCGGGGTGGAGTTTTGACTTTTCCAGTTGTAAAAACCTTGGTTGTTTGAAGTATTATTGTTTTTCTTCATATCTTTTCCTCTATTTATTAAGTCCTATTTTGTCCATAATTTTAATATTGAATAAGTTTAGTTCTCGTCTTGATATAGTTTGAATATACTTTTATTTACTTCGTCTGAGTTGAGCGTAATTTGAGTTGCTTGCGCAGGTTTATTTCCGCCTGCGTTATTCATCATGGTAGGCAGTAGTTGCATAAGCATATTCATATCCTTATTTCCACCGCCGTTCATTGAGTTCATCATTTGCATCATTTTTGCAAAATCCATATCCATTCTATCACCTCGTTTATTTTATGATTTTAATTCTAAATTGGTTACACCCAAGAGATTTCTCCATTTCGCTTCGCTTGGTCGAAATGACGAATTACGTCACCTCGAGCGTAGTTGAGAGGTCTTTACCTATTTAAGTTGTCTATATGGCGGAGTATTGTATGAATGTCTTTTATACTATTGTTATATCCCACGCTCACTCTTACCGTACCGCTTTCCAAAGTGCCCAGTTGAGTATGAATCAGCGGAGCGCAGTGCAGACCGCACCTTACGGCAATGTCATGTTCGTTGAGATAGTCGCCTATATCTGTAGAGGAGTAGTCCTTGAAATTGAAAGACACCACGCCGGTTGTTTGGGAGGAATAAAGCCTTACGTTCTTGATTTGTTTAAGACCGTAGAGCAATTCTCCCGTCAAATAACGCGTGTTGAGAGAGATTTTGGCAAGGTTTTGATACGTCCATTCCGCGCTTGCGCCCAAGCCGATAATTCCCGCGCTGTTGACGGTGCCGGACTCGTACGCTTCGGGCGGAACGGACGGTTGGGTTAGGCTTTCGCTGTGCGTGCCCGTACCGCCGTAACGAATAGGAAGCAAGTTGTACTCGGTGTCGTATATCAAAAAGCCCGTGCCTTGCGAGCCGTGCAAGCCCTTATGTCCTGCGCCTGCAAGGAAAGATATATTGTTTTCCACCATATCCAAAGCTACGTGACCAAGCGATTGCGCGCCGTCTACAAAGAGCGGAATATTGTGCAACTTTGCGGTTTTGCCAATAGAATAAATATCCGTCAAATTTCCCGTAACGTTGGAGATATGATTGACGCATATCAATTTTGTGTCAGCCGTTATGGCGTTGGCGACAGCTACGGGAGAAATTATACCGTCTTTGTCGGGAGTTACTTCAATGAGATTTACGTCCATAGTATTTTTTAGTTGATAGAGCGGACGGGCTACGGAATTATGCTCATTAGACGTAAAAATCACGTCTACGTGTTGATTTTTGAAGTTTAGTAAGTATCCGAATATGGCGAGATTGCACGCTTCGGTGCAGTTGGACGTAAAGATAAGCTCGTATCTTTCGTCACACTTAAGTAACGATTTTAGTAATTGACGCGTGTCGTATATCTTTATAGCGGTATCTATTGCATCGTTGTGACCGCCACGACCGGCATTTGACGAGTAGGAGAGCTGTTTGAACATTTCGTCAAACATACGTCTTGGCTTAAATCTTGAAGTTGCGGCATTGTCTAAATATATCATTTTTCCCTCACATAAAAGTTTTTTATCTAATATATTGTATTAGGAGCGAGTTACATAAATACCAAGGAGGAAGTCATGATTTATTCTCTAATAACTTTTCGCTCCCGAAACGACGCGCTTGCTATGCGCAGTTACTTATCGTCGAGAGGCGTAACGAGCGCGACTGTCAACGCGCCCAGAAGTTTGACGCAGTCTTGCGGACTTGCGCTTAAAATTCAAAGCGTATCGTCGTCCACTCTCGTCGGATTGATAAAATCTTGCCCGTCCAAGGTCAAATGCTCGTTATATCAAGCATATATGGGACAGGGCGGTATAAGGTACAGTCTGATAATTTAGAGAGCCTTTGATTAAGCCCTTGCGACAAATTTGCCCGTATCGCTTAATCAAAGACTCTTTTGCGTATTATATTTGTTAAATTAGCGCGCTATCGCGGATAAAAAGACTTTTAACTTCAAAAACACTTTACAAAGCGTGTATCTTGTAATATAATTATTATAATTTATAAATTTTTAGGAGTATATAGTAACTGCTATGGTTGTTCCTTTATTGGCATCAAGCGCATTGGACCCCTCGCGACTTATAGGGTATTTGGTCGCAATTATCATATTGGTCTTTTTATCAGGATTTTTCTCTTCGACAGAAACGGCCTTTTCTTCTCTCAACAGAATAAGACTTAAGAATCTTTATACGACAGAAAAGAAAAAATACGCTAAAGTATATTTTTTGAGCGAACGTTTTGACGCGCTTATTTCTACGATTTTGATAGGCAATAATATCGTCAATATCACAGCTACGACTTTAGCGACGATTATGTTTTCTGCTTTGATAGCAAATCAAGACGTAGCCGGAGTAGTATCTACCGCAGTTATTACAATCGTCGTGCTTATTTTCGGCGAAGTCACTCCAAAGTCTTTGGCAAAGCGTTCTCCGGAGTATTTTTCGAGAATTACCGCGCCTTTTATTTTGGCGCTGTACTACGTGCTTTTCCCATTTGTTTGGCTTATGGGCTTGTTGCAAAGTCTTCTCGGCAAGATTTTTAAGAAGAAAGGCAATGAGAATATCACAGACGAAGAACTTATTACTTACGTTGACGAGGCTCAGACAGAAGGCGGTCTTGACGAGTACGAGGGAGATCTCATACGCTCGGCAATAGAATTTGACAGTATGACGGTACGCGACGTATTCACTCCGAGAGTTGACGTAGAAGCAGTCGCTATTGACGATTCGATGGCTGAAGTAATGAAGACTTTTAAGGAGAGCGGTTATTCCCGTCTTCCCGTATACAAAGATAACATTGATACTATAGTCGGCATAATCAATCAAAAGGACTTCTACGAGGCGTATATTGACGGCGCAACCAAGTTTTCCAAGATTATGACCAAGAACATAATTTACGTTCCGGATAGCATGAGAATAAGCGATGTATTGCGTAAGTTGCAGGTGGAAAAAAGACATCTTGCAATAGTCGTAGACGAATTTGGCGGAACTATGGGTATAGTCACGTTGGAAGATATATTAGAACAGTTGGTCGGCGAGATATACGATGAAAGGGACGAAATAGTCGAACCGTTTGTCAAGCTTGCGGAAGATAAGTACATCGTGCTTGGCGAAACCAACCTTGAAGAATTCTTTGAATACTTTGACGTCAACAAGGACGGGGAGGAGTTTGACACGGTTACGTTGAGCGGATATATTGCTTTTGCGCTCAATAGGCTTCCTCAAGTAGGCGATATTGTCAATTTTGATAATCTTGCGATTACCGTCAAGAAAATGGACAATACCGTTGTGGAAAAAGCCGAAGTTCTCGTCAATTTACCCGAAGGCGATGATAGCAAAGAGGAGAAGTAATTCTCATTAATTCAAAATCAATTTTAGCATATAAGAAATTTGGAGGCAAAAATGTACAAAAAGGTCGATTCCTCAATGAACTTCTGTCAAAGAGAGAAAGAAGTTATCGAGTTTTGGAAACAAAACAAAATCTTTGAAAAAAGTGTGGAAAAGAACAAGGGCAAAGAATCATTCTCGTTTTACGACGGTCCGCCGACGGCAAACGGCAAACCGCATATCGGTCATATCTTGACGAGGGTTATGAAAGATATTATTCCTAGATACAAAACTATGAAAGGATATTACGTTGCGAGAAAAGCGGGTTGGGATACTCACGGACTTCCGGTTGAGCTTGAAGTCGAGAAACTTCTCGGTATTGACGGCAAGCCTGAAATAGAGAAATACGGAATCGAACCTTTTATCAAAAAGTGTAAAGAGAGCGTTTGGAAATACAAAGGCGAATGGGAGAAGATGTCCGACAGAGTAGGTTATTGGGTGGATATGGACAACCCTTACATAACTTATGACGACAACTATATCGAATCGGTATGGTGGGCGGTCAAGACCATTGCGGACAAGGGCTTGATATACAAAGGTCACAAAATTGTCCCGTACTGTCCTAGATGCGGAACGGCGCTATCTTCTCATGAAGTAGCTCAAGGATACAAGGACGTCAAGGAGAAATCCGTATTCGTCAAGTTTAAGCGAAAGAACAACGAAGGTTATTTCCTTGCGTGGACTACTACTCCTTGGACTTTGCCTTCCAACGTGGCTTTATGTATGAACGGCGAAGAGAACTACGCCGAGATAAAGGTCGGTGATGAGATTTACGTGCTTGCTCAGGCGCTTGTTCCTACGCTATTTGAAGAATACGAAACTATAAGCGTAAAACTTGGCAAGGAATATGAGAAAGAAGAGTACATTCCTCTTTACAATACCAATGATACCAACAAAAAGTCATACTATATCACTAATGACGGCTACGTAACTTTGACGGACGGTACCGGTATAGTACATATTGCTCCGGCTTTCGGTGAAGACGATGCAAAGGTGGGTAGGAAGTACGATTTGCCTTTCGTGCAAATGGTAGATGACAGAGGTAGATTTGTCGAGGCGCTAGGCGAGTGGAAAGGTATCTTTGTCAAGGACGGCGACAAGCTCGTCATAAAGGACCTGGCTGAAAGGGGCTTGCTATTCAAAGAACTTTTGTTTGAGCATAGTTATCCGTTCTGCTGGAGATGCGATACTCCGCTTTTGTATTACGCAAGATCAAGTTGGTTCATCAAGATGACGGCTGTGAGAGATAAACTTCTAAAGAACAACGCTACCGTGAATTGGATGCCGCCGGCTATAGGCTCGGGACGTATGGGTAACTTCCTTGAAAACGTTATTGACTGGGGCGTATCTAGAGAGAGATATTGGGGAACTCCGCTTCCTATTTGGGTATGTCCGGATTGTGGAGAAATTAAAGTAGTAGGCAGTAGAGCGGAATTGAGAGAACTCGGAGGGCTTAAAGAAGATATAGAACTTCACAAGCCTTATATAGACAGAGTTACTTTCAAGTGTAAGTGCGGTGGGGAGATGAAACGTACCCCTGAAGTTATGGACTGCTGGTTTGACAGCGGAAGTATGCCGTTCGCTCAATTACACTATCCTTTTGAAAACAAAGAAGTATTTGAAGAGCAATTTCCTGCCAACTTCATAAGCGAGGCCGTAGACCAGACGAGAGGTTGGTTCTATACCTTGCTTGCGATTTCTACGCTTTTGTTTGACAAGGCTCCGTTCAAGAACTGTATAGTGCTTGGTCACGTCAACGACAAGAACGGTATTAAGATGTCTAAGCACAAGGGTAACGTAGTAGATCCGTGGTCAGTGCTTGACGTTCAGGGCGCAGACGCCGTAAGATGGTATTTCTATTCTTCTTCGGCTCCTTGGTTACCGTCGAGATTTGCCGCAGAAAACGTGTCGGAGTGTCAACGCAAGTTTATGGGTACGCTTTGGAATACCTATTCTTTCTTTGTGCTTTACGCCAATATAGACAAGTACGACCCAAGCAAATATAACCTCAAAGATTGCAAATTGTCGCATATGGACAAGTGGGTGCTTTCCAAACTCAATACTTTGGTTGACAAGGTAGATAAATATCTCGATGCTTACAAGATTACCGAGAGTTCGAGAGATATTGCAGAATTTGTAGACGAATTGTCTAATTGGTACGTTCGCAGAGGCAGAGAAAGATATTGGGCAAGCGATATGACGGACGATAAGATTTCCGCATATACTACGCTTTATACCGTACTCGTCACCTTAGCGAAAGTAATTGCGCCGTTCACGCCTTTTATGGCTGAGAGTATATATCAAAATCTTGTTAGCGGTTTCTTCAAAAATGCGCCTGAAAGCGTGCATTTGTGTCAGTTCCCGATTGCTGATAAGTCTATGGTAGACGCTGACCTTGAGAATGATATGCAATTCGTGCTCGATGCAGTACAGCTTGGCAGAGCGGCTAGAAATAAGGCTAATATCAAAAACCGTCAACCTCTTTCCGAAGTATATATCTTGACGGAAAAGAAAGTAAGCGACGTTAATATCCTTAATCTAGTGGCAGAGGAACTCAACGTAGGCAAGTGTATGATAGTGACTGATAAGTCAAAGTTTATGACCTATGAACTCAAGCCTCAACTCAAGACGCTTGGTCCTAAATACGGCAAGCAACTCGGCGGAATACGTCAATTCCTCACGACTTGCGACAACGCCGGCGAAATTGTTGATTGCGTAAACGGCGGAGATATATATAAATTTGAAGTAGACGGAGTAAGCATAGAACTTGCAAAAGACGATTTGCTCATCACTCCTGTAAACAAGAGCGGTTACGCATTGGAAAGCGATGTAGCTATGACCGTAGTACTCGATACCAATCTCACCGATGAACTTATCAACGCAGGTATCGCTAGAGAACTTACGTCCAAGATTCAGACTATGAGAAAGGAAGCAGGCTTTGAAGTCGTCGATCATATCAAGATAGGATACAAGGGCGCGGGTAAGTGCGTAGAAGTGCTTAAGGGCGATAAGAGCATTTGCGAAGGCGTACTTTGCGATACTCTTGAAGAAGGTCTGTTTGACGGATATACCAAAGACCTCGACATCAACGGCGAGAGCGTGACGATTGCCGTCAAAAAGGTATAATAATGATTAAGGTTGCTACCGATTGGAAAGATTATCAAATAATTGCGACGGGCAACGGTCAAAAGTTGGAGAAGTGGGGAAATCTCGTGCTCCTAAGACCCGATCCGCAGATTATTTGGAAAAGCGATGTTCCGCTTGAGAGCAATAAGGCTATCAACGCAAAGTATATTCGCTCCAATCAAGGCGGCGGCAGATGGGAATATAAGGGCAACGTTCCTGATAATTTCACGGTGGAGCGCAAAGGACTTAAGTTCTCGCTCAAACTTATGGGTTTTAAGCATACTGGACTTTTTCCGGAGCAAGCCGTGAATTGGGATATTATGCAAAAACTGATAAAGGACAGCGGACGGCAGATAAAAGTCCTCAATCTCTTTGCGTATACAGGTGGCGCAACGGTCGCTTGCGCCAAGGCGGGAGCTCATGTCACTCACGTAGACTCAGCAAAAGCTATGGTAGACAGAGCCAAGACCAACGCTACTTTGAGCGGTATTCCTAGCGATAGAATAAGGTATATCGTTGATGACTGCAATAAGTTTATCGCAAGAGAGATTAGGCGCGGTAATAAGTACGACGCAATAATTATGGATCCGCCGTCTTACGGCAGAGGCGCGGGCGGAGAAGTGTGGAAACTCGAAGATTGCATCTTTGACCTCGTCAAAGAGTGCGCAAAAACTCTTTCCGATAAACCGCAGTTTTTCCTAATTAATTCCTATACGACAGGGCTTCAACCGCAAGTGATTGACAATCTTTTGAGAATTTGTCTTAAGGACTTTGGCGGTAAGAGTCAAGCGTACGAAGTGGGACTGCCGTCCCAAGACGGAGTTATTCTGCCGTGCGGTTGTAGCGGATTGTGGAAATCGAAGTCTTAAAGTCATTTCGACTGTAGCGAAGCGGAATGGAGAAACCTCAACCGATAAAAATAGGATAGAGATTTCTCGACTACGCTCGAAATGACAGAAGAGACCTCTTCACTACGGGTGACAGAAAATAATATAAAATAAGGAAAATATGGCAACAGAATTTACATACAAAGATTTAGCAGTATTATATGAAGATAATCACGTAATCGTGGTTGTCAAGCCTTGCAATATTCCATCTCAGGCTGACAGTTCCGGCGATAAGGACATGTTGACAATAGTCAAGGAGTATCTTATAAACAAGTACGACAAAGCGGGAGACGCTTACGTTGGCTTAATACATAGACTTGATAGACCGACGGGCGGAGTTATGGTATTTGCCAAGACCTCAAAGTCGGCGTCTAGACTTAGCGAAGAGATTAAGAGCGGAGAATTTGAAAAGAAGTATCTCTGCGTTACTTGCGGTGTGCCTAAACAACGCAACGGTCAGCTCAAGCATTATTTGAAGAAAAATCAAGCAAAGAATATAGTTCAGATAGTTCCGCAGGCTACCGATGGAGCAAAACTTGCCTTGCTTGATTACAGCTTTTTGCAAGAAGTAAAGGGTTTTTCGCTATTCAAGATTGCGCTGCATACCGGACGCTCGCACCAAATCAGAGTTCAAATGGCGTCTTTGGGTTTACCGCTTTTTGGAGATAGTAAGTACGGGGCATTGCCGGCAACTTTTAAGCATAATCTCGGACTTTGGGCTACTGAAGTAAAATTTATTCATCCCACCACTAAGGAAATCATGACCTTTATCGTGCACCCGCCAAAGGACGAAGTGCCTTGGAGAGCTTACGATATAGCAAGACTTCTCAACGTAGGTATAGCGTCAAATCCTTACGATGACCTTGCTAATTTCAACGTGCTACAGGACAGAACGAAAACGCTTATCAAAGAAGAAAATAAAGCTGTTAAGAAATAAGCTATATTATTGATATAATATTATAATATAAAAAGAGCTATCTGCAATTAGCTCTTTTTGTTTATTTGAGTCAGAAAAGACTTATTTCAGAAGAAGAGTATTTTTATCGTTTTGCGAAAAGGTAGATATGCAAATAATAAAATAGCATATTTTTTGTCAAGTTAGTATTTAGCGAACTTTGTCGTACTTACCGTACGTCGAAGTGAGCCGAATATTGAATTGACGGAAAAGATGCATTTTAGTATGCCTAGCCGACATTAGAGAAAACGTATTATCAAAACGCCCAGTTTCCTCTCTTGAATATTTGTATCTTCTTGCCGTCTTTAGTTTCGCCGACAATGTCAAGAGAGTCGTTACCTATCATAAAGTCAACGTGTATCATACTGGTATTGACGCCCATTTTGTCAAAGTCATCTTGCGTGTATTTATTAAAGTCTTTTATGCAGTTGGAAAAGCCTCTACCGAGAGCTAGGTGACAACTTGCGTTTTCATCAAAGAGGGTATTGTAGAAAAGTATTCCGCTGTTATTAATAGGAGAATCGTACGGAACGAGCGCGCATTCGCCAAGCATTTTTGCGCCGTCGTCCATAGATACCATTTGACGGAGAAGTTCTTCGTTTTTCTCAGCGCGGACTTCGCAAACTTTTCCGCCATGGAATTTGACGTAGAAATTTTCTATCAACGCGCCTTGATACGATAGAGGTTTAGTAGAGTAGACAATGCCTTCTACAGAGCCGGCTTTAGGAGTAGTGAAGACTTCTTCGCTTGGGATATTGGGATTAAACTCTATGCCTTGCAAGCTCTTTTCGCTACCTGCAAGAAAGTTGGCGTTTTCAAGCAGTTCAACTCTTAAATTTGTGCCGTTGTCCGACGTGTAATTCAAGTACTTAAGTCCCAACGAATTTAGATAGTCGCACTTTGAATGCAAATTTTCATTGTGCTTATTCCAGTTTTCTATAGGATTTCCTTGCGCTCTGGAAGTATATAAGATTGCTTTCCAAAGCATTTCTTCAGCCTTTGCAGGACGCTCGTTTGGGAAAACCTTTTTCGCCCAAGCTCTGCCGGCTACTGAAGCAATGCACCATTGATATTTATTATCCATAGCGTCGATGTACGGTTTGCGAATAGCGTATTTTGCGATGCGTTCGTTGGCCAATTTATCTTGTCGCGCGTTTTTCATTCCGTCCGGGTCATCGGAATCCAGATATATTCTTGCCGGCAAAACTTCGGCTTGGTATTTCATCTTTTCTACTTGCCAATTTGGCATTTCATTCATAGCTTCTTGCGTCATATACTTTGAATCAAGCACGGTCAATTTATCGCAGACCCAATCTACGACAACCTTCTTAGCGCCGAGTATATAGCACTCTTTGACTAGCATTTCTACGAATTTAGGTTGGTCAAGACTTGCCGTAATCCATACTTCCTGTCCTTTTTGGATATTGACGCCTTTTTTTGCTATGAGTTTTGCGTATTCTCTCAAGACTTTAGTTTTCATATCTGCTCCTTAACTCTACGTGATTATTTCACTTATAATTTATTAACCGTTAAAATAATTATATCCTTAAAATGTTATACTGTCAAACGTCAATGCAAAATATGGGTGCATAAATCACAACCGCCTGCATACAATACCTACTGAGGAAAATATGTGGCAAAGTAATATTTTAATAAGTAATAATTTTAACAGAGATAATGCATTGAAAAAAGGTTTGGAGCGAGTTGAGGGGTTGTATTTTGCAGAGGGAAGCGATGATAGTTGGATAAGTTTTGACGTTGCGTCCAAGGATTATGATAAGGAAAGGTGCGAGAGCGCGGTAAGAGAAATTATATGCGACGTCATTCTCAATAATATAAAACTAAAGTATATTTTATCGTCTATCGGTAAAAAGAAGATAGACGCGTCTCTTTGCGCCTTAATATCTTCAATGTTGTATTATGATGAAGATAAAGAGCATGATTATCTACTCAAACAAATATCAAATCTCAAGAACTATTGCATAGACGGTATAGTCAATTTTCGCCTCCGCCAAATAGTAGAGGAGTGGCAAGAGCTTGGCAATATTTTGTCGTCTACGCTCACAAAGGGATATGGCGAAAAAGAAATATATTCGCTTGCGCTTTATATGCTCGGCGATAGAAAGAAGACAAGTTTGTTTATTGCCGACAGCAAGGAAATTCTTATCACCAACGTGTCGCAAGGCGGACTGGTAAACGTACCTGAGATATATCCAGACAAGTCGCATAATATTATCAACGCCATAGTCAAGTATGGCGCAAGCGAAGTCGTGATTGAGAGAGGCAACGCAGATAAAGAACTGCTAAACGCATTGAGAAACTTGGTGGATGTGAAAATTTTGTAAACAATTTATTGTGTATAAAATTTCCAAAAAGTTCAAAAAGGCACAATATATTGTAGATAGAGTGTTTTACAGATTTTTACATGCAAAAAATCTACTGAAATTACAGTTGACAATATCAAAATCCGATATTATAATGTATTTACAATATAATTGTATCGCAAGAATTTGCGTACCTTAAGACACGTGATTTATAGGAAATCGTTACAGAGAGCGCCCGAGGCTGAGAGAGGCGTACGAGGATATAAGTTATACCGCTTGAGGAAAAACACGTCAGTCATACGAATTGGCAAAAGAAGCGACGGCAATATGGCCGTAATTAAGGTGGAACCGCGAGTAATCGTCCTTAAGTCAATAGACTTAGGGGCTTTTTTATTGCAGTCAGTTGGCATTGGCGTAGAATTAATTATGGAGTTAAATAATAGTTACATACAAATATTAAGATAGAGGTGTGATATGAGAATTACTTTGAAAGACGGTAGCGTCAAGGAGTTCGAGAACGGACTGAGCGTCTACGAAATCGCTAAGCAAATTTCAGAAGGACTTGCAAGAGTAGCGGTAGGCGGAAAAATCAACGGAAAGGTTGTCGAGATGAGAAGCGTTGTCAACGAGGATTGCAATCTTGAGATTCTTACCTTTGCAGACGATGATGGAAAACTTATCTACAGACATACCGCGTCGCATATACTTGCGCAGGCAATCAAGAATATTTTTCCAACGGTCAAACTTGCGATAGGTCCGTCTATTGCTACAGGTTTTTATTATGACTTTGACTTCAAGACTCCGATCTCTACGGAAGAATTTTCTAAGATTGAGCAGGAAATGAAGAATATTATCAAAGCTAATTATCCCATTACCAGATTTACTTTGCCAAAAGACGAGGCTGTAAAACTTATGGCAAGTTACGGCGAGGACTATAAGGTGGAACTTATCAACGACTTGCCCGAGGGCGTAGAGATTTCCTTCTATAAGCAGGGCGACTTTGTAGATTTGTGCGCAGGACCGCACTTGCCGTTTACGGGTATGGTAAAGGCGTTTAAGTTGACGAGCCTTACGGGCGCGTACTGGAGAGGAAACGAAAACAACAAGATGCTCTCCAGAATTTACGGCACGGCTTTTGATAAAAAAGCAGATTTGCAGGCTTATCTCGACGCTGTGGAAGAGGCTAAGAAGAGGGATCACAACAAGCTCGGCAGAGAATTGGGAATATTTATGACTGACGAAAACATCGGTCAAGGTTTACCGCTCCTTATGCCTAAGGGCGCTAAACTCTTCCAAATTATGCAAAGATTTGTCGAGGACGAAGAGGAACGCAGAGGTTACGTTCTCACCAAGACTCCTTATATGGCAAAGTCCAATCTTTATAAGATATCGGGGCACTGGGATCACTATAAGGACGGTATGTTCGTAATGGGCGATGAGGAGAAAGACGATGAAGTTTTTGCTCTTAGACCTATGACTTGTCCTTTCCAATACACCATATACAACAACGGCTTGAAATCATACAGAGATTTGCCTATAAGATACGGCGAAACGTCCACACTTTTCCGCAACGAGGCGTCGGGCGAAATGCACGGACTTATAAGAGTAAGACAGTTTACTCTGTCAGAGGGACATATAGTTTGCACCCCCGAGCAACTTGAAAATGAGTTCAGAGGCGTTGTAGACCTTGTAAAATATATGATGAGATGTATGGGACTTGAAAACGACGTTACCTATCGTTTCAGCAAGTGGGATCCGGATAATACCGAGAAGTATATCAATGAGCCGGAAGTTTGGGCGGTCGCCGAGGATACTATGCGTAAAATCCTTGACAATATAGGCATAAACTACGTAGAAGCAAAGGGCGAAGCGGCTTTCTATGGACCTAAACTCGATATTCAAATCAAGAACGTATACGGTAAAGAGGATACAATAATTACCGTTCAGGTAGATATGTTCCTTGCCGAGAATTTCGATATGTCTTACATCGACGAAAACGGCGATAAGAAAAGACCTTATATTATTCACCGTTCGTCTATAGGCTGTTATGAGAGAACTATGGCGCTAATGATTGAGAAATTTGCCGGAGCTTTTCCTGTATGGGTCAGCCCTGTGCAAGTTAAAGTCATCAGTTTGACTGACAGAACTGTTGAAGAATGTAAAAAGATAAATGAGAAGTTGAGAAGTATGGGCATAAGAGCCGAAGTAGATTCTCGTAGCGAAACAGTAGGGTACAAGATTAGATCCGCTCAACTTGAAAAAGTACCTTATATGCTTATCATTGGCGATAAGGAGGTCGAAAACAACGTTGTTGCGGTAAGACGTAGAGGCGGAGTAGTCATGGGAGAAATGAGCTTAATGGAATTTGCAGAAAAAGTCCTTGACGACGTAGCGACCAAGAGATTAGACTAGGATTGAGCGCGTCAAAGTTATGGCGGTTAAGACGAAATTCGTATTGACCGCCTATTTTTACGCGTATCTAACCTTCAATTCATATTGTGGTTTTTTTAACTAAATAGACGATTTTTTCACTTAAAATTAAAGCCATATTTTGTCATTAAAGTGTAAAATTTTAATAAAAATTCTAATAAAATCAAAAAGTGTATTGAAAGTGTATTTGTAATTTGTTATATTATTTATATAAAATATGGGCGGGTTTTTATGAAGAGAAAGATTTCTTTAGTATTATTGACGGTTTTACTTATTTCGCTTTTTGCTTTTTCCATTACCGGTTGCCAATCGTATAGAGAGTTTGCAGGTTCGGGAAAAGAAAAGGGTAGCGTTGATTTAACTTTGAGATTTGACGAACAGGGCAATTTCAAGATTTTACAACTTACAGATATTCAGTTCATTGATTATATCGATGATAAGAGCGTAGCGGTTATGGACGCAACGATTGAGTTTGCTAAGCCTGACTTGATAGTTGTCACCGGCGATCAAATAAGTCCCGAATATTTGGGCGGACAATCTAAGAAAGCAAGAAAGATTTGCAGACAAATTACAGGATATTTGGACGGAAAGGAGATACCTTGGACGTTGTGTTTTGGAAATCACGACGGAGCAATGGGAGTATTGTCTAAAAAAGAAATGCTTGATGAGTATCAAAAGTCGGCGTATTTCGTCGGCGGTTTGGAAGGAAGCGAATATTGCGAGAGTTATATCAATGACAAGGAAGATACATATTGCAATTACTTCTTGCCAATATATTCACACACGGGAGACAATGTAGAATACGGCGTATTCGTCATGGATTGCGCAACTTCGCTGATGTCGCCGTACAAAGGCTATACGCAAGGACAAATCGATTTTTATAACAGTATGAGCGAAAAGTACGGCGTCAATATGAGCATGTATACTCACGAGCCTACGCAAGAGTTCCAGACCATGTATGATAATAGGGATAACACAGAGATTGTCAGCGTATTCAAAGGAGAGATAGAAAGTCCTGAGGATGGCAAATCGTATTATCCTACCAAAAACCCGGAGACCAACGAAAGCCTTAGAGCAAGTTTGCTTGCCAACAAGAATGTGGACGGAATATATGTAGGTCATGACCATTTGAGTAACTTTGCAGGAATTTACAATATGGCGGAGGATTATAGCATTTTGCTTGGCTATGGCAGAATGTCGTCATACGGCTTCAGCGAGTGGAAGTATTTTATGTTTAGCGCGTCCAAACGTAAAATATACAAGAACTATCCTAGAGGCGGAAGAGTAGTAGAAGTTACAGACAACGGCGGTTATAGTACTTATGAGGTGCTTGACAGCAAAGACGGCAAGTATACTATGGCTACTCGTAATGAGATAACTAAATAACTATAAATGAAAAATTAATTAAAAATCTGTGTAATTTTGTTGACAGAGTAAAAAAACTTTGATATTATACCAATGTAATCAAAGCAGTATTGTACTCACCTGTCGACATAGGTCGCACACGGTTAATAAATTGAATTTATTATGAGTAACGAAACTATGCTTTGTTACTCATATTTTTTGCCATCGGCTAGGAGGATACGACCATTAAAGAGATGCTTATCAATGGACAAATAAGAGAAAGAGAAGTCAGAGTGCTTGACGAAGACGGCGCTCAACTCGGCATAATGTCCAGCAGAGATGCGCTTGCTACCGTAGAAGAGAAAAATCTAGACCTTGTTTTGATTTCACCTACTGCAAAACCGCCTGTATGCAAAATAATGAACTACGGTAAGTTTAAGTACGAAACCGTAAAGAAAGAAAAAGAAAATAAAAAGAATCAAAAAGTTGTCGAACTTAAAGAAGTGTGGTTGTCCGCTACTATCGACGTGGGCGACCTTAATACCAAGGCTAAGCAAGCTAAGAAGTTTATCGAGAACGGCGATAGAGTGAGAGTTTCGATCAGACTGCGCGGTAGACAAATGGCAAGGCCGGAACTTGCAATGAAAGTCATGGACGACTTCTTTGATATACTTAAAGAAATTGCGCAAATGGAGAAAAAGCCTTTACTCGAAGGTAAGAGCATTGCTATGACTCTCGCTCCTATTGCAAAGAAATAAATATTTTTGGAGGATAGATAAATGCCAAAGCAAAAATCACATAGTGGCGCTAAGAAGCGTTTCCACTTGACCGGTACCGGCAAAGTTAAAAGAGCAAAAATGAACAGAAGACACATCTTGAGTAAGAAGTCGCCTAAGAGAAAGCGTGGCTTGAGAAAAACGGCTTACGTTTCTTCAACGCAAGAGAAGACCATTAAGGAAATGATTTAGTCTAGTGGAGGTAAGATAGAATGAGAATCAAAAGAGGCGTCAACGCAGTTAAAAAACGCAGAAAAATATTAAAGCAGGCTAAGGGATACTTTGGCGCTAAGTCCAAACTTTATAGAGTAGCTCGCCAAGCCGTAATGAAATCGCAAAATTATTCTTACGTGGGCAGAAAGCTCAAGAAGCGCGATTTCAGATCTTTGTGGATTACCAGAATTAACGCTGCAGCTAGACTTAACGGACTCAACTACAGCAAATTTATGAGCGGTCTTAAGAAGAACGGTATCGATCTCAACCGTAAGGTTTTGGCAGAATTGGCTGTAAACGATCCAAGCGCATTTACCGCTTTGTGCGAGAAAGTTCGCTAATCTAAAAGTAATTACAAATTAATGGGTATGGCGCATATTGCCGTACCCGTTTTTTATGTTTTGTTATAGAGTAAATTTTTTGCGGAAATATCATTGAAGTTTAAGAAAAAGTATAGTATCATAAATATATGAATATGAATTATGAATACATCGCTTCTATAAAGAACCCGAAAGTTCAACACGTTAGAAAATTAAAAGATAAGGCTTATCGCAGAAGTAGCGGGGAGTTCGTAGTAGAAGGTGAGAACTTTTTGAAAGATATACCGCTTGATATAGAAGTAACTGCGTTCTTTATTCAAAAAAATAAGTTTAGCCAATATGAGTATATTGTTAATCGACACCCGCGCGATAAAATTTATCTCGTAGACGACAAGGCTATGTTGGCAATGAGCGATACGGTTACGCCTAGCGGAATACTTGCTACCGTAAAGATTAAGCGTGTGGACGAAGTTGTAATTGGCAATGCGGCGGTGCTTGACGGAGTGAGCGATCCGGGAAATATGGGAACTATTATTCGGACCTGCGCGGCTTGCGGAATAGATAATATTGTAGCAATCGATTGCGTAGATTATCTTTCTCCAAAGGTCATAAGAGCGTCTATGGGTGGTATTTTTGCGGTAAAAATAATTGAAAAAACTATTTCAGAAGCGCTTGAGTTACTTAAAAATCATTACTTGTACGCATTGGATATGAATGGGGAAAACCTTTTTTCGATAGATAAAATTCTTACGCCTTTTGCGCTTGTAGTAGGCAATGAAAGCAAGGGGTTATCTCAAAAAATTAAGGACAACAGCAAAATTATATCGCTTCCTATGAGCGGTAAAATCGAATCTCTTAACGCGGGAGTGAGTATGTCAACAGCTTTGTACGAAATAATTTTCGGAAAAAATACTAAGTAGCAAATATACTCTTGGCAAAATTTTAATACTGAAGATTGGGTTGACAATTTAGAATATTTAATATATCATTATAAAGTAATAGAGGAGGTAAATACTATGGCAGAAAATAAAATAGATATTACGGAAGCGCAAGAGGATGAAGAAATTATCGTTCTTGCAGACGAAGAGGGAAAAGAAGTAGAGTTTAAGCATATAGCTACGCTTGATTATGAAGAAGAGTGGTATATATATCTTGAACCGTTGGAGGGAGTTGAAGAGGACGCTGAAGAAGCCGAAATGGTTATTTTTCATATCCAATCCGACGCAGACGGCAACGATGTATTCGTACCTGTAGAGGACGAGGAATTGTTGGACAAACTCTATAATGAGTTTCTAAAAGAATTGGACGCTCAAGAAGAGTAATTTCAAGGCGTATCGGCAAATAAGCCGATACGCTTATTTTATAATTGCTTAATGATAGTTTTTAATAATTAAGTACGATACATAAATATAAAGAATTTTCTTGGTTTTCACTATAATTTTTGAGTGAAAAGTCAAGAATTTTTATTGACTTATATTATTATTATATATATAATAGAAGGGACTAATATATTTTAGGGAGGCAGAATAAGTGAAAAAGTGGCAGTCAATCGTGATATTGACAGTCTTGGCAATACTTATAGTATTCGGCACCGTCTTTGGATTTGTATCTTTGGATAAAGGGGAGTTGGGTACTAAAAATTATAAAGCCTATATCACACAAATAAGTTTGGGTCTTGACCTCAGCGGCGGTGTATACGCGGTATACGAAGTTGACTTCGATAAACTTACGGATGAACAAAAAGATAATATAGAGGCATTGATTGAAGGTACTAGGGCAAGTCTTGAGGCTTTGCTTTTCAGCAAGGGCTTTTCAGAGGCTCAAGTTACTGTAGCAAATCAAAAAATTCGTGTAGAAATTCCTGACGAAGACGACCCTGAGAGAATTTTCAGTTTGATCGGACGTCCGTCCAGTCTTGAATTCAAAGAGTACGTTGACGGCGCAGACGGCGACCTTTCTCTCAACGATCCAAACGGTAAAGTAAAACTCGATGAGAAACTTACAGGCAACGATATTGCAAGCGCAGGCGTGAGTTATGATTCATCAACGGGACATTACACGGTAGCGCTCAACTTTACTGAAGAGGGAACTAAGAAGTTCTCAACGGCTACAAGCGCTTTGACAGGTTCGCAACTATCCATTTGGATAAACGATGAATTTGTAAACGCGCCTAAAGTAGACGAAGCAATTACGACAGGTTCTGCGTCAATCAGCGGTAAGTACACTTATGAGCAAGCATATGAATTGGCAGTAAGAATACAATCGGGTTCTTTTCCGCTTGTACTCAAGATGTCTGAGAGTAACACCTTGACGGCTACGCTTGGTAGTTCGGCTATCAAAGCGGGACTTATCTCGGGTGTCGTAGGTTTGGTTCTTATCTTCATTTATATAATCGTTATGTATAGATATATGGGCATTGCCGCAAGTTTGTCTTTGTGGTATTACTCATTGACGTATCTTTATTTCTTGGCTATCTTCCCATGGGTACAGCTCACGCTTTCCGGTATTGCGGGCGTTTTGCTCTCAATAGGTATGGCGGTAGACGCCAACGTAATTATCTTTGAACGTATAAAAGAAGAGTATTCCAACGGCAAAACGATTCGTACGTCAGTTGGTACTGGCTTTAAGCGCTCTCTTGGAGCAATTATAGACGGAAACGTTACGACTATCATAGGCGCTGTCGTGCTAATCATATTCGGCGCGTCAACAATAAAGAGCTTTGGTATCACACTCTTGATCGGTATAATTCTTTCACTTATTGCTTCCTTGCTTTTGACAAGATTGATACTCAAATGCATTATGGTATTCAACAATGACGAATCTAAAGCCGGATTGTTCGGTCTTAAGAGAGTTGACGTCGAAAAAGGCGTAGTCGAGAATGAAGAAGGAGAAAGCCAAGCTCAGGTTGAAGAAGAGCAGGCGCAAAATGTTTCTCTTTTGAAAAATAAGAAATCTAAGAAAGGGGGAGCTAGACAATGAAAAAGTTACAAGATGCAAAAATTGTAGAAAAGCATTGGATATGGGCAATAGCTCCTGTAGTAATTTTTTTGGTAGCGGTAATTGTTTTTGCTTCCTTTGCGGGCATCAACAAGGACATAACCAAAGGTATGAATATAGGTATTGACTTTGCAGGAGGTTCTATACTTACGGTTGAACTTGGCTCTGACGTTCTTAACAACTCAGAAGAGTATGATAAGCACTATAAGGCAATTGAGGATATATTGACAAGTAGTGAAATTGCAAAACAAGTCGTAGAGTACGCAAAAGAAAACTTTAACATTGAGATTAGCGAAAGCGCCGCGATTGCGTCTATAAGTTACGTTCAGACTTCGGGCAACGGTAGCGAGATGGCTTTGGTAATCAAGTACGATAATATTTCTTCTACGTTTGATACGAAGACTAACGACTTGACGACAGAGAGAAACAAACTCTTGGAAAGTCAAATTAAAGAATATTACAATACGCAATATCCGGACGAAAATATCTCAATCAGCACTTCGTATATCGGCGCTACTGCGTCAGCTTCTCTTATTAAGACGGCGTTGATAGCAGTATTTGTATCATTGATTCTTATCCTTATATATATAATGATTAGATTTGAGATATGGAGCGGTATTGCTGCAATTATCGGGCTTATTCACGATGTTGCTATGATGGTATGCTTGGTTGCGATATTTAGGATACAGATTAACAGCGCATTCATAGCCGCGCTTATCACCATCGTATCTTATTCAATCAACAACACTATCGTTGTATTCGACAGAGTGAGAGAGAATAGAAAGAAGTTTGGCGGAAAAGTAAAGGGCAGTATTATTGACAACAATAAAATGGTCAACGAATCTATTATTCAGACGCTTTCGCGTTCAATCAACTCGACCATCACTACTATGGTTGCAATAACGCTGTTTGCAATCATAGGTACTGCGTCGGTAAGAGAATTTGCATTACCGGTTATCTTTGGATTGCTTGCAGGTTTCTACTCATCGCTCGTTGTCGCTCCGTCGCTTTACTGTTTGATGAAAAATTCAGCAGATAAGCGCAAGTTAGCAAAGCGCGACGGCGTAATAAAAGGCAAGCCGAAATACGCAGGCGCAAAGAACAACTGAGATTACTGAGAGCGTATAAAATACGCTCTCATTTTTATTGTAGATATAGTGAGGAATTATGGAACAAAGAGAGTTCATAGAACTTGCAAAAGAGTTTTCTATCGACAAGAAACTTATTGAGATACTTACTGCAAGAGGCTATGACAATAAGGATAAACTTTATAGATTTTTATATCCCAGTCTTGATGATTTGACCGACGTACATAAATACGCAGGCTACGATGACGTAATAGAGCGAATTAAATTTGCTATAAATAACAAAGAAAGCATCCTTTTGTATGGCGACTACGATTGCGACGGCGTGTGCGGAGTTAGTATTTTGTACAATTACTTTAAGTCTGTCGGAGTAGACGTTCATTGTTTTTTACCCAATAGACATACGGACGGATACGGGCTTTCTATAGAAACTTTGGAAAGACTTGCGGAAGAGTATTTAAGCGATTTGCTTATCACCGTAGATTGCGGAATTACAGGCGTAGAGGAAGTGGCGTACGCTAGAGAAGTACTTGGGTTTGACGTAATAGTTACTGATCACCATGAACTAGGAGAAGTTTTGCCAGACTGCCTAATTTTTAATCCAAAGATGTCGGAAGTCGATTGTTTTAGGGAACTCTGCGGAGCGGGAGTCGCTCTTAGAATAGTCGAAGGTCTTGGCGGAGCGCAGGAGAGAGATAAATATCTTGATATAGCTTCGATAGCCACAGTTGCCGACGTGGTACCACTCGTTGAAGACAACAGAGTTATCGTACAAGCAGGACTAAAAAATATTAATTCATTTGGCGCAAGACGAGGAATTAAAAAACTTGTCAGCGCATGCGTTGAGGGAGAAGTAACGTCTTACGATATTGCATTTAAGATTGCTCCGAGAATAAATTCTCTTGGAAGATTGAGCGATGCTAATGCTGTGTTAGACTTATTCTGTACAGACGACAATTTTTTGCTTGACAGTATAGTCAAACAACTCAACGAAGCCAACTCTAAAAGAATGGAGCTCACTAACGACCTTGCAGAGGCATGTTTTGATATTCTCAAAAACTACGACTTTGAGAACAAGCCTGTGATAGTCTTACACAATGCCTATTGGGATGACGGAATTTTGGGTATTGTGGCTTCTCGAATTACCGATACGTTCAAAAGACCTACAATATTATTGACAAAGAGCGGAGATGTATATAAAGGTAGCGGACGAAGCGTGAAAGGCGTAGATATAAGAAAATATGTGGCGATGTGTAGTGATTTACTTATCAAATTTGGCGGTCATACTATGGCGTGCGGAATGACTTTGGATAGTAAAAACGTACAGGTATTTGCAGATAGGCTCAACGGATACGTAGCTAAAGACTTTGATATGGAGTATTTTATTCCAAAAGCGCATTTTGATGTGGATATGACAGAAGTTGACAGCGCTTTGGATATGGCAAGAGGTCTCAAGATGCTTGAGCCGTTTGGCGAGGGAAATACCGGAATAAGATTTAGGGAAGTAGTCACAGATAGCGACTTTACACAAATGGGAAGCACTTCGCACGTTGTCAGCAAAAAACCTGATAAAGAACTTGTTGTTTTTGGCGGATTAAAGTATATGCAATTACTAGCAAGCAAAACTCCTAAAGAATTGTTTTTTACGTTGTCGCTTGCTAATTATAAGAACAGAGTATTTGCCCAAGGAAAGGTGAATAGGATTTTGTGCGATCAAGTTGACGCGCAAGGAGATTTCGGCGCGTACATCATGACGGGATTAGTGGCTGACGGGAGAGATATCGAGATTATAGATTGCGAAAAAGCTATAGATATCGGAGGAAAATTCTCAACGTGTTATATCGCTTACGATATAGATACGTATCATAGCTTTTTGGCAAAGTATAAGGCAAAATGCGGTGAGATTGTCACGCAAAACAGAGTAAGCGGGAATTTGACGCCGGTAACAAAATTGATATTTAGTCCGACGTCCTTAAAGGAGTTGGGTTATTACAAAAACATCGTCCTGTTGGATAGACCTTTGAATAGCGGTATATTTATAAAGACGCTTGCGAAGTCTAGCAATTTGTATCAACTCGGCGATAATAGAATACTCAACAAAGTTAAAAAATTTTTACCGTCTTATCAACGCTTGGGAGAGTTATTCTTGGCAATTAAAAGGTTGCTTTCAGAAAAGGATATTACAGGAATATCTGAGTTATATAGCGCCCTTGGTAAGTACGTTAACGCGGAATATAACGAGGTCGTACTATCTGCCGTAATATTGGCTGAATTGGGTATTTTGAATATGAGCGGTAAGTTTTACGTAGACCATACCGTAAAAAGAAAACTTGCAGAGAGTGAATTATATCGCATGATACAAGAGGCTTAAGAATATTTGAAATGATTTATCGTATTGACAGGAATTGCAGTGTATTATATAATATAAGTATAAAAGTTTTTCAGAGGACGTAAGTGGAAGAACAAAAAATTAAATTTATCAACAAGGTTCAAGAGAATTACAACGATACGCACGCTGAGAAGATAATCAAGGCGTATTATTTCGCCAAGACTGCGCACGCAGGACAAAAAAGACAATCGGGCGAAGATTATTTTATACATCCCAACGCGGTTGCGGAGATTCTTATTGATTTGGGACTTGATTGCGACACCGTAGTTGCCGCGCTTCTGCATGACGTAATAGAAGATACGGAATATACGGCGGACGATATAAGCCAAATGTTTGGACAAGTAGTGCTTTCGCTTGTTCAGGGCGTAACAAAACTTGGTAAACTTAATTTTAAGTCAAAACTTGAGGAGCAAGCGGAAAACTTGCGCCGTATGTTTATGGCAATGAGCAATGATATTAGGGTTATCATTATCAAACTTGCCGATAGATTGCACAATATGCGAACTTTGTCTTTTAAGGACGAGGAAGGACAAAAGAGAATTGCGCAAGAGACATTGGATATATACGCTCCCATTGCAGCGCGTCTTGGTATATCCAGCGTAAAAGGCGAACTTGAAGACCTATGTTTGAGATATCTTTATCCCGACAGCTATTATTTTATTGCAGAAAAAGTTGCTCAAACAAAAATTGAGAGGCAAGAACTTGTCAATCATATCTCCGGTGAATTGCACGAAATGCTTGACGAATTGGGGATAAAAGGCGAAGTAAACGGCAGACCTAAGCATTTTTATAGTATATATAGAAAACTTAATAAGGGAAAACCATTTGAGCAGATATACGATTTGATAGCCCTTCGAGTAATAGTTGACAACGTAAAAGATTGTTACGCTGTACTTGGCGCAATACATACCAAGTGGAAACCGCTACCGGGTAGATTCAAAGACTATATTTCCGTGCCAAAAGCCAATTTGTATCAATCGTTGCATACTACTGTGTTGACATCGTACGGCGCGCCTTTTGAAATTCAAATTCGAACTTTTGAAATGCATAAGATTGCGGAATACGGTATTGCGGCGCACTGGAAGTATAAGCAAGGTACTAATATTGATACTACAAAGATAGAAGACGACAAGCTTGCGTGGATACGCAATGTAATGCAACTTCAAGACGAGGCAAGCGATTCTCAAGAGTATCTCGATATGCTCAAAGTAGATTTGTATTCCGACCAAGTATTCGTATTTACGCCTAAGGGCGACGTATTCAATTTGCCCAACGGCTCAACGGGCGTAGACTTTGCCTTTGCTATTCACAGTAAAGTCGGAGAGAAATGTACCGGTATCAAAGTAAATTCCCGTATTATGCCTGTGAGTACCAAGCTCAACAACGGCGACGTAGTAGAAGTAATTACTTCAAATACGTCAAAAGGACCGTCTAGAGATTGGCTAAAATTCGTCATTACGCCAAGCGCAAAAAGTAAAATTCGCTCATTCTTCAAAAAAGAAATGAGAGAAGAAAACGAAAAGCGCGGGCGTGAGATCTTGGAAAAAGAAGCAAAGCACAGAGGGTATGCGCTTAATGATTTGCTTGCTAGTGAGAGTTGGAATAAGTTTATACGTCAAAAGTACGGCTTAAATACTCAAGAAGAAGTTCTTGCGCTTGTCGGATACGGAGAACTAACTTCTTTGCAAGTAATAAATAAGATGGTCGAGCTTTATAAGTCAGAGCATGTTCATGAAAGTGATACCTTGAAGCAAATGACTAAAAAGTCAACGGCGCGTAAACAAAACGGCGGTGTGGTGATTAAAGGTCAGCACGGTTTGAAGTATAGGTTCTCGCAATGTTGCTCACCGCTTCCGGGCGATGAGATCTTGGGATATATAACTCGCAACGGCGGAGTAGCAATTCACAGAGCCGACTGTCCAAACTGTAAGGGATTCGAGCCGGAAAGAATAATCGAAACGCAGTGGTCTATTTCTGACGATGAGAAGTTTGTTGCCAACCTTGTAATATCTGCATTTGACAGAACCGGACTTGTAGTTGAAATTGCTACGCTTATTACCAATATGAAAGTAGCAATGACTAGTATTTCTGCAAAGTCGGAAAAGAATAATCTCGCAACGGTGAAGGTATCCGTAGAAGTTAAGAACGCCAATATGCTTAGAATATTAATGGATAAGATAACTCAGTCAATTAAGGGAATAAGAGAAATTAAAAGGGCTTCTAAAAGCGTAAAGAACCAATGAGAGTAATAGTTCAACGGGTCAATCACGCAAGATTGACGGTAAATAACGAAGAAATATCGCAAATTAAAGAAGGATACCTAGTACTTGTTGGATATACAGAAGGAGATACTATCGAAACCTGCAAGTATCTCGTAGATAGAGTAATAGGTATGAGAATATTCAAAGATGAGAATAACAAGCTCAACAAAACTTTGCTTGATACAGGCGGAGAAGTAATGGTAGTGTCAAATTTTACACTTTACGGCAATGCTTTTAGCGGTCGTCGTCCCGACTTTTCTAAATCGGCGAAATATGATATAGCAAAGCCTTTGTATGATTTCACCGTTGAAGAATTTAAGAGGCGATTGGGCAAGATTGCTACGGGGGTCTTTGGCGAACATATGCACATTGATATGTCAAACGATGGACCTATTACAATGATTTTGGAGAAATAGAGAAGAATGAAAATCACTACTTTTGTTTTAGGATTGCTTAGAAATAATACTTATATTGTTGAAAATCAAGAAGAAAAGACTTGTTTTATAGTAGATCCGTCAACTGAGAGCAATAAGTTGACGGACTATATTGACGGAAATAATATCCAACTTGAAGGGATATTACTCACCCACGGACATTTTGACCACATAGGCGGGGTAGCGCGTCTAAAAGAGAGATATGGAGCAAAAGTCTTTATGCACAAAATGGATATTGATTTTATTGATAATCCGCTTGATTTCGGTAGAAAGTTTCCACGCTTTGATGTGGACGAAATAGTAGACGACGGTGACGAGATTACGCTATGCAATGAGAAAATTAAGGTTGTACATACTCCCGGCCATTCTTTGGGCGGAGTATGTTACGTATGTGATGGAGTAATTTTTTGCGGTGATACGATTTTCAAAGACGGTTATGGAAGATGCGATTTGAGAGGTGGGGATTTTACCGCTCTTCAAAATTCAATTCAAAAGATTTTTGATTTACAAGGAGATTATGTCTTGCTGTGCGGACACGGTCCAAGTACCACGCTTGCTTATGAGCGAGCGCGCAACGAGATAATGTAGGGCATAGATGAAGATAAATTTTAGTTGCAACGCGCAAGATTTTGACAATGACTATAAAGATATTTTGCGAGCATTTTATCCGCATATTATTCTTGACGATGATGGTGAACTGTTATCGCTGGAATTGAAAGAAATAGAAGAAAATATCTTTGATTGTTTGATAAAGTGCAATAATTCAAAAGTCTTTAGAAGATTTTCTCTTGATAATTTTTTTCTCGTAGATAAAGACAGTCAATATTATGAGATAAAACGCAACGCGCAAATCAAGCGCCACAGCAAAGCTATGTTGTACGAATTCTTAACAGATTTGACCGCTCGAACTCTGCCGTACGGTTCTTTGACGGGAATACGCCCGACAAAGCTCTATCACGAAACGTTAAGTAAAGGTGTGGACGCTGACGATTACTTTTTGAATAAGTTGAAAGTATCGCAAGGCAAAGTAGACTTGATTAGGAATATCTGCAACAATCAAGCGGATTCTTACTTCGTTAAAGCAGATGAAGTAGACGTATTTGTCAATATACCCATATGCGTATCTAGATGTAGTTACTGCTCGTTTATTTCGGCGGAGCTTAAGAGAATAAAGCAATTTGTCACTCCGTATTGCGATATACTTATTGACGAGTTGAGATGTACTAAGAAGATTATAGACAAAATGGGATTGAAGGTATCATCGGTATATATAGGCGGCGGTACTCCGACGTCGCTTGACGATATTAATTTTGAGAGAATTATTAGAGAAAGCAAATTCGATTGCAATGAATATACAGTTGAAGCGGGTAGACCCGATACAATAACTAAATCCAAGTTGGATATAATGAGTAAGTATGGGGTTACGAGAATTTCCGTAAATCCGCAGACTTTCAATCAAAAGACGCTTGATTTGATAGGCAGAAGTCATACGATAGACGAGATATACGCCGTCTATAAAATGGCTAGAGGGTATGATTTTGATATAAATATGGATTTGATTGCGATGTTGCCGAATGAGAATTTTGAAGATTTTCGACACTCCGTCGATTGCGCGATTGCTCTCGACCCTGAGAATATAACCGTACATACGCTTGCTTTGAAAAAGGGATCTGCTCTTAAAGTAGGCGGATATGACAATTCTTCTTTTGATTTAGCAAATTCTATGGTCGATTATGCAAGGTCTGCCGTTGAAAACAGCGGATATCTGCCTTATTATATGTATAAACAAAAATATATGAGCGGTAATCTTGAGAACGTCGGTTATTGCAAAAAGAATAAGGCGTGTATCTATAATATTCACATTATGGAAGAAGTATCTAGTATCATAGCCAACGGCGCAGGCGGAATATCCAAGCGTATATTCGACGGCGACAGATTAGAGCGACTGGCAAATCCAAAGGGCTTGGACGTATATTTGCAAAGACGGGATAAGATGCTAGAGGATAAGGAAAAGTTTTTCTCTTAATCGACATAAATCGACAAATTTAGACAATGCATAATAAATTATATTTTATATAATGCAAAAAAATGCTTGCTAATTGGAAATTATTGTGATAAGATAATGTTGTATTTCAAAATACGGTGAAATAACGTGGCTAGGTTTTGCAACGACTCCGATGTACTACTTGGCTATCGCTAAATTATTATTCCACAGAAAGGAGGCAAAAAAATGGAAGTAATCAACGTAAAGGAAATGACCAAGCAAGAAGTTATCAATGCTTTTGCAAAGCACGAAGGGGACACAGGTTCTCCGGAAGTTCAAATTGCGCTTTTGACGCAAAGAATTCTTCAACTCAACGACCACTTTGCAGAGCACAAGAATGACTTCCACTCAAGAAGAGGTTTGTTGCAGATGGTAGGTAAGAGAAGAAGCATGTTGAAGTATCTTAAGGATACCGACATCGAGCGTTACCGTGAATTGATTGCAAAACTTGGCATCAGAAAGTAAAAAAATTGGGGCTGTCGTTTGACACCCCGTTTTTTTAAGCGCGAAGTACTAAATTCGATTAAATTACTAATTATTGGAGGTTAGTTTGATGATAAATAGAAAGATTTTTACAACCACTATCGGCGGTAGAGAAGTCAGCGTTGAGACAGGCGCTTATTGCGGTCTTAGCAACGGCAGTTGTATCGTAAGATGTGGAGAAACAGCCGTTATGGTCAACGTAACAATGGCAAAAACTCCTAGGGACGGAATTGATTTTTTCCCACTTGGAGTAGATTATGAAGAAAAGATGTATTCCGTAGGTAAGATACCGGGCGGTTTCAAAAAACGCGAGGGCAGAGCAAGCGATAAGGCTATCTTGACGTCAAGACTTATTGACAGACCGCTTCGTCCGTTGTTCCCAAAGGGATTTTTCAACGACGTTGCAGTAGTAGCTACGGCTCTATCCGTAGATCCGGATCTTCCGCCGGAAGTATACGCTATGATAGGTAGCTCCGTTGCGTTGAGTATTTCCGATATTCCTTTTGCAGGACCTACAGGTTCCGTTATAGTCGGATACGTAGACGGACAGTACGTTATAAATCCTAATACAGAGCAAAGAGAGAAGTCTAAACTTCACTTATCTTTGAGCGGAACAAAAGAAGCTATTTTGATGGTTGAGGCAGGCGCTAATGAGCTTACCGAAGAAGAAATGATCGGAGCGATTTTGTTCGGTCACGAAGAAATCAAGAAGATTGTAGCGTTCATCGAAGATATACAGGCTAAAATAGGTAAAGAGAAGATTGTTCCTAATCTTTATCATCCGGCTACAGAAATCGAAGAGGCTGTCAAGGCTTACGCCGATAAGAAAATGGACGCTGTACTCGACAACTTTAACAGACAAGACAGAGATAAGGCAGAAGACGCTCTTGACGAGGACGTATTCGCGCACTTCGCAGAGCAATTCCCTGACGGAAAGAAAGATATAGGCGAAACCTTGTACGCTATGAAGAAAGCTAAGGTTAGAGCAAAGATTTTGGACAAGGGTATCAGACCTGACGGAAGAAGTCTTGAAGAAATCAGACCGATTTGGTGCGAACACGGCGTATTGCCAAGAGTACACGGAAGCGGCGTATTTACCAGAGGACAAACGCAAGTTATGACGATTTGTACACTCGGTAGTCTGTCAGAAGTTCAAAAGCTCGAAGGCCTTGACGACGAAGTATGCAAGAGATATATCCATCACTACAATATGCCACCGTACAGCACGGGCGAAGCAAAGCCGTTGAAGAGTCCCGGCAGAAGAGAAATCGGACACGGAGCTTTGGCAGAGAGAGCTTTGGAGCCAATGCTTCCATCGGTTGAGTCATTCCCATATGCAATTCGTACGGTAAGCGAAGTTATTTCTTCCAACGGCTCTACCTCACAGGCTTCTGTCTGCGGTTCGACTTTGGCTCTTATGGACGCAGGCGTTCCAATCAAGAAGCCGGTTGCGGGCGTAGCAATGGGACTTATCAGCAATGAGGACAAGTCTAAGATTTCCGTTTTGACAGATATTCAAGGTCTTGAGGACTTCTTCGGCGATATGGACTTCAAGGTAGCAGGTACGGTAGACGGTATCACGGCTATTCAAATGGATATTAAGATTAAGGGTATCAACGAAGAGATATTACGTAAGGCTTTGGCTCAAGCTAGAAAGGGCAGACTTTTCATTCTCGACAAGATGCTTGAAGTTTTGCCTGCTCCAAAAGCGTCGCTCTCTAAGTATGCTCCAAAGATTGTATCTTTCAGCATTGATCCCAACAAGATTAAGGACGTTATCGGCAGTGGCGGTAAGGTAATTAATAAGATTATCGATGATACGGGCGTTAAGATTGATATCGATGATTTCGGCAACGTACTTGTATCCGGCATTGACGAAGATATGAATGCTAAGGCAAAGAAGACTATCGAACTTATTGCCAACGATCCGGAAATCGATGAGGAATTTGAAGGCAGAGTCGTTAGAATAATGAACTTCGGAGCATTCGTTGAGATCGCTCCCGGTAAAGACGCAATGATACACATCTCCAAACTCAAGAAAGAAAGAGTAGAAAAAGTAGAGGACGTAGTCAATATCGGAGATAAGGTAAGAGTAAAAGTTATCGACATCAACGACAAGGGCGTTGCGTTAAGACTTTTGGAAGTTATCAAGTAAAATCTTATTTGACAAGGTGAGGAGCAGTCGCAAGATTGCTCCTTTTTTGTCGCTAGCATTGACAACTAAAGTACGGTTTTATATAATAAAGGTATATTAAAAGAGGTAAATATGCAAGAAAACGAATATATTAAAAACAAACTCTTGTCTATAGACGATGAAAATTGGTATATTGACGAGGGCGAATTATTTATGTGTAAGATTGAGGACGCTAAAAGATTAGCAGTTCCTGACGGCGTCATAAAGATTGAAGAATACGCTTTTCCCGATCAATTTTATCTTGAAGAAATTTTTCTTCCAAAATCCGTAAGACAAATAGATAAGAACGCGTTTAGCGGTTGCTACGAGTTAAATAGTATAATTATTGAAAATGAAGAAATTTACTTGGAGCAAGGTTGTCTAAAGGATATAGATAATCTTAAATGCGTGTATATAGGCGGACAGAGAATTTCAGTAATAGTAACTCAAAGTAAATTAGCGGGGCATGCGTATGCCAAAGTAAATTGTTTAGAGAGGTATCTTGGGAATGACGATGAATATTGCGTTGACAGCGATATCGCAATAATAGGCGAAACGGCGTTTGTCAATAGCGTTTTGTTGAAAAAAGTAGTGATACCGCAATCGGTATTGGAGATACACGATAGAGCTTTTGAAGGTTGTAAATCTTTGCAAGAAACGGAGTTGCCCAATGATTTGGAGATTATAGGAAGGTTAGCATTTGACGGTTGCGTTAATATTAAAGAAATTAAAATCCCTCAGTCTGTATACAGTCTGGAATATATGGCTTTTTTCGGTTGGAATAGTAATCAAAGGATATACGTTCCAAGTAAGTGGAAAAAAGCAAGATTTTTACAGTCTTGGCGTAGAGGATGCAAAGCGAAAATCATATATTATTGATATAATACAAAATCCTGTTAAATATTTATAAATCATTTTGTTGGCATAGATAAATATTCATAAACGCTTGTCTTCAAACATACATTTTGTTGAGGTGTGTATGAAGAAAGTATCAAAATTTGCAAGCGCAGTTACCAACGTAATTATTATAACGATGCTGTTGACGCTCACTTTGGTGAGTTTCAGCGGTCAGTATTCCTCATTTGTCTTTACTCCAAACAATGACAGACCATATTATAAGGGAAATACTACAAGAGGCGAAGTGGCTTTGATGATCAACGTGTATTGGGGGACGGAATATCTCGACGGTATGCTTGAGATTCTCGCAAAGCACAATGCCAAAGCAACGTTTTTTGTCGGCGGTAGTTGGGCGTCAAAGAATAAAGAATATCTCGATAAGATGATAGAGGGCGGACATGAACTAGGTAATCATGGATATTTCCATAAGGACCATGCAAAACTCGACGCTAAGCAAAATGAAGCGGAAATAACCTCGACCAATACTCTCGTAAAGGGGTTGACCGGGTATGATATAACTTTATTTGCTCCGCCGTCAGGCAGTTATTCCGATACTACACTCAAAGTTGCGCATGCGCATGGCATGAGTGTAATTATGTGGAGTAGGGATACGATAGATTGGCGAGATAAAGACAGCTCTTTGGTGTACAGCAGAGCGACTAATAAGATAGGAGCCGGCGATATGATACTTATGCACCCTACCGCGCATACGCTGTCGGCTTTGGGAGATATATTGACGTATTATGAACAAAATGCGCTTACTCCCGTAACTGTGTCGCAGATTATATCTCAAGAGATAATATAATTCATAAAATAGCAAAAGTCGGTATTTATGCTTTACGATTGATAATAATTATATTATAATATCATTATAAATGACGACAGAGGACGATGATGAACAAAATTTTTAGATTTCCAAGCGGATTGAGATTGGCGTATAAATATTCTCCTGCGGTTAGGTCGGTTGGAATAGCAGTGATGACTGCGGTCGGAAGCGGTAACGAAAATGATAAAAACAACGGTATATCGCATTTCATTGAGCATATGTATTTCAAGGGTACGGAAGACAAAACTTCCTTTGAGATAGTAGAATACGTCGATGGAATCGGCGCGCAAATCAATGCGTTTACTTCCAAGCAGACAACGTGCTTTTATACCTTATCAATCGACACAGAGGCAGAAAATTGCCTTAAAATACTCAGTGAAATACTCTTCAAATCGACTTTTGATAAAGAAGAAATGGAGAGAGAAAAAGGCGTTGTGCTAGAAGAGATATCTATGTGCGAGGACGATAATTCCGACTTGGTTTTGGATATGCTTGCCGAGGGGTATTTTGGAGCAAATCCGCTGGGCAGAACAATTCTCGGAGAAAGAGAGAACGTCAAGAATTTCACTCGCGATGACTTGATTGACTATATAGGCAAAAATTATTGCGCGGAGAGTAGCGTAGTTTCAATAGTAGGCAACATTGCATTTGACAAGGCAAAAAAATTAGTAGAAAAATATTTTGAAGGAAAGTTTGCATCCAATTGCAAGAGAAATTGGCACGATAAGCGACACAATACTGAAAAAAGCGTATTGTATAAATATAAAGATATTGAGCAATCCAATATTGCTATAGCATTTCCCTCATTTGAATACGACAGCAAGCTATCGATGGCAGAGGCGCTAGTCAATACTATTGTAGGCGGAGGAATGAGCTCCCGTCTTTTCCAAGAAGTGAGAGAGAAGAGAGGACTTGCGTACAACGTGTACACCTACAACTCTTCTTATATCAACAACGGCGTGTTGTCCTTGTATATCGGTACCAATGTTGAGTCTGTTAAGAAAGCCGTAGACTGCAGTTTGGAGCTTATAGAAGAATTGCGTAAAAACGGACTTACTAAAAAAGAGCTTGATAGAGGTATTGCGCAACTTAAAGGTAATTACGTACTCGGTCAGGAGAGCAACGGCGTAATGATGCGAGTCAACGCTAAGAACGTGCTGTTTACAGACAAGATATTCGACATTGACGAGAAACTAAAAGAGATTGACGCGATTACTTTGGACCAAACACGCGAAGTCATTGATTATACTTATGATTTATCAAAGGCAAGTCTGGCGTACGTGGGTAAAAAGCCCGATTGCGACTTAAACAAACTTATCTAAATTTGTAAGAGTTTGAGCGATAATTTATTTAGGTAATAGGTAAAACTATTGCCTAAATTTATAATTATATATTATATTTGACGTCATTATCGCTTTATGTCTTTAAGAAAATGTGTAAATTTTTGTACATTCGACAGCATTTCAAAAATTCTTATTAAAATCTCTTAATATAAAATATATA